>CAMOQW010000077.1 GCA_946623195.1 uncultured Prevotella sp.
GGAACTTTTGTACCTATGCCCTATGCCCAAAAAGAAAAGTGGATTCCCATACGAAGTCTATCCGACCCCAGCAAAAGGGAAGGACGGTGGATACATCGTCTATGCCCGACCAGCCAAAGGCCTGAAGATGAGCATCGAGGGGGTAGACGAATTCTGTGCCAAATACTATCAGACACGCAGTGGTGAGATAGAGTGGGCCTTCAAGGCCTTCCTTAAAGGAGCCGCAGAGCTGATGGCCCAAGGCTATAGAATCGATACGCCCATTGGCTCGTTTGTACCGAAGCTGTCCCTAAAGCGCGAGATTACCAACCCTGACCAGGTAAGGAACAGTGACGTCGAACTTGACGGGGTAGACTACAACCCCGGCAAAACGTGGAACAAGGCCATTGGGAAATGGCTCTACGACGGATTCCTGCGCATAGACAATCCCAACGTCCATCAAGTGCTGGCTGACCCGGCACACTTGGAAGAAGTGTTACAGAAATGCCTCCAACGGGGCTATACCACCGTCAGCCTCTTTGCCTATCATGCCGGGCTGACTAAATTCTCTGCCCGCAAGTTGCTGAACGCATGGACAGAGGGCGAGAATCCAAAACTGATGAAGTCGAAAATGGGACATACAGACATCTATACGGAAGTGTAGACAAATCGGTATATAGGAACAAAACTACTGTGCCGTCAGTGTGCCGTTTCTTAGCCACCCTCTGTCCGGAAAAAACGGTTGAATTTGGGCTAACGCGCACTATCGTTTGCGCCATTGCGAACAAATGTTTGCGCCTACGCAAACGATAGAAAAAGGCAGGTTCTTCCCCTGTCCGCCAGGCATTCTTCCCTAGTCAGCCAGGCATTCTTCCCTGTCAGCAAGGCATTCTTCCCTGTCAGCAAGGCATTGGCCAGGTGGGTGCAGCACACTGACAGCACACAGGAAGGTAGACTGTGCCGCCTGTACCACATTGACTTTCAGTGTAATAACATCAATGACGGCACTGACGGCATAGTCTTTTGGTGGGCACTCATGTAGTGATGTAATGTTTGGATAGCTATGCTGCAAAGCGAAAAAAGTCCTTATTTTTTTGGAGGAGAATGAATAAATTAGTATCTTTGCAGACAGTAACACTACTTATTGATTTAAAAACAAGTTTATTAATTAAAAACAAACCAAAATGAAAAAATTAAGTTATTTCGTAAGTCTGCTGTTTGCTTTTGCACTGACAGCAAGTGTATCATCATGTGTGGTAGAGGACAACCCTTCCAATGGTGCTGTGGAACCCGCTGTTGACGATCCCATAGAGCAGGGTCCCTTGTTCTCCTGGATTGGTGGCGAGGAGGGTGCTACCGTTGTCGGAGGTACCGTCGTTGGCAATGGTGCTGATGCCGAGAGTGTAAATTATTTAAATTCAGGTTATTACACTATTCGTGTCAGTTCCAAGAAGGCTAATATCGAGACCGACAACATCACCATCACGCTGGACGAGCCTATCGCAGAGGGCGACATGCTTTCCATTACGGCATACCGGAATAAGGATACCGATGCCAATGGTAACCTGTATATCCTGTTCGAGAATGAAGCAACGATTGATGAGGGCAGCGACGTGACGTGGAACAACATTCATGCCGACTATGGCCAGGAGCCCAACACCAACGTTTACGACCTGTCGGAAGCTGTTGGCAGCAAGACCATCCGTCTGGCTCGCTCGAAGAGCGGTACGAATGTCTTCATCACTGCGATAGAGATTGCTAAAGCTGCCGCTGAGTAATTTCGAAATACATGATGAAACAACTCATCTTATGGGCCGCTGTGGCAGCACTGGCGATGGCCTGTCAGCAGCAGAAACAGGCAGAGAGTGACTTCGTGCGTGTGGAGAATGGCCATTTCGTGCGTGCCGGCAAGCCCTATTATTATGTAGGCACTAATTTCTGGTATGGCGCCATCCTCGGTTCGGAAGGGCAGGGCGGCGACCGTGACCGGCTGGCCAGGGAGCTGGATGCCATGAAGGCGCTGGGCATCGACAACCTGCGCATTCTGGTGGGCTCTGACGGTGAACGCGGCGTGAAGACCAAGGTGGAACCCACGCTGCAAGTCAGTCCGGGCGTCTACAACGACACCATCCTGGCCGGTCTGGACTATCTGCTGATGGAGATGGGTAAGCGGCAGATGGTGGCCGTGCTCTACCTCAACAATTCGTGGGAGTGGAGTGGGGGCTATGGCTTCTATCTGGAGCATGCTGGTGCCGGCAAGCAGCCGCGCCCTGACGATGTGGGCTATCCCGCCTTTATGGAGGCTATGTCGAAATATGCCACCAACGAGAAGGCCCACCAGTTGTTCTACGACTACGTGCGTTTCATCATTTCGCGCACCAATCGCTATACCGGAAAGAAATATGTAGACGACCCGGCCATCATGTCGTGGCAGATAGGCAACGAGCCGCGCGCCTTTTCGAAGGAGGCACTGCCGGCCTTCGAGAAGTGGCTCCGTGAGGCTTCTGCCCTGATTCGCTCGCTGGACCGGAACCATCTGATTAGTGTCGGCAGCGAGGGCTCGTGGGGCTGCGAGAACGATTACGGCTCTTATGCCCGCATTTGCGGCGACGAGAACATCGACTACTGTAATGTCCACTTGTGGCCCTACAACTGGGGCTGGGCCAAGCCCGACTCGCTGATAGAGCACTTGCCGCAAGCCTGCGAGAATACCGAAGACTACATCAACCGCCATCTGGCTATCTGCGACAGTCTGAACAAGCCCTTGGTGATGGAGGAGTTCGGTTATCCGCGCGACGGCTTCAAGTTTACCCTCGATACGCCCACGAAGGGTCGCGACGGCTATTACAAGTTTGTATTCTCGCTGGTGGCCGACAATGCCGAACAGGGAGGCAAGTTTGCCGGTTGCAATTTCTGGGGCTGGGGCGGCTATGCCCTACCTAAGCATGAGCAATGGCAGGTGGGCGACGATTACACCAACGACCCCGCTCAGGAAGCCCAGGGGCTGAACAGCGTCTTCGTGACAGACACCACCACACTGGCAGTCGTCAAAGAACAGGTGGAGCGGATGAGCAGCGTTAAATAGTTAAATAGGTGGAACGGATGAGCAACGTTAAATAGAAAGAGAGAGAGGCCGGTGAGCCTCTCTCTCTTTTTCTATTTCTGCAGATACAGTCCGTTGACATCGCTAAGGAACAATGTCCGCTTGTCGTTATAGAAACGGACGAAGTCTGACGTAGAGCGTTGTCCGGGGTAGGGAGCAAAGAAGTGGTTGGGCCGGTTGTGGGCGTTGCGCCAAACCAGGACGTAGCAGACGGGCTGTTGGGCCAGCACCGGAGCCAGCGTCTGTGTCCACCAGTTGTCGGTCTTCAGGCATTCATAGCCCGTCTCCGTCAGGGCAGCAGCCTTCTGGTGCTGCTTGGCAATGGCACACACCATCTTCAGGTTCTTCGCCAGATGCTCCGTGTACTGGGCAATCTGCGTAGTGTCAGCCTCCGGTGCAAAGCAGTAGCAGTCTAATCCCAACAGGTCGATGAGCTCGTCGCCGGGATAGCGCTCCAGGTATTTTGCTGCGTCGCCATCAGCCTCAGTACCGGGCGAGTAGGCATACAGCGCATTCACCACACCTTTCTGTTTCAACCGCTCTTCAGTCAGTTGCCAGAGGGCCTTGTACTGTTCTGCCGTACAGTGCTGCTGTCCCCACCAGAACCAGGACCCCGTGTGCTCGTGCCAAGGGCGGAATAAAACCGGTACTTTTACACCGTACGGGGTCTCCAGCGAGTTCAGGAAGTCGGCCACCTTGTCGAGCCACGTGAGGAACACGTCGTGCTTCTGGCCACCTTCCAGAACAGCAGCCACCGTCCTGGTCTCAACGTCCTTCAGCGAGTCGGCCACCCATGCTGTTCCGCCGCTGAGCGGATTGTCTGCATGCCAGGAGAGCGTCACCATGCCTCCCCGGTTGAAGTGTGCGATAATCTCCTGACGGATGCGGCTGAAGGGCACGCCGTCCAGATTCCTGTCGCCTCCCAGTTCAATGCGCCCCAGGTCAAAGCTCAGCAGGGCGGGGTAGTCGTTGCAGACACTCTTCACGTCCGACTTGCTGTGGATGGTGGAGTCGTTGTCGTAGTCAGCCTCCCATCCTATGCCATACACCGTGTCGTCATGATGTCCGAACATATATACCGCGCTGTCGCTCATGGCCTTCAGGTTGGTCAGCAGGTTCTCGGTCCGCTGTGTTCGTCCGCTCTCTGCCAACGGGTCCTCGGCCTTGTTCTTGTCGCCGCATGATGCCAAAGCAGATGCAGCAAGGGCCATTGTGATGATAAGAGTCTTGTTCATAAGTTGTTTTCTATGAAGAAAGGCAGGCACTCAGCGGGCCTGCCTTCCCTATGATAAAAGAATCGTTGTTGATTAGTAAGCGGCCGGAGCCTTGCTCCAGATTGTCTGGAAGCCATACGATCTGTCGGTGCTCGTGCAGGCCTTGATCATGGTGGGAACCAGCGTCTCGCTATCGTTCAGCCAGCTGCC
The DNA here is from genome assembly GCA_946623195.1 of uncultured Prevotella sp. Next base: position 4,507 of record CAMOQW010000077.1, read on the forward strand.
GTCAGCATGGTCGATGTAACCGAAGCTCTCGCCCTCGTTGCCGGTCGCCTTGGTGTTGTTGTCCCAGATGAACATGGGGATGCCGGCCAGGTTGGCAGCACGGCAGAAGAACTCAAGATAGTAGGCACGGAAGGCATTCTCGGCATCCGTCTTTCTGTAGACGCAGCCATACTCGCCCAAGTAGCAGGGGATGTCGTTCTCGATGTAGGCTTTGCGCAGCTTGTAGAGCATGTTGATGACGGCCAGCTCGTCAGCGCCGGAAGCATCGGAGGTGTGTCCCCACATGGGAGCCACGTCGCCAGCGGCGTATGGCTGTGTGCAGAAGTTGTACGGGTCGTAGTTGTGTACGGCCACCATCAGCTTGTTGGCGGGATCGTTAGGCAATACCAGATGGTCGATGGTCATGTCGATGTTGGCAGCATAGCCGGCCACGCCAATCCAGCGGGTGGCATTGTTGCCTCCGGTGGCACGGATGGCATCTACGGCATACTGGTTCCACTTGTTCAGCAGGTCGTACTCTTCGTCAGTGCCGCCGTTCCAGTTGTCGCCGGCATGAATCTCGTTGAAGGTCTCGAAGATCAGCTGCTCGCCATAGCCGGCAAACTTGGTGGCCACCTGCTTCCAGAGGTCGGCAATGAGGGTAGAGTCCTTCTTGGCCACCTCAGCATCCTTGGCAGCTTCGCCTAAGTCGGTCTCGAAGGAGTCGTGGTGAGTGTTCAGAATCACGTTCAGATTGGCGGCAATGGCCTTGTCGACAACGGCAGCCACCTCGTCCAGATAGGCAGCATCAATCACGTTGCTGTCGTCCATGTGGTCAGTCCATGTCGTCGGGATACGTACTGACTTGGCACCGGCATTGGCCAGCGTCTGGAAGGGGGCAGCGGTCAGTGTTGCCACCTGGTCCCAGTAGCCCCAGCCCTTACTGATGGCTTCGCCGGAGGTGTCGAAGTGGTTACCCAGGTTCCAGCCCCAGCCCAGTTTCTGAGTCATGGCCGTAGCATTGTTGCTGGGCATCTCTTTCGTGCTGAAGGTTACGTCGATGTCCTCACCGTAAGGCTTCTGCTGAGGACCGATGACCAGGCCGGCAGGAATGTGCAGCTGGATCTTGTCGCAGAAATCCAGCGTCTTGGTGATGGTGAGCTCCTTGGCAGCACCGGCCACCCAAGCCTTGTCGACAGCGGCTCCGTTGATGGTCACCTGGCTGGCGTTCTTGGTAGCGAAGCCGATATACCTGTCGAAAGTCACCTTGATGGTTGTTTCGCCAAAGAAAACCGGTTTCTCTTCTGTGAGTTCTGCTGAAACGAAGTGTGGTGCATCAGTTTCAGTAATGTTAACCTGAGCATCTGTGTCCTGGCAGGCTGTGGCAACAAGTGCCACAGCTGCAAGAGACAGTGTATTGATAATATTTTTCAGTTTCATAATCGGAATAGTGTTTTATTATTCTATAGTTATCTTGGTACATTTAACGTTGTCACCGTTGAGCACGAAGACACCGCCCCAGCCGCCAACTTTGTATGCTGCGTCGAGCATCTCCTGGGTGAGTGTGAGTCCGTACTTACCTTTATTACCAGCAAGGTCATACTCGGTGAACTTGCCACCCTCGGTGTCGTTACCGGAGTTACAAATGCTTGCGTAGGTGGGACCCCAGTGACCCTCAACGAACTGAATCTTCCAGTTATCCTCCATAGGAGTGAGGTAGAAGTACAGCGTCTGGCCAGCCTTGGCGTCGACAGCTGCCAACTCTGCACCGCCATCGGAGAGGACGTACGGCTGGTTGCCCCAGTCGTCGACAACAGCATCGCCTTCCCACAGGGTTTCTTCTACAGACTCATAGTGCGTAGTGGTAATCTTGTCAACGACAACATTGTCGCCATTCAGCACGAAGACGCCGCCCCAGCCGCCAACTTTGTATGCTGCATCGAGTATTTCCTGAGTAACCTCAAGATTGAAGTAGCCCTTGTTGGCCTCTAGATCGTACTCTTTGAACTTGCCACCCTCGGTGTCGTTGCCAACGCTACAGATGCTGGCATAGGTGGGGCCCCAGTGACCCTCGACAATCTGGACCTTCCAGTCTGAAGCCATCGGAGTGATGTGTAGGCTGATGATATCGCCAGGAACA
>CAMOQW010000078.1 GCA_946623195.1 uncultured Prevotella sp.
TGAGTAAACTCCTAAAGGTTTGGTATATTTGCCTTTCTCCAAAATATCTTTCGTTTGCATGAAAACCATTGGTATCTCATTGCATGATAACATCTCCTTGAGTTGGCTTAGTGTGTATATCTTGCCATTCATTACACAATAATAAACCCAAATTGCAAAGGTGTTGTCACTCACGATAACTTCACGACCGCTGGGGTGAATGAATGATTGTCCCCTCTTGTTTGTATTCTTTCTTATAATCAATGGCATATTGTTGTCAGCTATCCACTCATCAATCACATGCTCCCAATTCTGTAACACATCATTATCTATATGTGGATTATGCTTTGACATTTTCCATAGGCGACCTATTTCCCTAATCTTTTCACGGATATCATTTCCTATTAGGTCTCTTATGGGCTTATGGACTTTCGTCTTTATTTTCAAATTGGGTGGAGCATCAGTCAGGAATTGCATTGCTTTTCTGGTTGGAGATTTCATGCTATACAATCTTCCTTTCTGATAACTCTCTGTTTTTACAATATTGGGGAATGTATTGTAGAACTCGGCCTTTGTCATCTGAAAAACGCCACAAGGAGTATGTACCGCGAATATATCGTAATTGTTCAACGGTTCAATAACATCAGCCTTAAAACACAATCTACTAGATGAATACTCTATCATACTATTTTCCTTTATGCATATGTTAGAATAAAACTGCACTGATTAAGTGTAATACTCCTTATTGAGAAAGATATTCTATGTTAACTTCGACGACACTAATAATTCCCTCACATCTACATCGAGGTGGCGTGCAATCTCGTAGAGTTGTTCCACAGAAGGCTGCACCTTATTGGTCATCCAGCGTGAAACGGTACTGATGCTGTGGCCCATCTGCTCTGAGAGCCATGTGCCAGTCTTTTCTTTCTCAGCCAAAACAATCTTTAGCCTGTTATATTTCTTAATTCCCATTTGCTTTTAGTTATTCCTGCCCAACATTGGGCGTTTCGTGCACAAAGATATGAAATAAAACCGAGGACATGATGAATTGTGAACATAAATTAAGATAATTGATAGCTTTTCCACTTGAATATGACATCATTCCGCACAGAATACAGCATGAAATGCCATAGAAGGGTGTAGCCTAATACGCACTTTTCTGTGGAGTGCCACACAAAAATGCTTGTCTGCTTTCTGATGAGCAAGCTCGGCAGGCATTAGGTTTTTGTTTCCCTGAATTGTTATTTCACAATAAGGAATTTTCAGAATGAGCCTCTCTGGAAATCATGATATACCTTTGCCCGCAAATTACAAAAACCAAATAAAACATGGAAGTTATATCAATTGAGCGCAGTACCTACGAGGAACTGCTGACAAGCTTCAACAGTTTCGTCACAAAAATGAAGGAAATGGCCAGTATAAGTAATGACAAAAGGTTGGGCGAATGGCTCGACAATCAGGACGTGTGCCAAATGCTGAACATCAGTCCAAGGACATTACAGACTTTACGAGATAATGGGACGCTGGCCTATTCTCAAATCAATCACAAGGTGTACTATAAACCTGAGGATGTGGAGCGTATTCTTCATGTTGTGGCTGGTAGGGATAAGAATGGTAAGATGTATAACCTCAAAACGTGCAGCCTATGAATGAACTAATAATGCCGCATAATGCTGGAGTGAAGAACGCATTAGAGAACATGAAAGAGATTCTTGCACTCTATAAGAAGGTAAACGGCAACTACCGTCCATTATTAGATGGTGAACGCTATTTGACAGACAGAGAGGTGGCGCAAATACTGAAGGTAAGCAGACGAACGCTTCAGGAATAGAGCCGTTAGTGGTTCGTGTGCAGAGGGAATATAACGCAGAAAGACGGATGACAGACTATCGCTAATCATTCGTCTTTCTGCTTTGAAGTTTTTGTGCCTCTCTAGTTGTTATGCTATCTTGATGTCCTTGAATGATGCCAAGCGGAATCGTCTTCTTGCAACTGAACTGTGATTGTGTTCCGTTAATCGTTACCCTGCCCATTACTGGCACCACACCGTTCTTCTCCTTACTCTTGTTCACATAGAACAGAATGTTAAAAGTACTTCTCATGTTTCTTACTCCGTTTTTAATTTTGGCTGCAAAACTACTTTCTTTTTTGGCATCCATCACTATGCAAAATGTAGCAGTTTGCGGAATAAGAAACGGGCTTTGAAAGGATGGTGTAAAGTGCGCCATTCTGTCCCAATTTGCATTGTCGTTTTTGGATTTTCACCCGCCTCAGAACCCATCTTTTGGGTTACGATTTGGCAACCTAACTCCTTCACCAATCCTTCCCTATTTGCTATTTGACCCAAATTGAACTTCCTCGTTCTTCCCCGTCTTGCCTTTATTTTAGGCCGAATTGCGTTAATCTTCCAAAATAGCTTCGCTTTTACAAGCTTTTTTCGTAACTTTGCGCGAAAATTGACAAAACAGACTATGGCAAAGAAAGACGGCAAGGAGCTTACTCCGATGATGAAACAATTCTTCGACTTCAAGGCCAAATACCCTGAGGCACTGCTGCTGTTCCGTTGTGGCGACTTCTATGAAACCTATTGCGACGATGCCGTAGTGGCTTCTCAGATTCTGGGCATCACACTGACACATCGTAACAATGGGGCAGGGGCGAAGGGCGACGAGATGGCCGGCTTCCCCCATCATGCCCTGGACACCTATCTGCCCAAGCTCATCCGTGCCGGACGTCGCGTGGCCATCTGCGACCAGTTGGAAGACCCCAAACTGACCAAGAAGCTCGTCAAGCGAGGCATCACGGAGCTGGTGACCCCCGGTGTGGCCATGCAGGACACGGTGCTGAACTACAAGGAGAACAATTTCCTCTGTGCCGTACACTTCGGCAAGGCGGCCTGCGGTGTCAGCTTCCTCGACATCTCTACGGGTGAATTCCTGACCGGCGAGGGCACCTACGACTACGTGGAGAAGCTCATCGGCAACTTCCAGCCCAAGGAGGTGCTCTATAACCGTGACCGACGGAAAGACTTCGAGCGCTACTTCGGCACCCGTCTGGTCACCTTCCAGCTGGACGACTGGGTGTTTACCGAACAGACGGCCCACCAGAAGCTCTACAAGCACTTCCAGGTGAAGTCGCTGAAGGGCTTCGGCGTAGACCACCTGAAGAGTGGCATCATAGCCGCCGGAGCCATCCTGCAGTATCTGGAACAGACACTGCACACGCAGATAGGCCATATCACCAGCATCTCACGCATAGAAGAGGAGCGCTACGTCCGGCTCGACAAGTTTACGGTGCGCTCTCTGGAGCTGGTCAGCACGATGCAGGAAGACGGCAAGTCGCTGCTCGACGTCATTGACCGCACGGTATCGCCCATGGGCGGCCGCCTGCTGCGCCGCTGGCTGGTATTCCCGCTGAAGGACGAGCAGCCCATCAACCGCCGGCTCGACATCGTGGACTACTTCTTCCGCGAACCAGACTTCCGTGCGTGCATCGACGACCAGCTGCAGCGCATGGGCGACCTGGAGCGCATCGTGTCGAAGATTGCCGTAGGCCGCGTGTCGCCTCGCGAAATGGTGCAGCTGAAGGTGGCCCTGCAAGCCATCGAGCCCATCAAGGCTGCTTGTCAGCAGTCCACCAACGAATCGCTGAAGCGAGTGGGCGAGCGCCTTGGCCTTTGCCAGGAGCTGCGCGACCGTATAGAGCGCGAGATACAGAACGACCCGCCCCAGCTGGTGCAGAAGGGTGGGGTGGTGCGTGAAGGCGTCAGCCAGGAGCTGGACGACCTGCGCCACATAGCCTATTCCGGCAAGGACTATCTGCTGCAGATTCAGGAGCGTGAGGCCCAGCAGACGGGCATCGCCTCGCTGAAGGTGGGCTACAACAATGTGTTCGGCTACTATCTGGAGGTGCGCAACACCTATAAGGACAAGGTGCCGCCGGAATGGGTGCGCAAGCAGACGCTGGCCCAGGCCGAGCGGTACATCACGCAGGAACTGAAGGAGTATGAAGAGAAGATTCTGGGTGCTGAAGACAAGATACTCGCCCTGGAACAGCAACTCTTCACCCAGCTGGTCACCTTTGCCCAGCAGTTCATACCACAGGTGCAGCAGGATGCCAACGTCATTGCCCATCTGGACTGTCTGCTCTCGGCTGCCAAGACTGCCGAGGAGAACCACTACGTCCGACCCGTCATTGACGATTCCTGCATCATCGACATCCGACAGGGGCGCCATCCAGTCATCGAGACACAGCTGCCCGTCGGCGAGCGCTATATTCCCAACGACATCCTGCTGGACAGCGAGCGACAGCAAATCATCATCATAACAGGACCCAACATGGCCGGTAAGTCCGCTCTGCTGCGCCAGACGGCACTCATCGTGCTGCTGGCCCAGATAGGCAGCTTCGTGCCAGCAGAGAGCGCCAGAATCGGTCTGGTGGACAAAATATTCACCCGCGTGGGAGCCTCAGACAATATCTCGCTGGGCGAGTCGACTTTCATGGTGGAGATGACGGAGGCGTCGAACATCCTCAACAACGTGACGCCGCGCTCGCTGGTGCTCTTTGACGAGCTGGGACGAGGCACCAGCACCTACGACGGCATCTCTATTGCCTGGGCCATCGTGGAATACCTGCACGAACAGCCGAAAGCCAGGGCCCGCACGCTCTTTGCCACCCACTATCACGAGCTGAACGAGATGGAGAAGAACTTCCAGCGCATCAAGAACTACAACGTGTCGGTCAAGGAGGTGGAGGGCAAGGTCATTTTCCTGCGAAAGCTGGAGAAAGGCGGGTCGGAGCACTCCTTCGGCATCCACGTGGCCGAAATATCAGGTATGCCGAAGTCTATCGTCAAGCGTGCCAACGTCATCCTGAAGCAGCTGGAGGCCGATAATGCCAAGGTGGGCGGCGTGGGTAAGCCTACGGCCGAGATTGCGCAGAGCCGCGAGGGTATGCAGCTCAGCTTCTTCCAGTTGGACGACCCCGTACTCTGCCAGGTGCGCGATGAAATCCTGGGGCTTGACGTCAACAATCTCACGCCCCTGGAGGCGCTGAACAAGCTCAACGAAATCAAGAAAATCGTGTCAGGACGGTAGCAGCCATTAGCAGCCGTCAGGACGGTAGCACCAGGATGAAGCGCGTGCCCTTCTGGTAGCTCTTGTCAATCTGCAGGCTGCCGTCCAGCAGTTCTGCCATCTTGCGGCTCATGGTTAGTCCCAATCCCAGTCCCTGCTTGAAGCTGTCTACCTTGTAGAAGCGCTCAAACACCTTCTCCTGGTTCTCCTGGGCAATGCCGATGCCGGTGTCGGTGACGGTGAATTCCACGCCGCCATTGCCGGCATGCTCCCTGACTTTCAGCTCCACCGTACCTTCGTCGGTGAACTTCACGGCGTTCTTCATCAGCTGGGCCAGTATCTTGGTCAGCGCCTGCCGGTTGGTGCGCAGCAGATAGCCGTCGTCCAGCAGGTTCTTGTACTGAAGTGCCAGCCGGCCGTTGTTCAGTATAGCGGCTTGGGCCATTACTTCCTGGCACAGCTGGTTGACGTCTACGGAGTCTTCGCGCTGATAGTGCTCACGGCTTTCATCTTCGGCCACCTCCAGGAGTTCATTCACGATGTTGGTAATCTCGATGGTATTCTTGCTGATGTCGTTCAGCATACTGTTGCGCTCTTCCTCGTCCAGCTGGTAGTCGGGATTGGTAATCACCTGTGCGAAGCCCGTGATGACGTTCAGCGGCGTGCGTATCTCATGGCTCACGTGCTCGATGAATGCGGTCTTCATGCGGTCCGACTCCTGGGCATGGTCAAGGGCTATCTCCAGTTCCTTGTTCTGCTTGAGCAGCCGCTTCTGATAGGCACGGCGCGTCAGGTAGCGCCAGACGATGAGACCTATACCCACCAGCAGCAGCGCAATGGTGACGATGAGCCACATTTCGCGCTCTTTGGCGGCCTTCCTGACCATTTCTTCACGCTCCAGAGCCGTCTGTTCGCTCAGTTTCAGCAGCCCCATCTCCGCATTCACCTGGTTGAGGTTGTTGAACAGCAGGTTGCTGTTCAGCGAGTCGCGCAGGTCGCGGCGTCTTGACGAAGCCTTCAGCGCCATATCGTAGCGTCCCATCATCTCATAGACTTTCCCCAACTGGTCGAGCTGGCGTAAGTCATCCGAATGGGTGGGGTCGTCGCCTAACAAGCTGATGGCCTGTGCAAAGTTTCCGTTCATGGCAGCGTTTGCCATCTTCATGACATCCACGCCATAGTCGTCCAATCCGGGATGATCCTTGAGGAACCGGGTAAACTTGTCGTATGTCTGGTTAAAGTTCTTCTTATCCTCTAAGTAGAAGTATATTTCGCCTTTGAGTGCCAGATACACCTTATAATAATCTAAGTATTTCGCTGACAAGGCACCGAATTTCTCATTGTATTTCTGGGCCTCCAAGGGTTCGCGTGCTACCTTCAGCGATGCTAAGCGCGAATAGATGCTGATGAGAGCCCCAGTATCGTTAGGCTCTACATTCTTCAGCGCGTCCTTGTAATAATAGTCGGCCATGCGGTAGTTGCCGCGACTCTCGTAGATGGTGCCCAAAGCCGTATAGACGATGTCGTAATGCTTTTCATCGTCTTTCTTCAT
>CAMOQW010000079.1 GCA_946623195.1 uncultured Prevotella sp.
CAACCTCGGGGAAGACGGCATCCACGTAGCAGGGGATAAATAGTCCTATTTTCATCATTTAATGTAATAAGTGTTAATTCTCACATTGGGACAGCGGCAGCAAATTTTTCACTTTTCACTGTTCCCTTTTCCCTTAAATAACGTGTAGTCCCAGGAATACCATGAGACCGTTCATCAGTATCCAGAAGAGGGCGAACGGCATGGTCTTGCGCATGATGTCGCCGTCCTGTCCCTCCATGTCGCAGGCTGCCGTGGCAATGGCTATCGATTGCGGGGACAACAGTTTTCCGCCCTCGGAACCGGCACAGTTGGCGGCGGCCAGCCAGTTGGTCTCGTTGCCTGCCACACCGAAGAACGTTCCTTGGTTTACTAGTCCCAGGTCGCTGGCTGCCGTCGCTTGCAGCTTGCCAAACAGGATGTTGGCGTTGGTGGCGGAACCTGTGACAAAGGTGCCGATAGAACCAATCAGCGGTGCGAAGAACGGGAAGGCTGCACCGGTCAGCAGCACAAGACCCTTGGCGATGTCGTTGGTCATGCCGGTGTTGTTCATCAGCATGGCCATGGCTACGAGGCAGCAGATGGTGACCACCGTCTTCTGCAGATTCAGCGTGGTCTTGGCGAGCAGTCTCATCAGTGCGCCGAACGACATGCCCTGTATCAGTCCGCCGATGACGGCACCCAGGAAAATCATCAGACCGGCATTCGACAGCCAGCCAAACTTAAACGTATTGCCGATGACGGGCAGGTCGAACTTGGTGACGAGCGTGCTGTTAAGGAATTCGTTCACGGCAGGGACAATCTTGCTGCTGATGAGGATGAAGAAGATAATCAAGCCGTAGACACTCCACGCCTTGAGCGTCTTGACAACACCGAAGCGCACGTGCTCGACATGAACGGTGTCCTTTTCTGCCTCATGGCGCAGAAACAGTTTGTTGTATATCAGCATAGCGGCGATGGCAGCAACGGAACCGAGAATAGCGGGCGTCTCAGGACCAATCCAGTGGGCGCAGCCGAACTGCACGGTGATGGAGCAGGTGCCTACAAACAGGGCGATAGCGATGTTCTTCAAAATCTTTGTCCTGTCTGTCATCATCAGAATAAGGAATGGTGTGAGATAGAACATCAGCGAGAGCTGTAATATAATAAAGGTAGCCACCTCACAGAGTTCCTCGGGGGTTGCCGTGCCACTGGCTGCCACCTGATTAGCCAGTGTCGTAGCGGGCAGGCCCACAGCTCCGAAGCCTACGGCAACAGTATTGGCTACCAAACAGATGACGGCTGAGAACATGGGCTTGAAACCTAGGCCTATCAGGATGGCTGCCGGGATAGCCACAGCAGTGCCGAAGCCTGCCATGCCTTCGAGCACGCCGCCCAAACCCCACGTCAACAGCAACACCAGCAGCCCCTTGTCGGAGGTCATCTGGATGAACTGCGTCTTGATGGTCTCAATCTCCTTCGTCTCGCACAGAATGTTGTAGCTGAAGATGGCGCAGATGATAATCAGGATGATGGGGAAACACGCCTTGAGTAATCCCTCAATCACCGACCACAGCGTGATGCCGTAAATGGACGTCCCGGCAAACTTCTCGGGAACGATGTCCATGCCCGGTACGGCAAACAGGGCCAACAAAATAGTCACTACGAGCGTGATAATGGCGCTCCAGTATCCGGACACTTTGAAGCCCATCATCAGCACGATGAGCAACACGATAGGAATGACGGAAATGAATGCTGTCATAGGGGGGCGTATTGTTTTGCGATTAGTTTTATAAGTTGTTGGCAAATATACGCATTTTTTTCTAAACGACACATCTTTTTCGCTTTTTTTTCGTATATTTGCCGCAAACAACTAACAAACGCTGCATATGAACAATCATTTTTTATCAGAATTAAGGCAGGTGATTCCTGCTGAACGTATCTATACCGACGAACTCCGCCGGCTGGGGTGGGGTACTGATGCCAGTTTCTACCGACAGATTCCGCAGGTCGTGGTACGTAGCGACGGTGAGGAGGAAATCTCCAGGATTGTCCAACTATGTAAGAAATACAAGCTGCCCTTCACGTTCCGTGCTGCCGGCACATCGCTTTCCGGCCAGAGCTGTACGGATTCGGTGCTCATCGTGGCGGGCAAGCATTGGGAGAAGTGTTCTCTCTCGGATTCTTGTGAGACAATCACTCTCCAGCCAGGTATTGTTGGAGCACGTGTCAACGAGATGCTACGGAACCACGGACGTGTCTTCCCGCCCGACCCGGCGTCCATTGGCAGTGCGATGGTTGGCGGCATCGTGGTGAATAATGCCTCGGGCATGAACTGCGGTGTGCATGCCAATAGCGACAGGATGATGGTTTCGGCACGTATTGTTCTAACGGATGGTACGGTGCTTGATACGGGCGATGCAGCCAGTCGGGAACAGTTTGCACGTTCACATCCTGAGTTCATGGCGCGTATAGAAGGTTTGCGTGACAAGGTGCGTGCTGACGACAAGCTTCGCGAGCGTATAATAAAAAAGTATAGCATCAAGAATGTTACAGGATTGAACCTGCGCCCACTGGTGGCTTACGACGACCCGTTCGACATCATCGCGCATAGCATTGTCGGTTCCGAAGGTACACTGGCCTTCCTTTCCGAGGTGACGATGAAGACGCTGAAGGACTATCCCTTCAAGGCCTCGGCAATGGTGTACTTCCTCACGATGAAGGAGAGTTGCGAGGCTGTGGTGGCCATGAAGAAACTGAAGGCTGGCGACGAGGATATCGAGATGAGTGCCGAGAACCTGATGGTGAAATCGGCCGAGATGCTGGACTATAAGTCGCTGTCGTCTGTTGATGACCCCGTATATCTGCAGTATAAGCAGGATGTGGATGCTGGCAAGATAGCGGGCGTGGAGCCTGGCGACTATCACAACCTGACTGCAATACTGACTGAGACCAAGGGCATAACCCACGAGCAACTGCTGGAAAAGATAGAGAGGATTAAGGAGTGCCTGGGTCAGTTTAGCCTGTATGTCCCAGCCGAATTTACTGAGGATCCTGCCGTCTATGGCAAGTACTGGGCCATCCGCAGTGGCATCTTCCCGAGTGTAGGCGGTACGCGTCCTGTGGGCACATCGTGCCTGATAGAGGATGTGGCATTCCCGATAGAATCGCTGCCTGAGGCTACCGTGAAACTGCAGAAGCTGATAGCCGATCATGGCTACGACGATGCTTGCATATATGGCCACGCATTCGAGGGCAACTATCACTTTATCCTGAACCAGAGCTTTGCCGATGAGCACGAGGTGGCACGCTATGCCGAGATGATGCGCGATGTGGCTAAGCTGGTGGTCGAGGACTACGATGGTAGCCTGAAGGCTGAACACGGCACGGGTCGCAACATGGCGCCATTCGTAAAATATGAGTGGGGCGATAAGGCCTACGGGATAATGTGCGAACTCAAGCAGATATTCGACCCCGAAGGTCTGCTGAACAGGGGCGTAATCTTCAATGATGATCCGGATTGCTTCATCAAGTGTCTGAAGCCACTGCCTGTGCTCGACTTCGACTTTGACAGTGTGCCTGATGGCGGACACTATCTGATGGACCCAACGCTGTCGACTGCCAAGGAGACCATCGAACAGGTGAAGCGTGCCAACAAGTGTATCGAGTGCGGATTCTGCGAGGTAAACTGTATGTCGTGCGGACTCACCCTGTCCAGTCGTATGCGTATCGCCGTACAGCGCGAGATATGCTATCTCACTAAGACGGGTGCCGACCCTGAGCGATTGGCCACTCTAAAGAAACAATACAAGTACTATGGCGACCAGACTTGCGCCACCGACGGACTGTGTTCTACATCGTGCCCCATGAAGATTAACACGGGCGAACTGACTCACTTGATACGACAGATGGATATGAACGAAAGTCCTACAGGATATAAGTTGGGCGAGTTTGCTGCCAACCACATGGCTGGCATCAAGAGTGGACTGCGAGTGGTGCTGGATGTGGCCCACGCAGCACATATCACGCTGGGTCCTAAGATGATGACTAGCATCTGTAGAAGTATGAACAAGATGGGCATGCCGCTATGGACCACAGCCATGCCTAAGAAGCACCGCCAACCCAAGAAGAGCGACCTGACGCAGTTTATCATCGAGAAGTCGATTCCACACAAGGAGGTGTCGCACTCAGAACTGAAGGTGGTATACTTCCCCAGCTGTATCAATCAGACAATGGGACAATCCAAGCATGGCGGAAAGATTCACGACTTGGTTGATGAGGTTATCCAACTGATGGCCAAGGCTGGCTACGAGGTTATCTTCCCGGATGGCATGGAACGTATGTGTTGCGGACAGATATGGGAGTCGAAGGGAATGCTCGACATCGCCGATCGCAAGAGTGCCGAACTCGAGACAGCACTGTGGAAGGCCAGCGAGGAGGGCAGATATCCTGTTCTCTGCGCCCAGAGTCCATGTCTGCATCGCATGAAGAAGGTAATGCACAAGATGAAACTCTACGAACCGGCAGAATTCATCATGAAGTATCTGGTGCCCCGACTGGATTTCCATCCTATCGATCGCCATATCGCCTTACACCTCACGTGTTCCACACGACTGATGGGTGTGGACAAGGATATGATAGCGTTGGCTAAGCTATGCTCGCACAATGTGTTCCTGCCTGAGGGCGTGGGTTGTTGCGGATTTGCAGGTGATCGTGGTTTCACATTCCCCGAACTTAACAGCTACGGCCTGCGCAAGCTCCGCCCGCAGATAGAGGCCAACGGCATAGAGGTGGGCTACAGCAATAGCCGTACCTGCGAAATCGGACTTGAAACCAATTCGGGGATACCATACATGAGTATAGTTTATCTGGTTAACGAGTGTACAACAGCAAAGAAGGCCTGATCGGCCTTCCTTGCTGGCGATGGCAAATCATCGTCCTATTAGAACGTGCAGGGTAATGCACTGAGCTGATAATACAGGGTGCGGGCCATACGCTCGTGCCCTTTGTCGTTGGGATGTAGCCGGTCAACCTGTGGGTCGGCAAAGTATTGCGCATATTCATCCATCATCGGATACAGTCCGCTCACGGCATTCAGGTCGATAACGGGCAAGGCCCAGATGTTGCCTGCTTCTTTCACGGCGGCAATATATTCCTCCATGTAGATGCCACACTGGTTCGTGTAGTCTTCCGTGCATTGCCAGTTCTTTTCGTTCCTGTAGAACTGGGCGCGATGAATAGGGGTGAGCAGCACAATTTGCTTGGTGGGATACATCCGCTTCACCTTGTCTATGGCAATATTGATTCGTCCACGATACGTATTGCCGTCCATACTCATATAGCGGCGCTTGCGGTCAACCAGCTTCTTGGGTTGCCCATGGCCGTACATCACTTTTTCTTCTTTCTCCTCATACCATTGCCCGATGGGCACGCCGTTGTTATAGTCGTTAGTGCCAATGAAGATAAGGATGGCATCAACAGAGTCACCGTGTTCTTCCCGCAGCTTATCTGCCTGACGGGGAATATCGTTCCATTGACGCCCGCTCACGGCATAGACATACGGGGTGATGCCTAGCCACTCTTGCAGGAAATTCCAGTATTTTTTCTTCGAGGCTTTATTACGTGGGTCGGTTATCGAGTCTCCAAAATAAGCCACCCGTTTCTGCATCCAGGGATGTACAAAAGAAGTTTGTGCCTGAACAGAGCCACACAGTAATGCAGCCCAAATCAATAAAATAATCTTTCTTTTCATAGTCTTTAAGTAATATCCTCGCCTTTAAATAATATTCGTTTTTAAGTAATATCCTCGCAAAAGTACGAATTAAAATCCTTGTTAACAAGTTTTTTATTCTTTTTTAATAATAACATTTGCACACACTCGAAATAATGTGTATCTTTGCCCCCGATTAACAATAAAAAGAGATATAGTAACAAAAAAGAAAGGAAATAGTATGAATTATAATGATTTTGAACTGAAAAACCTGTCGATAGACGATCAGTTGGCCATGTCTTCAGCCTTCCCTGTGCTGATGCGTAAGGTCTATGTGTGGATGACACTTGCTATGGTGATTACCGGCTTTACAGCCTATGGCGTAGCAACCAGCCCTGGAGTGCAACAGGCCATCTTTACCAATCAAATCCTCTTTTGGGGACTGATTATAGCAGAGTTCGCATTGGTTATCGGTGTCAGTGCCGCCATTAACCGACTCTCGCTGGCTACGGCTACGCTGATGTTTATCCTCTACTCTGTTATCAACGGTGCACTGCTGTCTTCTATATTCTTGATTTACACGGCATCGTCCATTTCCACCGTTTTCTTTATCACGGCAGGTACATTCGCTACAATGGCATTGATAGGATATACCACCAAGACGGATCTGTCCTCTATTGGTAAATATCTGTTTATGGCGTTGATAGGACTGGTTATTGCCACGTTTGTGAACTTTTTCATTAAGAGTTCTGGCTTCGATTACATTCTTAGCTACATAGGCGTGCTCATCTTTGTAGGACTCACAGCTTACGATTCTCAGAAAATCAAGCAGATGCTTCTGCAGGCTCCCGATGCAGGAGAGGGCGCACAAAAGATAGCACTGCTTGGCGCATTGTCCTTATACTTGGATTT
>CAMOQW010000080.1 GCA_946623195.1 uncultured Prevotella sp.
GATACTTTTTTCAGTTTTTCTGGTAAAATGGAAACAAATTGTATAAGTATGCGCGGTAAAGGGTAGTCAATATGAAAAAGATCGAGGCTGCCTCCCAAAGGAAAGGACAGCCTCGACGGTTATCGCTTGTTAGAATGTCTTCTTACTTTTGAATCATCTTCTTTCCGTTCTGAATCACTACGCCCTTGAAGCTCTTGTCGACCTTCTGGCCAGCGAGGTTGTAGATGGGAGCGTCAGCGTCGAGTTCTGCTTTCACGCTGGCAATACCATTCGAGCCGCCAACCTGGAAGAAGAAGCCATAGATGCCAATCTGGCTTTTGGGGTTGAAGAGCCAATAGGTTTTGCCAGCCTCAACAGAGAAATCGATGTAGCCAAGGACTGGACGATTCTGAGTACAGCCATTAGTGTGCTGAAGCACATAGTCCTCGGCCATTGCACCTACGTTAAAATACTTTCTTGTGTCAGCTCCTCCTGCGTTCTCGTCGTTTTCCTTACCTTCGTAGGCAAAACCGGTATTCTGATAATAAATACTCACAGTCACAGATGCTGGAGCCAGAGGCTGTTTGGTGCTTTCGTCTACAATATAGGTGGGATTCGAATTTTTGTTGCCATAGATAGCTACACGCAAATCACCACTCTTAGTGGCAGCAAACTTATAGTAAGCGCCTTTTGTCGGCATGTTAGCTCCAGGAGTCCAATAGATTTCAGGAATATCGCCAACTTTAAATGATAGGCCTTTTTCACTCTCAATCTCGTAGTCCCAATAAATAAAAGTAGGATTGCCTTGTGGCATCAGATATTGGGCAAACTGAGGTGTGCATAAGTCTGTAATCAGAGCGTCGTTGGGGTTCTCGTCAGTCTCAGCCTTACCTTTCAGTTCCCAGAAAGTCTTTTCCTTTCCTTCTTCGATGTCCTTTGTACCAAGGTTGTTAGGGGTAGAAACTGCTGTCATCTTGATACCTTCCACATCCTCAACAACAATTGATGAAGACTCAAGGGTACTTGGCTGATTAACGTCATATCCATCGGCATTTCCTTTATAAATACCTTCAGTCAGGGTCTCAGTTGCTGCCTTGGTAAGGTCATAGTCTGCAGCTTTCCAAGTCTGGGCGTTAACACTCATAGCACAAAGTGCTACAGAAATAAGAGTAAAAATTTTCTTCATAACGTTATTAATTTGAATTAGTAATAGAGTTTCTGCGTGCAAATATAGGGGTTTTCTTCGAATTCTCCAAATTTTTTGCCATTTAGTTGTAAAATAGACGCTTATTCTGACGTTTTGTCATCATCCGTACGACGAATCCACACTTTGTGCGAGTGGGAGCCTCGTGTGGTGATGCCTGACGTGGGGTCGCTGGTCATGTGGCGCAGGTCCTTCGAGGCTGTCGTCCGGCTCTGGCTGGTGGCAATGGCGTAGTCGCTGAGGGTCATGTAGCCCTGCTCGTCAATGACGGCGAGGGCTTTGCGGATGCGCTCGTCGCGGCTGTCGTTGGGCTTGCGGGGCACCACCACGTCAGTCTCTGCACGCTCGAAGGTGGCCTCCTGGTTCATCAGCTCCAGCAGCTTTGGGTCGGGCTTGAAGTTGATGCCTTTGATGCAGACGTGTCTGTACTTGGTTCGCGGCTCGTCATCGGCGTCGCCTTTCTTCTGCTTCCTGGCTTCACTGGCCTCGCTGGGTGTCGACGTGTCGAAGCCCAGTGTCAGCGAGAATACGCCCAGCCCGTCAATCTTGATGTTGTGCCCCAGCGGCATCCAGCTTTTCATGGTTGTCACCAGTGCGTCCATCACACCACGGATGGCCCCCTCGCTGAAGCTTCCGCTGTACTCGCGCATGTGGCGTATGACGGTGTTGAAGTCGTGCAGCGAGTAGGTCTGCATACGTGGATAGACCTTCTTCTGTCCGTTGCCCATCTCCTCGCTCATCTCTTGTAATACATAGTTTGGCATAGTCTTCGATGTTTTTTTCTTTGTTCTCTATATATTTGTTTTTTTCTCACTGGAAAAGTTCTGTACCCAACTTGGGAACATGTGTACCCAACTTAGGAACATGTGTACCCAACTTGGGAACTTGTGTACCCAACTTGGGAACATAACTTTTCCAGTTGCAAAGATACATTTTTCTTTCGAGACGGCAAAATGTTTCGCGTATTATTTTCTAATATATAATGTGACAAACCTGATGTTGGTTCGTCTATACAGATAAAAGGAACTAAAAACAAACTCGAAATGAAAAGACAGTTTGCGATTTTGATGGCAGTGCTGCTGGCGTGTACGACGGCTATTGCTTTGACTACGTGGCCTGGATTGCAGGCTTTTACGTATGTGACAGTAACATTTGTAGTAGCTCCGGATGGGGCAGGAACAGTTAGTCCGACCAGCACCAGAGTCTTGAAGGGTTCTCAGACCGGTAATATCTCTGCGACTGCAAATGCCGGCTACTCGTTCGAGGGATGGTATGATGGCGAAACGTTACTGTCAACAGAGAATCCCCATAAATTCACGCTGAACGATGACGTTACTATTACGGCCAAGTTCAAGGCAGAAGCGGCCCATACGGTGCTTGGCTTTATCAAGGCTGGCTGCGAGGGAATGGGAACGGTCTCTGTTAGTCCTGAGGGTACAGCTGTCGAAGGTGGCTTGAAGTTCAATCATGGGACCTCGGTGTCTTTGACAGCCACTCCCCTGACGGGCCATCAGTTCGTGCGTTGGGAGGATGGCAGTGGTTCAACGCTCTCGACAAATGCTACCTATTCGTTTACCCTGAACGAGGATTGTGCCGTTTATGCCGTCTTCCAACAACTGGAGAACTACAAGGCCGACCTCATTGCCTTCCCCGGCTGTGAGGGCTACGGACGCTTTACCACGGGCGGACGTGCTGTCGACGGACGCGGTTCGAAGGTCTACTATGTCACCCGACTGGACGATACCGGCGAGGAGGGCACCTTCCGCTGGGCCGTGACAACAGGCGACGATACCCCACGGACGGTGCTGTTCAAGGTCAGCGGCACCATCTATCTGACCAAGAATGTAGACGTCCGTTCGAACACCACTATTGCAGGCCAGACGGCTCCAGGCGGTGGCATCTGTCTCTGTGGCTACCGCGTCAAGCTGGGATCGAACATCATCATTCGCCATATTCGCTTCCGTGCCGGCGACCTGCCCAACAGCAGCATGTCGCCACTGGGTGTCGAGAACGTCCAGAACATCGTGATTGACCACTGTTCCGTCAGTTGGTCGATGGAGGAGAATATGACACTCTACGATTGCGATTACACCACCGTCCAATGGAGCATCTTCTCCGAGGGCCTCTACGACTCACGCAACTCGAAGGGCAACCGTGCCTACGGAGCACAGTGGGGTGGCGAACATGCCACGATGCACCACTGTCTGTTTGCTCATAACAACAGCCGCTCGCCGCGCTTCAATGGCGTTCGCGACAATGTCCACGACCGCCATGTCGACAACGAGTTCATCAATAATGTCATCTACAACTGGGGGTCGGTCAATGCCGTCTATGGCGGCGAGTGCTCAACGACCGGAGCCACCAAGGATACCGACTATAACCGCGTCTACATGATTGGCAACTACTACAAGCCCGGCCCGGCCACCAAGAATGCTACAGGCAGCCGTCGCTACTGGGTGTCGGCCAATGGCGGCAGCATCAGTGAGGTGGGCCAGTGGTATCTGAAGGGCAATAAGTTCGAACTCTCCAGCAAGTGGGCACCTTCGTCGGCCATATGGAGCAATGCCGAACTTGAGAAGGTCAACGACGACAACTACTACGGTTTCGTAGCCAACAACAGTTCGCGCGCCATGAATTTCTGGTCACTGTCGCCCTCTCAGGCCCTGGCCGACAAGGCCCTGCTGACGGAGTTGCCCGACGGATACCAGCTGACGATGGCCTGCGACCCTGCCGAGACTGCCTACCAGAAGGTGATGCTGGCAGCCGGTGCCTCGATGCCCCGTTATGATGAGGTCGACGTGCGCATCCTGTCAGAGGCTGCCGGCACGCAGGCTCCGCAGTATGGGGGAGCCCGTGGCAGCAAATTGGGCATCATCGACTCGCCCAGCGACATCACCCTGCAGCAGCACGACGTCTTTGCAGCACTCTACGAGGGCGACAAGGCTGCCGATAACCGCGAGATTGACGTCACCTGCTATCCCCGGCTCGAGGGCGACAGCTACGACTGTCAGGTGCAAGACAGCGATGGCGACGGACTGCCCGACAGCTACGAGACGGAGGTGGGGCTGAACCCGACGGATGCCAGCGACGGTGCTGCGCTGTCGGCCAGCGGATACTCGAACCTGGAACTGTTCCTCAACGGTGTGGCTGACGGGCAGATTGACGCCAAGAAATACACGCGCCACCAGCCCGTCTTGACGGCAGATTTCTTCCATGCCGTAGTAGGCGAGGGCGAACAGTATGCCACCGTCCAGGCCGCCATCGATGCCGCTCCTGGCGACGGCACACCATATAATATATTTATAAGGAAAGGCACCTACGAGGGTCACGTGCAGATAGACAAGCCCAATATTCACCTGACGGGTCAGTCGAAGCAGAACACCATCATCTCGTGGAACAAAACCAATGAAGATGGCGGTGGTGTCGACAAGGCGGCTACCGTCAACGTGACAGCCCCGGATGTGTCGTTTGACAACCTGACACTCCGCAATACCCGCGTCAATGAAGGCCAGGCCCTGGCGCTCTATACGAAGGCAGACCGTATCATCATCACCAACTGTAATCTGGAGGGTTGGCAGGATACCTATCGCACAGGCAAGGACGGTCAGCGCCACCTGGTGCGCAACTGCAAGATTTCGGGTACTACCGACTTTATCTATGGTGCCGGTGAGGCCTTCTTCGACAGCGACACGCTGCACGTGCTCCGTGCTTCCAACGTCATCGTGGCCCCTGACCATAGCACAGCCCGCTACGGCTATGTGTTCCGCAATGCCGTCATCACCGCAGCACAGGCAGGCTCCACCACCGCTTTGGGGCGTCCTTGGGGCAATACTCCCAAGGTCAGCTATATCAATACCCGACTCACAAACGGTGTCAGTATCACGGCTGATGGCTGGAACGAGATGGGTGGCAAGCCCATACAGATGGCAGAGTACAATACGCTGGATGCCAATGGCAATGCTGTTGACTTGAGCCAGCGTCGCACCTTGTTTGGCGGTACAGCCAGCAAAGCAGTACTCTCTAAAACGGAGGCTGTCAATGACTACAAACTCGACTACGTGCTGCGTGGCTCTGACAATTGGGATGCCGACTGGCAAGGATTCATTCTGCCGGCTCCTGAAATCTCAGTCAACGGGAACAATGTGTCGTGGAGTGATCCTACTGGTTTCGCTCAGTGCTATCTGGTCATTGCCGATGGTGTGGCTACTGTCACGACCGGCACCAGCATCACCGGCAGCAAAGTCACCGTACAGGCCATCAGTGCCTACGGCGTATTGGGCGAAGAGGCCTCTTCAGACCACCCCACAGCTGTCAATGCTCAGACAGTTGGCAAGCAGGTTGTCAGCCGCCAGTTCTTTACTGCTGAAGGTCGCCAGACGGAGCGCCTACAGCACGGCCTGAACATTATCCGCGAAACGCTGTCGGATGGTCAGACGCGTACCGTGAAGGTGATGGCTAAGTAAGCGGTCTCTTCTCTTATAGGGTTATCTCGCCACTGCCGAAGCATCGGTGGTGGCGATTGTCGTAGATAACGCAGAACTGGCCGGGGGCTACGCCGTGAATGGGCTTTTCCGAGTGGACGATGAATGCATCGTCGCCAGTCTGCTCAATGGTGGCGCGGAAGTAGTCAGAGGTGTGCCGTATCTTGAATGTCACCTCGCCAGAGCCGGTCTGCCCCTCCGTCAGCTTTAGGCACTCCGTGAGCGGCAGGGTGAGGGCATGGAAGTCGCATACCTTGAAGTCTTGGGCGTATGCCGTAGCCGGGTCGTAGCCGTGAGAGACGTATAGGATGTTCTGTCCGACGTCTTTCTTGACCACAAACCACGGACCGCCGCCAAACCCCAGACCCTTGCGCTGTCCGATGGTGTGGAACCACAGGCCTCGGTGTTCGCCAATCCGCTTGCCGGTTTCAAGTTCTATTACGTCGCCGGGCAGTTCGCCCAGATAGCGGCGGATATAGTCGTTGTAGTTAATCTTGCCCAGAAAGCAGATGCCTTGCGAGTCCTTCCGATGGGCTGGGGCCAGATGTTCGCGCTCGGCTATTTGGCGCACCTCCTCCTTCATCATGTGGCCTATGGGGAACAAAGCCTTCCGCAGCTGCCAGTCGTAAATCTGGGCCAGGAAGTC
>CAMOQW010000081.1 GCA_946623195.1 uncultured Prevotella sp.
GTCTCCAGATCGTCGATGTATGAGATAGGCGAGATAACAGCGGCTGTTCCGCAGGCACCAGCCTCTTCGAAGGTCTCAAGTTCTTCCTCGGGAATAGGACGGCGTTCTACCTTCAGTCCTAAATCTTCTGCTACCTGCATCAGCGACTTGTTGGTGATAGAGGGCAGGATAGAGGTTGACTTTGGAGTGATGTAGGTGTTGTTCTTGATACCGAAGAAGTTGGCAGCACCACACTCGTCGATGTATTTCTTCTCTTTGGCATCCAGATAGAACTCGCAGGCATAGCCCTTCTCGTGAGCCAGGTTGTTGGCAAAGAGCGAGGCGGCATAGTTGCCACCCACCTTATACTTACCTGTTCCCAGAGGAGCCGAACGGTCGTAATCGCGAACAATCACGTAAGGATTGCTGGAGAATCCGCCCTTGAAGTATGGACCTACGGGGGTGACGAAAATCAGGAAACAGTACTCCTTGGAGGGGTGCACACCCACCTGTGCCGACGTACCGATGAGCAGCGGACGGATGTACAGTGTGGCACCGCTCTCGTACGTCGGTATCCACTCCTGGTTCAAGCGCACCACCTTCTTGACCATTTCGATGAACAACTCCGTAGGAACCTCGGGCATCAGGATGCCGCGACAGGTCGACTGCAGGCGCTTGGCGTTCTCGTCGACGCGGAAGATGCGCACCTTGCCGTCCTTGCAGCGATATGCCTTCAGACCCTCGAAAGCCTCCTGTCCGTAGTGCAGACAGGTTGCTGCCATGTGCAGGTTCAGATACTCGTCGGAGCAGACTTCAATCTCGCCCCACTTGCCGTCGCGATAGTAACAGCGTACGTTGTAGTCGGTCTTCATATAACCGAACGAAAGGTTTCCCCAGTCTAAATTTTTCATAATGTTATGTTTGTTTTGTCCTTGTTTGTCATATTGCGCGCAAAATTACTCAAAATATCGCGCCCGTGCAAGAAAATTGCCTGAAAAGTGTTGGTTGTATGCAGAAAATTAGGTATCTTTGTGGTCGATTTTATATAAATATGCATATTATATGATGATACGACTATTGACACTGGCCATCATGACGCTGCTGATGATGCCTGCCACGGCTCAGACAAGTCGGGGCAACTTTCAAAAGGGTGACTACGGCTACCTCTACTGCCACATGAACGACCGCAGCAGAGCCTGGACGGCATACGCGCTGAGTCGCGACGGATTCCACTACCACGACTTGCTGAACGGCGACAGCATCTTCAGCGACTATGAGCACGCCCGCATCGAGGGGGCCACCCGTGATGCCTATATCTGCCGCAAGCACGACGGTTCGGGATACCTGATGGTGTGTACCGACATGAACGTTGGCCGCTTCAAGGACCTGGGCAAGCAGGCTGAATGGGACAACTACGGCATCGACCTGCTGGTGAGCGACGACCTGATACACTGGCAGTCGAAGACCTTCGACTACCGCCAGGGCACGCGCATCTTCTGTAATCCTGATGCCCCGAGCGTCTATAGCGACTGGTCTGCCGTCAACCGCGTGTGGGCGCCGCAGATTATGTGGGATGCTGACTACACGTGGCCCGACGGTCGCAGGGGCGGCTACTTCATCTATTATTCCATGTGGAATCGCAGCGAAGAGAAATATGACCGCATGTACTATTCGTATGCCGACGAGTCGTTTACCCAACTGACACAGCCCCGCCTGCTCTTCGACTGGGGCTATGCTACCATCGATGCCGACATCAACTGGCTCGACAGCGACCAGCGCTGGCACATGATGATCAAGAAGGAAGGCGGCAAACCGGGACTCTTCACGGCGACGGCTCCCGAACTGACCGGCCCGTGGAGCGAACCCGTGGAGGACGATTACGTGAACTTCGAGGGCAACAAGAAGTGTGAGGGGGTGTCGGCATTCCAACTGGCGGGTCACGACGACTGGGTGATAGGCTACATCGAGTATTCGTCGCGCCCCCGCAACTACCGGCTCTGTCTGGCCGACAAATACATGCGAAACTTCCGCAGTCCTAAGAACATAGAGGGCGTGAACCGTCCGCAGCACGGCTCATTCCTGCGTATCACCAAGGAGGAATACGACCGCCTGCAGGCCTGGAGCGACGGTTACGAGCTTGCCACCATGCAGCCTAACGTGCAGAACCCCGTCATACCCGGACTTTTTGCCGACCCGGAGGTGCTCTATTCGGAACGCGACCAGAAATACTACCTCTATCCCACGACCGACGGTGTGGAGAACTGGGCCAATCACGACTTCCGCTGCTATTCGAGCACAGACCTGAAAACGTGGAAGGACGAGGGCGTCGTCTTCGATCTCCAGACTGACTGCCAGTGGGCTCACCAGAAGGCCTGGGCGCCCTGTATCATCGAGCGCAAGACGGGCAAGGGCCGCAGGACTAAGTATCAGTATTATTATTACTTCGTCGCTGAGGGCCAGATTGGTGTGGCAGTGGCCGACCGGCCGACCGGACCTTTCAGGGATGCCATCGGCAAACCGCTGTGTACGAAGGATATGCCGGTGATGAAGAATGGCGGCGCAACGATAGACCCCGACGTGTTCCAAGACCCAAAGACCGGCAAGTGCTACCTCTATTGGGGCAATGGCACCATTGTCTGTGCAGAGCTGAACGATGATATGACGAGTTTCAGGGGTGAACCTACCGTTGTACTGCCGCGCAAGGACAAAGCCCGCTATCATTACAACGAGGGCACCTACGTGTTCTATCGCAACGGACTATACTACTTCACCTGGTCGGAGAACGACACCCGCTCGAAGAACTACCGTATCCGCTATGCCATCAGCGACTCGCCTACGACACTGGTGCGCAACGGTGAACCGGTGACTGCAGCTGAGAAGACCATCGTGCTGCAGCGCGACGACGACAAGCAGATATTCGGTACGGGCCATCATGCCATCCTGCAGAAACCCGGCACCGACGAGTGGTACATCGTCTATCACCGCTTCCAGCGCCCGCGTGGTGCCAAACTCGACTGGTCGGCAGGCTACAACCGCGAGGTCTGCATAGACCCGCTGAACTTCGATGCCGAGGGAAAGCTCATTCCCGTGAAACCAAGTCTATAGAGGTAACCTCTCACCGTTCACCTTCCGACTGTATTTTCTGCAGCTCGGCTTCTGTCTTGGTCAGCTTGTCCTTGCAGAACTTGATGAGCAGCTGCGCCTTTTTCAGTTGTGCAGCCAGCTCGTCTATGTCATATTCGCCAGCCTCCATTTTGCGGACGATGGCCTCCAGTTGTGCCAGTGCCTCTTCGTATTTCGGTTCTTCCTTCATTTTACAACAGATTGTATGATGCCTTTTTCTATTCTTGTCTCGATGGTGTCGCCAGGTTTTGCCTGCCGGGGGTCGCGCAGGGCCTTGCCGTTGAGCAGGGTGATGCTGTAACCGCGACTCAGCAGCAGTTGCGGGTCGAAGCCCTGCAGTGTGAGCTCCAGTCGGCTGAGACGGTGCTTCTGCTCCGTCAGCTGTCGCTCGATGGCAACGGGCAGACGTCGCTCCAGCAGGTCAATGTGGTGGCGGGTGTCGCTCAACATCCGCATGGGTAGGGTAGGGATGAGTGTGGCCAGATGGGAGAGCCTGACCTTGTGACTGTTCAGCTGCTGGGTGACGGCCGTATTGATGCGCTGTTGTGCCGTGTTGATGCGCTCCAGCACCAGCCTCAGGTTGTCAATCAGCAGCGTGGCGGCGGCGGTGGGCGTTTTTACGCGCTGGAAAGCCACCATGTCGAGGATGCTCTCGTCGCGTTCGTGTCCGATGCCGGTGATGATGGGCAGCGGAAACTGGGCCACATTCTCTGCCAGCGCCAGGGTGTCGAATCCGCTGAGGTCGGCAACGGCACCGCCGCCTCTGAGTATGCACACCACGTCGAAGTCGGCCATGCGTCCGTAGATTTGGTTCAGGGCACTGACGACCGATGCCTCCACCTGTTCGCCCTGCATGACGGCAGGAAACAGCGTGATGCTGAAGCGGAACCCGTATTCATTGTCCTCCAACTGTCGGCAGAAGTCGCCATAGCCGGCAGCATTGGCGGCACTGACGACGGCTATGCGCTGGGCAAATAGCGGCAGCTGTAGCTCGCGCTGAAGGTCGAACACGCCCTCATCCTTCAGCTGGCGGATAATCTCCTGACGGCGGCGTGCCATGTCGCCCAGCGTGTAGGTGGGGTCTATGTCGGTGACTATCCACGAGAACCCGTAAGCCTCGTGAAACTGGGCATAGACGCGCAGCAGCACCTTCATACCGGCGCGCAACTGCTGGCCGGTGGTGCGCTCGAAGTAGGGTCTCACCATGAGCCACGTCTGTCGCCAGCACTTGGCCGAGGCTCTGGCTACGGGGGTATTCGAGCGGTCGTCTTTCTCTACGAGTTCCATGTAGCAGTGCCCGCCGTGTTCGCGACATTCCGACAACTCTGCTTCCACCCAGTATTCGTCGGGCAGTTGCATCTCGATGGCATCGCGCACCATCAGGTTCAGTTGTCGTAGGGTCAGCCGTTGGTCACTCATCTTTCGTTTTTCGTTATTCGTTTTTCATTGTTCCTATCATGAAGGCCCGCCAGAAATTGGGCAGCCCGTAGCCGTAGATGTTGTCGGGATGGCTGTAGTTGTCGCTATTCTGGCGGATGAGTTCTATCACCTCCTTTGCCGTCTTGTGGGGCATTCCCTGCCACAAGCAGGCTGCCAGCCCGCAGACGATGGGGCACGAGAACGAGGTGCCCATGCCGCTGGTGATGATGCCGCGTCCGCTGACCAGTCGGGCCGGGGCACCGATGGCCACGACGTCGGGCTTCACCCTGCCGTCCTGCGTGGGCCCCACGGAACTGAACGGGGCTATGCGGTGGACATCCATGTCGGACACTGCTCCTACGGTCAGTATGTTGTCGGCATCAGCCGGTACGCCTACCTTCTTCCAGGGCCCCATGCCCGAGTTGCCTGCCGAGTTGACCAGCAGGATGCCCTTGTCGGCCAGCATCGAGGCCGTCCTTGAGGCAAACGACGTCTTGCCGTCCAGTTGCCATAGCTGGTAGTTCATCCATTTATGGTCGTACTCGTTGTAGCCCAGCGAGGAGTTGATGACATCGCAGCCCACCGAGTCGGCAAATTCGGCAGCCATCGTCCAGTAGTCCTCTTCTATCACCTGCTCGCTCTGCTGGTCTTCCGAACGCAGCAGCCAGTAGCTGGCTTTCGGTGCCGTGCCCACGAAGTAGTAGGGGTGGTAGATGGCCATTGCCGAGAGCACCTTCGTGCCGTGATCCGTCTCTGCAAACAGGCGCGGCTCCTGGGGGGCGATGAAGTCGTGGTAGCCGCGGATGTCTATCTTCTGGAATTCCGGAATGCGGTCTGCGTTCTTGAAACCGCCGTCCAGTACGGCTATCATCATCCCCTGGCCCAGCAGTCCGGCCGTGTGGAGCCGGTCGCCCTGCAGGCACTGTATCTGTTCTGCCGTGATGCCGTAGATTTCACCTTTGATGCTGTCGTGCTCCTCAAAGCGGTCGTGGTATTTCGGGCGCCCCTCCACCTCTACTGAGTCGGGCGACAGCCATACCAGCTGGCAGCTCTTCACAAACGGCTCCTGCCGGATGGCGGCAATGCGGGCGGTGTCTTTCATGCGCAGCAGCAGGGTGTTGTGCCAGCGGCTCTGTCCCACCAGCGTCACCTCGTCTGTGACCAGCCGCTTCACGTAGCGCGGCGATACGGGCAGGTCGGTGGAGTCTACACTCAGTCCCTGGCGCTTGCGGCGCTCCATGCTGCGGTGCGTCAGGAAGTGGGTGGGGTGGTCCAGCGAGTAGGGGCAGCCTTGCTTGTCGGTCAGCGACACGCGATAGATGTAGGCCGGCCCGTCTTTGTATTTTATCCGGCGCGTTCCGTCTTGCAGGTCTTTGGCCGGCAGCGTCGCCACCGTCAGTATGAGGGTGCAGAGAGTCAGTAGTATTCTCATTCGTTAACATTTAGGTAGTTTCAGCAGGCAAAGTTAGCAAAATATCTTGAGACGGCAAAATATTTAGGCAGGGTTTTTGAAATCTTATTATTGTCAGCCCCAAACATCTCCAAACTCACAGTCCGACTTGTGATGTTATCATCGTTACACGTAGGCAATAACCATACATTGATGTGTTCCATGTTTCGTTGTCTTCCAGTCTGATGCGATGATACAAAAGATTTTCGAATAGAAACCAGACGCTAAAGTGACAAA
>CAMOQW010000082.1 GCA_946623195.1 uncultured Prevotella sp.
CAATCGTTATTTCTCCGTCCGTGGCGTGAAGATGAGCATCCAGCGGTAGAGGTTGCAGCCCACGAAGTTGCCGAGCACCTCGGCGATGTAGATGATGAGCACCTCCGTCTGCAGCAGCTGTGCTGATGGCGAGACGAGGAAGTAGAAAGCATCGGCTATCGAGTGGGCAAACCCACAGAGGATGAATACGGGCACGCCGAGCAACAGTGTCAGCATCTTTCCCTTGCGGGCAAACTCCACGGCGGTGGTCATGATGAATCCGCAGCCGATGGCCAGCAGGAAGCAGGCCAAAGGACCCTTGGCCAGACGGCCTGCCAGAATCTTCGAGGCAGGCTCTATGCAGTCGGGCTGGGCGTAGCTGATAAGCCAGGCTGAGAGTAGGCAGCCTATGATGTTACCAAAGAGCACCACCCAGAGCATGGCCCAGTCGCCCTGACGGCGGATGAATCCGGCGGTGCCGGTATAAAGCTTTAATCCGTAGTAGACGACGGTTGTCAGTCCGAACGCAAACAACACGGCACCTGCCACTCCACCGACCCTGAGGTTGACCACACAGCCGATGGAGATGCAGATGCCTGCCAGTATGGCCAGTGGCAGTATATCGCGGAACAATTCAGCTTTCTTCATATCCAATAGATTTCTTGACAGTATTCATGACTTAAGATAAATGGCGCTTCTACTACGAAATGGCATTCTCGTTCTCTGCCTCGAAGTCGTGCAGCTGCTGGCGTATCTTGTCGGCCTGGCTCTGGGGCAGTCCAGGAGCTTTGAGCAGGTCGATGCGCTGCTTGGTCTTGGCGGTATAGCGGCCCTTCTTCTCCAGTGTGAGGGCGTAGCTCTCGATGCCCTTCCTCTTGCCTTTCCTGATATTGAACGCAGCCGTCTCGCCCTTCTTCTGCAGCAGGATGCCTACGGTGTTGATGTCCGTGGGGTCCATCTGCCAGTAGTCCTTGTCGAGGGCGTGAGTTTCCTCGTCGGAGAGATAGCGGAAGCCTTTTTCGTCCTCAAACTCGTAGGGCTCTGGCAGTTCCGTTCGCCCGAAGGCCCTCATGATGAGCTGCGCGAAGCCGTCGAGCAGCATATTTGAAGGCAGCTGGATGGTGCGCTCCGGTTCGTCTGCCGGTTCGATTTTCTCGATGCGTATCTCGTAGCGGGCGGCAGGTTCCGACAGGTCATAGATGCCCTGAATGTCGTAGAGGTCGTCGGCATCATAGTCGTCCTCATCCTCACCATAGTAGTCATTACCCCTGCTTATTCCGTAATAGGTTTCTTCGTTGAACTCCCTGCTCTCTTCGATTTCTTCCTTGTCGTTCAGGTACTGGTCCAGGCTGTCGTACTTGCAGCAGAATTCCACTTTGGGGTCGTTCATCAGGCGGGCTACTTCATCGATGCCGCCTTCGACTATGGTTGTTTGGATGTTCAGTTCCTTGAATATTCTCTGCAGTATGGGCAGAGTCTCCGTCACATGTGCTGTGGCGAGCGATATGGCGTAAAACTCCAGATTGAATGTCGAGGCTCCCTGTCGGCAGATGTCGAGGCAATGGTTGAGGAATTTGGAGAGCATGGCTGTGATGCGCAGCCGTTTCTCGGGCTGTCGGATGAGGGTCCAGAGCAGTGCGTTGAGCACGATGGGCTTGGCATGGGGTATGATGCCCTGCTGGTAGAGTAACTCCTCGAGCGTCTCTATCTGGTCCTTGCCCAGCTGGTAGATGACTGCCGAGACCCATTTTTCGTACCTGAAGATGTAGGCGTGCATGAAGTAGGCGTCCTGCCTGAGGGCTTCGAGCACCAGGTCGAGGCAGTCGGTCATCTTCTCGCGCTCCATCATCCACAGCGGGCCGTATAGCTTCCAGCGGTTTTCCAGCAGCTCCTTGTCGAAACGGGCGAAGAGCATGTTCATGTAGCCGCGCATCTCAGCTAGTTTCTGCTGGGATGTCATCTTCATGCGGCGGCCGTCCTCTTCCACGAAGTGGCACAGCTCCACCTTGTTGTCCTCATACCGAGCGTTCCAGAACGGGCTGAGCCATTGCAGCGTCTGTGGGATATTCTGCTCGTAGTCGGGTTTCTTGTAGGAGTAGAATTTCTGGTTTTCCATTTCCGGAAGGGGTGTAATCCCGAGCATGGTTTTCATGAGTTGTTCCCGCTGGTTGTCATCCATGTTACTTAGCATGTCGGCCATCTGGTCCATCATTCCCAAAAAGTCATCAGCAGGACTGCCTGTGCCTGTAGCACTTTGTTGCTTCTGGGGCAAACTGCTCTTCGATGGTCTTGTTCCCTTCGGAGTCAATAGCATCAGCCGGCTGTTGATATCGATGATGTCGATGGCATTGGCGTCAAAGTCCTTCACGCTCTTCAGGCCCATCCATCTCAGATACTCCTTGGCCTCACTGCTGCGAGGGGATTCGCGGAACAGTTCCTTGATGCCTTCGTAGCCCCACGGTCCGCCGCAGTCCTCTGGCGGGCAGGCTCCCTTGGCACGGTGACAGACGGGGTAGGGCAGCATGGCCGCCATGTCGGTATACTCCAGCGTGATGTCGTGAATCCAGTCGTCGCCGAAGTCATACACGTAGACGAACTTATTCAACTGCCTGCTATTCAGGAAATCGCCAACGTCTGTCTTACTGGCATCGAGCTGCTCGCCCCAATAGGCGAGGGAGTCTTGCTCCAGTTCGTCGGGCGACTTGATCGACCAGCCTCCGTCGTAAGCCTGCTTTTGGAACTGATACAGGTGATAGCCTTCCCATCCGAATGCCTGTTGGATGGTATGGTGTAACTCTTCGAAGGTCATCGTGGCGGGTATTTCTATCCTCCGCCATACGGGGGGAGTCTTGATGTTACGGATTTGGATTTTGAATGTCAGGGTCATGTTTCTTATGCTTTTCTTGTTTATTATTCACAATTCTGTCAGGCGGGTTTTCAGTTCGCGATAGTCTGACAGCAGGTTCCAGAGGCCGTCCTCCGACAGTACGCCGCGTCGGAGACCCTCGGGCAGCCGTCCGGCGCTGTCGTCGTCGTAATCCTTTTTCCACTCGCTGCTGCCGTAGTACTCGTTGAGCTTTTCAACGTCGTCTTTTACAGCCTCCAGCTTGTCGAGGGCAGCCGATACCTCCATCACTGCCACTGAGGCGCGGTTCATCCGCTGCTCCATCTCCTTGATACGTTCTGTCTGTTCCATTTTACTTTTTATTATCTTTAGTCCGTGAAGCCCTGGCGGTCTGCAGCAGCACGCTGAGCAGGATGAGGCTGATGCCGAGATAGAAGGAGAAGTTGATCTCCCGCCCCTCGCCGAAGACGAGGAAGGCCAGCGCAATGGTATAGCAGGGCTCCAGATTGTAAGTCAGGTTGACGGTGAAGGCCGAGAGCCGCTTCAGGGCCTGGATTTGCAGCAGGTACATGCCGACGGTGCAGAACAGGGCGTGGCAGAGCATGAACCACAGGTTGCCAGCCTCGGGCACGACGACCACCGGCTGCTGGCTGGGGAAGCAGAGCAGATACAGGGGGATGACCGCCGTGATGACAACCAGCCCTCCCGACATCTGATACATCAGCACCGTTCTGCTGCGCACCCCCACGCTGGCCTTCTTGTTGCAGATGGCATAGAGGGCGCAGACGGCCGACGAGACGATGCCTATCGAGATGCCGTAGCGGTAGCGGGCATCGAGGGAGAAGATGCAGAGCACGCCGGCCACGGTAATCAGCGCGAACAGCAGCTCTATCCATGAGAAGCGTTTCTTGAAGAGTATTGGCTCAAAGAGGGCGGTGAAGAATCCGATGAGCGAGAAGCAGATGACGCCGATGGACACGTTGGAGGCCTTGATGGAGCCGTAGAAGAGCATCCAGTGTATGCCCAGCAGGGCTCCGCAGCCGCAGAGTTGCATGAACTTGCGCCAGCCCACACGCGGCAAGCCTGTGAACACCAGCAGGATGCAGGTGGTGAACAGCATGCGATACCACACGATGTCCACCTCGTTGAGCGTGATGAGTCGTCCGAACAGGCCTGTGAAGCCCGCCAGCAGCACGCTCAGGTGCAGTTGTATGAACCCTTTCCTGGTCTCTGTCATTGTCAGAAGCGGTAGTCGAAGCCCACGCCCACCACGTTGTTGGTGCGCGAGTAGGTCTCCGTGCCGTAGCTCGTTGGCTTCTCATAGTTGGAGTAGAGGCTGATGAAGTAGCCGGCGTTCAGTCGCAGCTTCTCCGTGATGTTCCATGCGCCGCCGAGTCCGATGCTGTAGCTGTTGCAGGCGAACGAGGTGTTCTGCTGGTAGCCGTCGCTCAGGCCGTAGTCGGTGCGCTGCCCGCCGATGCTGACGGTCACCTTGTCATTGATGTCGTACTCCACGCCAGCCAGTATTTCGTGTGTGCCACGGGTGAGTTCCTTCTGACGGTCGCCCGCCATCTTGGCGTTCTTGTCGTCGAAGAAGTGGTACTCCAGCGTGGCGCGCAGCTTCGGGGTGAACTCGTAGCCGGCAGCCACGGAGAGCAGGGCGGGCATGTCGTAGCGCGTGGTGGCTCCGTCGGCGTAGGGGGCGGTATAGCCCGACAGCTGTGTGCTCAGGGCCGTCATCTTGGCCTGTGTGCCAGCAGGGTCGCGGGCTATCATGGCGTTGATGAGGTTGGTGCCCAGTCCGGCATCGAGCACGTTGGTGCTGTTCTCGGTGCTGATCTTCGTGCGGAACTCGTAGCGAGCCGTCAGTGTGAGTCCTCCCTGATGGTAGTTCAGGCTGACGATGGGGGTGAAGCCCCAGCCCTTCTGGTCTACGTCGAGCAGCAGCTTGGCCAGCTCGCCCAGTTGCGGGTGGTCCTCGGCACGCACATGACCGCGATAGTAGCCGTCGTAATAGTTGGCACGCAGGCCTACGGCTGCCGAAAGGAAGTCTGTCAGCCGGTAGGTGAAGTTCAGCTGCCCACCGTAGATATACTGCTTGCCCTTCATCTCTGAGTTCAGTGTGTATTGGTCGGGGGTGATGCCGTTCTGTGCCAGCAGCCCTTGCAGCAGCATGTTGTACATGGGCACGCCTTGTTTATACTCCACATAGCCGCCGCTGCCCACGATGCCGATCATCGTGGAGAGGGCCCAGCGGTTGTGCTTGTAGGAGGCGAACAGGGCGGGCACGATGGGTGCCGATGCCTTGCCCTCGTATTTGGTGCCGTTCACCTCAATGTTACGGAATTGCCAGGGTTTCTGGAAGTTGAGCGAGAGTTGCCAGCCCTCGTGGCCCCAGGCCAGTCCGGCGGGGTTGGAGTAGGCTGCGTCGATGTCGGTCGAGGCACCACGTGCCATCATGCGGTCGAAGGCGATGTGGTAGTTGGTGTTGGTCATCAGTCCGCCGGCGTGGGCGGCAGTCGTCAGGGCGATGACCATAACTGTCAGAATCAGCGTTCTCTTCATAACTATATGTATTTTGGTTGATTTCGGTTACAAAGTTACGAATAATCTTTGGAAAAACGAAAAAAGGAATGGAAAAATGCATATACTGCCGAATTATTTGTTTGGATTGTTTCTTTTTTAGTATCTTTGTCGCCAAATTGCGACGAATGGTAAATCAAGCAACGAGGGAATTCATCCGTAAGCATGCAGAGGATGACGTGCGACAGCTGGCACTCCGAGGAAGCAAAGACCCCGAGGTGGACTTGCCGTTGGCGCTTTCACAGATCGGCGGGAGGCAGAAGGCCAGGGAGAAGCTGCCCTCATGGGCAGCAACAGACGGCATCGTCTATCCGCCCCACCTCTCGATGGAGCAATGTTCGTCGGAACAGACGGCACGCTATAAAGCCGGCATCGCTGGCAAGGGTCGGCTGATGGCAGACCTGACGGGAGGCTTCGGTGTGGATTTCGCGCTGATGGCTCCTGCCTTCGAGCGGGCTGTCTATGTGGAGCGGAATTCGCAGTTATGCGCCATTTCATCGGAGAATTTCGTTACGCTCGGTCTTAGCAATGTCGAAGTGGTGTGTGGCGATGGAACCGAATATTTGCACAGTATAAGCCGGGCAGACCTCATCTTCATCGACCCTGCCCGCCGCGACGACCACGGAGCGCGTACCTACGGCATAGCCGACTGTACGCCCAATGTGCTGGAACTGATGGACGAGCTGACGCAGAAGGCCGACCGCCTGCTCATCAAGCTCTCCCCGATGCTCGACTGGCGGAAAGCGATGGCCGAC
>CAMOQW010000083.1 GCA_946623195.1 uncultured Prevotella sp.
CCGTAAACACCATGTTTAAGCGTAACGTACAACAAGTCAAGAACATCGTGATGCAGGTTCTGCGCGAACAGGGTCTGGAGACCCCGCTGAACCAGAAGCGGCTGGTGGAAGCCTGGCCCGAGGTGGCCGGTCCGGCCATCATGCGCTACACGCTGAACACCTATATCTATAACCAGACGCTCTATGTCCACCTGTCGAATCCTGCCCTGCGTGCCGACCTCAGCATGCAGCGCCAGATGTTTACCAAGAAGTTGAATGATGCTGTCGGCGAACAGGTGATTGTCGATGTCCTGTTCCGTTAGTCCGTCACCGTGATGATGCCGTTAGCCCGTCACCGTGATGATGCTGTCCATCACGATGTCGTGCTCGTCAGAGGGCACGTGGTCTACCATCTGCCACGAGAAACACAGTCCCATCTTATATAAGTAAGGAACGCGTGCAAGGAACCGGTCGTAATAGCCCTTGCCTCGCCCTAAGCGGTGGCCTTCAGGGTCGAATGCCATGCCCGGCACTACTGCCACGTCGAGCCGGGAATAGTCTGTAAACCGCGCTCCGGCGGGTTCCATGATGCCGAACGCCCCCTGCTGCAGGTCGCTGTGCCCCGTGTAGCGCCGCAGTTCCATGTCCGTATCGCTCGTCACGCGAGGCAGCACCACCGTCTTGCCCTGAGCCGTCAACTGGTCGATGAGCGACTGTGTGGGCACCTCGTCGGGCAGCGCACAGTATAGCATCAGCGTCTGTGCCTGCCGGAAGTGGCTGTCGGCCGATAAGGCGTCGAAGATATCCGGCCCTTCGCCGCTGTCGGCCCAGAAGGTGCCGAGGACATCCGGCCCTTCGCCAGCGGTATGCTGCAGCTTCCGCTGGCGAATCATCCGGCGCAGCTCCTGCTTGGTTGTCATCACACGCAGGCTGTATGGGTTATCCGCTGGTGTGTGCCGCGATAGTCGAAACACCTGTTCTGGGCTACCTTCTTGCCCTCCTGTTCCTTGGCAGGCGCACTGGGGAAGGCATTGCCGCTGCGAAACACCTTCAGCGTCTCCCTGATGGCCGGGTCGTCCTGGTTCAGATATTGTATCCAGGCTTCCTCGTTCATGGTGTTGTAGATGATGCGGCTGTTGATGTATCGCTCCAGCAGCTTGTGCGACTTCTGTATCATGAGGTTGCGGCGCTTCAGCCCGTTCTGTTCGGCATACGTGGCAAACTTGTCCACCGTGTTCTGGCTCACCAGGTATTTGGCCAGCTCTGCCGGACTCTTGAACTCCTTCAGCTTCTGGCGGTTGTTGTCAACGTAGTTGTAGGCATACATGAGGATCAGTCCGCTCATCGATGCCTGCTTGTAGTACGACGTGACATCGGTGGTGTCCTCGGCCACGAAGATGTCCGGGGTGATGCCGCCGCCGCCGTAGACCGGTCGTCCGATGGCCGTATGATACTCCTTGCCCTCGTGCTTGATGCTGTCCTGCGAGAAGAATTCCCCGTGCTCGTAGCGTGTCAGGATGTCCTCCTCGTAGTTCTTGTTGTCGCCCGACGTGTAAGGCTTCTGGATGCAGCGTCCCGACGGCGAATAGTAGCGGGCGATGGTGAGCCGTATCATGGAGTGGTCGGCGAACTCGATGGGCTGCTGTACCAGACCCTTGCCGAACGAGCGCCGTCCGATGATGGTGCCGCGGTCGTTGTCCTGGATGGCTCCGGCCAGAATCTCCGAAGCCGATGCCGACCCTTCGTCGATGAGCACCACGAGCGGTATCTGCTGGTAGGAGCCCCGTCCGTCGCTGCGATACTCCTGTCGTGCCGACTTGCGGCCCTCGGTGTAGACGATGAGCCGGTTTTTGGGCAGAAATTCGTTGGCTATCTGTACGGCCGACTGCAGGTATCCGCCCGTATTGCCGCGCAGGTCGATGGTCAGGCTTTGGAAGTCCTGCTGCGACAGCTTCGCCAGTGCGATGAGCAGTTCCGGATAGGTGTTCTCGCCGAAGTTCTTGATGCGCAGGTATCCCGTCTGGTCGTCCAGCATATAGGTTGCCGTGATGCTCTTGGTGGGAATGTCGCCGCGCGTCACCACGATGTCGCGTATTTTCTTCTCTCCGAAGCGCATGATGCCCAGTTTCACCTTCGTGTCCTTGGGGCCCTTCAGCCGGTGCATGGCCTCCTCGTTGGTGAGCTTCTTGCCCGTGAAGGGCTCGTCGTCCACCTTCACGATCTTGTCGCCGGCGATGACTCCGGCGCGCTCAGCCGGTCCGTTGGCAATCACCTGTTGCACGTGCAGCGTGTCCTGTCGGATGGTAAACTCGATGCCCACCCCCGAGAACGAGCCTCGCAGGTCGTCGTTGGCTATCTGTACGTCCTTGGCCGAGATGTACACCGAGTGGGGGTCCAGTTCGGCCAGTATCTGCGGCATGGCCTTCTCCACCAGGTCGTTCACGTTGACCGTGTCCACATACTGGTCGTTGATGATGTGCAGCAGGTTGTTCAGCTTGTTGCTGCTGGAGTTGATGATGCTCAGCCGGTTGCCCGAGAAGTGGTTGGCATAGAAGGTGCCAATCAGTATGCCGATGACCACGCAGATGGCCATGACGATGGGCATGAACCGGTTACTCTTCTTGTTGTTCATATCTCTTGTCTCTTGCTTCTCTTGCTTCTCTGTTTCTCATTGGTCGTTCACTGCTCGTCGGTGGCCTCCAGGTATTCCACGTCGATGCCTGCCCGTCTGAGCAGGTCGATGCCGTCGGTCAGCCGGTACTGTTCGCCGTACACCACGCGCCTGATGCCGGCCTGGATGATGAGCTTGGCACACTCGATGCAGGGCGATGCCGTGATGTAGATGGTGGCCCCGTCGGAGTTGTTGCTGCTGCGTGCCAGTTTGGTGATGGCATTGGCCTCGGCGTGCAGCACGTAGGGTTTGGTGATGCCGTTGTCGTCCTCACACACATTCTCGAATCCCGACGGCGTGCCGTTGTAGCCGTCGCTGATAATCATGCCCTGCTTGACCACCAGAGCGCCCACCTGTCGGCGCTGGCAGTAGCTGTTGCGGGCCCATATGCGGGCCATCTGCAGATAGCGCAGGTCAAACTTTCTTTGTTTCTCGTTTAATTCCATTTCTCTTCAGTAGTGCGTCGATGGTCGGCTCGCCGCCTCGGAATCGCTTGTATAGCTCCATGGGGTGCTCGGTGCCTCCCTTGCTCAGTATGCAGTCGCGGAATCGCTGTGCCGTCTGCTGGTCGAAGATGCCGTTGCGCTTGAACACGGCGAAGGCGTCGGCGTCCAGCACCTCGGCCCATTTGTAGCTGTAATAGCCTGCGGCATAGCCTCCTGCCATGATGTGCGAGAACTGCACCGTCATGCAGGTGTCGGGCAGCTGTTCGCCCAGAATGGCTTTCCTCCATGCTTTCTTCTCGAAGGGTATGATGTCTGCCGTGAACTCCTCGCGCTGCGTGTAGTATGCCATGTCGAGCAGTCCGAAGCTGACCTGTCTGAGGCAGGCCGTTGCCGCCATGAAGTTGCGGCTTTTCACGATGCGGCGTATCAGCTCGTCGGGCAGCGGTTCCCCCGTCTGGTAGTGTACGGCGAAGGTTCTTAGGAAGTCCTTCTCGATGGCGAAGTTCTCCATCAGCTGCGACGGCAGTTCCACGAAGTCCCACCACACGTTGGTGCCGCTGAGACTCTCGAATCGGGTGTTGGCGAACATGCCGTGCAGCGAGTGTCCGAACTCATGCAGGAATGTCTCCACCTCGCCCAGCGTCAGCAGTGCCGGCTTCTCCTCGGTGGGCTTGGTGAGGTTCATCACCACCGACACGTGTGGCCTGACGTTCTTGAAGCCCTTGCCGGCCTTCTTGTCCTCCATTTCCCAGTGCTGTCCCTGGTATTCCGTCATCCAGGCGCCGCCCTGTTTGCCCTTGCGCGGGAAGAAGTCGGCATAGAATACGGCCAGATACGTTCCGTCCTTGTCGAACACCTCGTAGGCCCTTACGTCGGGGTGGTAAACCGGTATGTCCTTGTTTTCCCTGAAGGTGATGCCATACAGCCTGTTGGCCAGTCCGAATACCCCCTTGATGACGTTTTTCAGCTCGAAGTAGGGTCTGAGCATCTCGGCGTCCAGGTTGTATTTCTTCATCTGCAGCTTGTGCGAGTAGAAGCTGGCGTCCCAGGGGTGCATTTTGGTGTCTTCAGCCCTCTTACCTCTCACCTCTAACCTCTCAAACTCCTTCTTCACTTCCTCCCGTTCCTTCATGGCGGTGGGCTTGTAGGCATCGATGAGGTCGTCCAGCAGTCGGTAGACGTTGCGCACGTTGCCGGCCATGCGGCGCTTCAGCACGTAGTCGGCATAGGTCTTGTATCCCAGCAGCTGTGCTATCTCGCGGCGCAGGTTGATGAGCCGTTTGCAGACCTCCAGGTTGTTTTCGCCGTTCTGGTGGGTACACACGGTGTTGCGGGCCATGTAGAGCTGCTTGCGCAGGTCGCGCTGCGTGGAGTAGGTCATGAATGGCGAGTACGACGGATAGTCCAGGGTGAACAGCCATCCCTGCCGGCCGTCGGCCGTGTCGCCCTTGGTCTCCTTCCAGGCCAGTGCTGCCGCCTCGCGTGCCGTCTCGGGCAGCCCGTCCAGTTGCTTCTCGTCGGTGATCTCCAGTGTGAAAGCCTTCTGCTCCTTCAGCAGGTTCTGCTGGAACTGCAGACTGAGCATCGATGCCTCCTCCGTCAGCTGGCGCAGCCGTTCCTTGCCGGCCTCGTCGAGCAGTGCTCCCGAGCGCACGAATCCCTCGTAGCAGTTGTCCAGCAGTCGTTGCTCCTCGCCGGTCAGCCGGCGGTGGTGCAGGTGTACCTGTCGGATGCGCTCAAACAGCCGTGGGTTCAGTCTCACGTCGTTGCTGTGCTGTGTCAGTATGGGTTGCATCTTCTGTGCCAGTGCGTCCATGTCATCGTTGGTTTCTGCCGACAGCAGGTTGAAGAACACCGTGCTGACCCGCGACAGCAGGTCGTAGTAGCCCTCGTCCTCCTCAGTGTCGATGATGGTGTTGTCGAAGGTGGGCTTCTCCGGGTTGTTGATGATTTTCTCTATCTGTTCGTTGTCGCGGCGTATGCCCTCCATGAAGGCCTCCTCGTAGTCTTCCAGACTGATGCGGTCGAAGGGCACCGTGTCGTGCGGTGTCCCGTAGGGTTCGAAAAATGGGTTCTTATGTTCGCTCATGCTTGCGTTTGCTTATTTTAACCTGCAAAGTTAATGATTCTGCGCCAATTATCATCGTCTGTTCCACATCTTATAATAATCTTTAACGATTTTGGCACGGAGGGGGGCCTGTTTCCAGGCCTTTCCTTCCGTGCCAAATCCATCAGCCGTTGCCCAGGTCGCCGGGCAGTCCGCCGCCGCTGTTGCCGCCGGTGCCACTGTTGCCGCCGGTGCCGCCGGCGGTGCCTTCGCCGTCGCCGTTGGAGAGCAGGGTCTTGATGTTGACGAACTCAGCCTTCTTGATGAACTCGCGGCTCGACAGGTTCTCCTCGGCAGCCTGGTCGGGCAGGAAGCGGATGTGCAGGGCCTTCAGGTGCTGGCTCACGTTGAAGTCCTCCTCCTTGTCGGCGCCGCCCTTCTGGCATTCGGCAGTCAGGTAGAAGGTGCCCAGTCCGCCGACCTTCACCTTCTTCGAGTCCAGCAGCTCCTCCAGGAGGCAGCTCTTGAACTTCTTTATCACGCCCTCCACGACGTCCTCGGTGAACACGGAGCCGTGGCTTGCGATGTGCTTGGCCAGATTGCTGGTCGACATGGTTTCGGTACTCTTGAGGCGGGCGTACCACTTCCCGTACATCGCGGACTCCGAGTCCTTGATGTCATTCTTGAACACCTCGTAAAGAATTTTACTCATGGTATTAAATTGTTAAATGAGACTTGATCCAGGTCAGGACTTTCCTGCCTTTCTTCTGCTTACAAAGGTACGAAAATAATCTGATATATGCAAATATTCCGGCCGTTATTTTCGCTAACGAGTGTTAAATATTTTGGCTCTCACCCCCCCTCACTTGTAGTACCCGATGCGCACCTGGTGGCGGGGCTGGCCGAAGGGGTTCCAGGAGATGTGCATCCAGCCCCGTCCGGTCAGCAGCTG
>CAMOQW010000084.1 GCA_946623195.1 uncultured Prevotella sp.
GCTCAATGTACAATGTTCAATGTTCAGTGTCGTTAGAATTCCTGTCCGAGGATGAAGTGGAACTGGCTACCGCCCTTAGACGATGACGTACTGAAGGCGGGGTCGAAACCGTAAGCCCAGTCGATACCCATCAGGCCCACCATAGGGAGGAAGATGCGGACACCGATGCCGGCAGAACGCTTCAGGTCGAAGGGGTTGAAGTTCTTGGTTTCTGCCCAGGCATTACCGCCTTCAAGGAATCCGAGTCCGTAGATGGTGGTGTTGCCAAGCAGGAACGGATAGCGCAGCTCCAGCGTGAAGCGGTCGTAGGCATAGCCGGCAGCACCGTAAGGAGTGAGCGAGCCGTTCTCATAGCCTCGCAGTCCGATGGTTTCCTCAGCATAGCCCGACGAGTAGCCGCTCATGCCATCGCCACCCACATAGAAAGTCTCGAAAGGCGAACGCTTGTCTTTGTTGTAAGAGCCCAACAGTCCAAGTTCAACGCGTGTCATCAGCACAAAACACTTCTGACCGCCAGTGAGGGCTGTATAGGTTTTCGACTTGAACTTCCACTTGTGGTATTCAATCCAGCGGTACTTG
Organism: uncultured Prevotella sp.; assembly: GCA_946623195.1. The sequence continues at coordinate 580 of CAMOQW010000084.1, forward strand.
TCCTGGAGTTCTTCATTATAGCGGTCCAGATTCTTGTTATAGGTCTCCGTGGTAGCCAGGCTGGCATAGTCCTTGCCGTCTAACAGCGACCAGGGCGGTGTCAGGGTCACCGATGCCATGAACTCAGAGCCACGACGCGGGAAGAGCTGGTTGTCGGTAGAGGTTCGCGACAGGGTGATGCCCAGGTTGATGTTGTTACAGTTACCGTTGGAGATGATAAAGTAGCTCCAGTCGCGCAGCATGTAGCGGGTGTACGACAGCTGCATCATCAGCTGGAAGTAGTCGTCGGGCCAGCGCAGACGCTTACCCCATCCGATAGAGGCTCCGAAGAGCTTGATATACTTGTCGTCGTCGTAGAGAGAGGTGTAGTCGTAGTAGCCGCTATTAAGCGAACCCACGCCACCATAGTAGTTATAATAGTTATTGAGCCATGCCGAATTGCGGTAGGTGCTGGAGATATCGCTCTGTTTTGAGTAGAAGGCATTGATGCTCAACGAATTAGGACGCTTACCGCCAAACCATCCCGTCGAGTAGCCGGTAGAAATGGAGCTGTAGTAGCTACCATTCGACTGCAGCGACAGCGACAACTGCTCACCGTCACCGATAGGCATGATGCCTCGGTGCATCTTGTTGCGCCCAAAGAGGTTGCGCATGGAGAAGTTGTTCAATTTGATACCCACACGGCCGATGATACCCGTCTGGCCCCAGCCCAGTGAGAACTCCAACTGGTCGTTGGACTTCTGTTCCAGTTCCCAGTTGATATCCACTGTACCGTCGTCATAGTTAGGTTTGATGTCGGGGTTCACCTTCTCTGGGTCGAAGTGGCCCATGGAAGCCAGTTCACGGGCCGAACGCTGCAGCGCGTCTTTCGAGAACAAGTCGCCAGGCTTGGTGCGCAGTTCGCGGCGTACCACCTCTTCATACAGGCGGTCGTTACCATAGATGCGTACGTGGCTGATGTGCGCCTGTGTACCCTCCTGGATGCGCATCTCAAGGTCGATAGAGTCGCCCACGATGTTGACCTCCGTAGGTTGAAGGTTGTAGAACAGGTAGCCATTATTCCAGTAGTAGTTGCCCACAGCATCCTCGTCTTCCGACAAACGCTTGTTCATCATCTTCTGGTTGTAGACGTCGCCCTTGCCCATACGAAGCACTGCATTCAGATAGTCACTGGTGACCACCGTGTTGCCCACCCACGTGATGTTGCGGATGTAGTAACGCTGACCTTCCTCCAGTTTGACATAGACATTGACATGCTTGTCGTCGACCGACCACACCGAGTCTTCCAGGATAGTGGCATCGCGGTAACCCAGTTCGTTATACTTGTCAATCAGAGCTTTCTTGGCCTCTTCATAACGCTCAGGAGTAAATTTCTTGGCCTTGAAGATGTTGGCCAGTTTACCTGCCTCGTTGATTTTGCCGAAGGCACCCTTCTTAATCAGTGTACCCTTAATCTTCTTGTCGGTCAGTTTCTCGTTGCCGTCGAAGATGATATGGCGCACCTTCATCTTGTCTTTCTTATCGATGTTGACATCGAGGATAACCTCATTCTTGCCCGTCACGTCGTCACGCTGTACGATGTCGATTTCCGCATTCTTATAACCTTTCTCGTCAAAGTATTTCTTGGCCAGGATCTTGGCACGGTCTATCATGTTGGGCGTAATCTGCGAACCCTTCATGATGCCCAGTTTGGCCTCCATGTCGTCACGTTCCGACTTCTTTAGTCCATAGTAGTTAATGGTACTGACACGGGGACGCGTTGCCAGGTGGATGCAGAGGTAGACCTTGGAGCCTACAATGGAGTCGGCCGTAATGGTCACCTTGGAGAAGAGGCCATGCTTCCAATAGCGCTTGACAGCCTCGGTGATTTCGGTGCCCGGTACGCTGATGACCTGTCCGACGGAAAGACCGGAGAGACCTGTCAGCACATAGTCCTCATAGCCCTCCACACCCTTGACGGCCAGTCCGCCAATCTCACACTGTCGGGGCGTCCCGGCGTATGAGATGTCGGGATTGACAATGACATCCTGGGCCTGTATCGTATTGAAGAATGAAGAATGAAGAATAAAGAATGCTGCGCATAGCAACACCCAGCACATTCTTCGGTTCTTGCTCTTCTGTTTTTCGCCTGTCATGTTGGCGGTATTTAATTCTTCATTATTCATTATTCATTCTTCATTTTAACATCAGCTTCCACTTGTGCTTCCGTCTTTCCGAAACGGCGCTGACGACCCTGGTAGTCCACGATGGCCTTGTGAAGTGCTGACTCGTCGAAGTCGGGCCAGTAGGTGTCGCAGAAATAGAATTCGGAATAGGCACACTGCCACAGCAGGTAGTTGGAGATGCGCAGCTCGCCACCCGTACGAATCAAAAGCTCAGGGTCGGGCATAAAGGAAGTCCACAGGTGGTCGTTGATGGTCTGTTCGGTGATGTCGTCAACATTCATCTTGCCCTGCTTCACCTCCTCGGCAATCAGACGTGTAGCACGTGTCAGTTCCAGTTTCGATGAATAGCTCATGGCTACCACCATGGTCATGCCGTCGTTGTCCTTGGTCAGGTTTTCCATATAGTGAATTTTGTCCTGCACGCTCTGGGGCAGACGTTCGATGTCGCCAACCATGACGAACTTCACGTTATTGTCGGTGAACAGTTCCATCTCGATGAAGCTAAGCACCAGGCCCATCAGCGCCTCTATCTCGTAGGCTGGCCGGTTCCAGTTCTCTGTCGAGAAAGTGTAGAGCGTCAGGAACTTCACACCCAGTCGTGCGCACTCAGCGGTAATTTTCTTCACGGTGTCAAGTCCGGCTTTATGACCAAAAGTACGGTCCAACCCACGTTCGGTAGCCCAGCGCCCGTTGCCGTCCATGATGATGGCAATGTGCTGAGGGATGCGGTTCATATCCAATTCTGTATTCATATATTTCAATATCTCTTTATCTTAATAACTCAAATTCTGTCAATTTCTGTCGTTATGGCAGGTGCGGCACTTAGCCCAGAGGTCGTAAGTGACCGACAGTCCCAGACGGCTGTAGCAGTCGGTGTTCTTGAACATTCCGCTGCTGGGAATACCGTAGGGGTCTTCGACACCGTCCAGAAGGTCACTCGTAGAAAAGTGCATACTCCATTCCACGGCCATATTAACGCGGTCGGCCACTTTGTATTTGAGACCTAAGCCTATCGGCAGGTTCATAGCCGTCGCCGTCTTGTCAGGCTTGGCAACGGTCAGACCGATACCTAAAAATATAAAAGGCGTCAGCCGCTTTGCTCCGCGATATTCCATTCCCGTTCCGAAGGGCCAGAAGTTGTATTCAAACCTCAGTCCTGCGTCCACCAAGCCATGCTTGAAGCTGTATTCCGTCGTAGCGGTGGCGGGATAGTATGTCGTCTCGTCTGTTGACGATCCTTTGATCTGTCCGTAACTCACATTAAAGGCCAGGGCCATACGTGGGTTAAACTTGTATTTGGCCAGTGCCGTAAACATGGGCTGCACGTTCTTCAGCAGGTTACTGTTGAAATCGCCCAAATAGGTTACAGTTCCTATGCCTCCGCCCAGTTCCAGCCTGTACTCAGGCATGGTCTGCGCACGAATGCCAGCTGCAAACACCAGCACGATGATGAGACTGAGGAACTTCCGCATGTCAGGCACCTTGGCATTAATAATTTTCCCACCAGTCAAGCCAGTCATCCCAACCCAACTTGTTCAGCCGGCCACGCCATACGCGCTCCTTGTCCGGACAATAGAGCCAAATGAAATGGTCATCGTCGGTCCGCATCTTCACCTTCGTGGTGCTGTAGTCAAAGTCATCAGGCAACACATAGCGCGTGCTGTATTTCCACGTGATACCATTGTCGCGGCTCTGGTAGAACTGTGAATAAGCCGGCTCTTCGCATCCACCGATGCCTTGCCCGCCCAGGGCCAGCACGCCGTCTTCGTATTGGACGAGTTGCAGGTTCTTCAGGCGGGGCAGCGACAGGATGTTGTTGTAGGCATGTTCCATATATGTCCAGTAGCTCACAGGGGCATGCTGGCTATAGTCTACTATCTTGCGCCACACCATGGCGATACTCTCCTGAGGATATTCGCTCACGGAGCGGTTTCCTACCATGAGCACATAGTCGGTGCTGTCGGCCAGATAGGCGGGATAGCTGATGATGGCAATATCCTGAGTAGGCAGCATGGCAGGGTCTTCGTCCAGGATTTCCTCACGCCATGTCTTACCCTCGTCACGTGACGACTCTATGCGCTTGTCAGGGGTCAGACGGTAGATTTCTGCTGTACTTCTTCCGATGTAGACACTACCATCGGGGTAAGTGAAAGACGTGTCAGAAGGTTCTTCTGTCCAGTCGCTGACCTCCTGCCACGTGAAGACTTCCGCATCCTGCTTATGCACGTTGATCCGGATTGTGTAGGTATTGCGGTTGCTGCCGTCCGATGAGATGACGCTCACCTCGCGTGGCACCGAGAAGTCGATGCTGTCCAACGAACTATAATAGCGAAGTGTATCGCTGTCGATGTCCTTGATGACGGCAATACCGTTGTTGCCGGTACTCAACGTGCTGACGATATGCTTGACATCACTGCCGACAGGCAGCGAGTCGACATTGTAGATGATACGTTGGATATTGTCGATGCTGAAATCGTAGCTGCTGCCACTGAATGTCACTTTGTAGATGGAGTCGGCACCGGTCGACGATGTCGTATGCAGGTAACGGTTGACTGTTCCTAAGGAAAAGTCAATGATGGCGGCATCGTCGTAGAGTGTCACTTCACTGCTGCTGGAGTTGAGGCACGAGGTCATGACTGTCAGCGCCATAAGCATCATGCTCCATATCTTGAATTGTCTCATGAGTCTCTGTTTATTCAAATTTGGGTGCAAATTTACGCACAATTCTGCAAATTTGAGCATATTTCTACCTTTTATTAAGTTAAATATATTATAAAAGTCCATATTTTAGGTTTTATAAACAAAAAGATGCGGTATGAATCACTCACTCCGCACCTCTTTCAACGGATATCAGTGTGCGTCAGAGTAATAACACTCAACGCCATGGCTACTGCCACTGTCACCAACATCACTGTTGTTTGAAAATCTAATAACATAATCTTTACCTTAAAATCTATTAACTACTAACCTAATGAATAACAACGCAATCATCTCGATTACGAGTACAAAGGTACGAAGAAAACCGAAGAGTGAAGCACGAAATGGGAAGAAATTGCTTATATCTCTGAGTTTTTTGACATACATCAAAAAAGCATTGGCTGCGCCAGAAAGGTGCAGCCAATGCCTCTTAGTTTTTATCTTAAATCGTCTCTTTACAATTTGGGACCTGCAGCGACCAGC
>CAMOQW010000085.1 GCA_946623195.1 uncultured Prevotella sp.
GACATCCGGAAGGGCGAGTTTGTCTCAATCATGGGAGCGTCGGGCTCTGGCAAGAGTACCTTATTAAATATATTAGGTATTCTGGATAACTACGACTCAGGCAGTTACGAACTAGCGGGAGTGCCCATCTGGCATCTCTCGGAGACTCGCGCCGCAGAGTATCGCAACAAACTGATAGGTTTTATCTTCCAGTCGTTTAACTTGATCTCGTTCAAGACTGCCGTAGAAAATGTTGAGTTGCCGCTATTCTACCAAGGGGTGTCGCGCCGGAAGAGGCACACCCTTGCACTGGAATACTTGGAACGGCTGGGACTGTTGGACTGGGCCGATCACTATCCCAACGAACTCTCGGGTGGTCAGCGCCAGCGTGTGGCCATTGCCCGTGCGCTGATTACCAAGCCACAGATTATTCTGGCTGACGAACCGACCGGTGCCCTCGACTCGAAGACGTCGGTAGAGGTGATGCAACTGTTGAAACAACTGAATCAGGACGAGGGAATCACGCAGATTATCGTCACCCACGACCCTGGGGTGGCCGAGAAGACCAACCGCGTTATCCGCATCAAGGACGGACTTATAGAAAAGGAATAAGTCCAAAGCACAAAGAATATGATTGAACTGTTCAAGGAAATAGCACAAACAGCCCAGCGCAACAAGTTGCGTACAGCCCTGACGGGCTTCGCCGTAGCGTGGGGCATCTTTATGCTCATCGTGCTTCTGGGAGCCGGCAACGGACTCATCAATGCCCAACTGCAGCAGTCGGACCGTTTCCTCTCCAACTCGATGGTGGTGTATGGCGGCGAGACGTCGAAGGCCTATCAGGGACTGGCGGAAGGGCGCTCCGTCACGTTGAAAGACTACGACATTGCGGCAACCGCTCACGATTTCCCGGCGCATGTCGACGAGGTGGGTGCCCAGCTCTACCAGTGGAGCCAGACCATCAGCCTGGGGCAGCAGTACCTGAGCACCTCGCTACAGGGCGTCTATCCCAACCACACCAAGATCGACAAGACCGAGTTGCTCTACGGACGCTTTATCAACGATATCGACCTGCGCGAGAAGCGAAAGGTCATCGTGCTCACCAACAAGCAGGCTAAGGAACTGATGGACGGCACCCGTCACTCCTCGTCCGTTGCGTCTGTCATCGGCCAATATGTCAACGTAGGACCTTTCGCCTTCCGCGTCGTCGGACTGTTGAAGGAGGATGAGAACGGACGGGCCAACGCCATGATTCCCTATACCACGCTGAAGACCGTCTACAACAAGGGCAACGATGCCGGCCGCATTGAGTTCACCTTCCACGGGTTGCCGACGGAACAGGCCAACGAAGACTTCGAAAAGTCGTATCGCCAGCGCATCAATGCCAACCATCAGGCACATCCTGAGGACGAGAGTGCCATCTACCTCTGGAACCGCTTCACGCAGAACTTGCAGATGGAGACTGGTATCGGCATCATCCGCACGGCCCTCTGGATAGTCGGCTTGTTTACGCTGCTCAGCGGTATCGTGGGTGTCTCCAACATCATGCTTATCACCGTCAAAGAGCGCACCCACGAGTTTGGCATCCGCAAGGCCATCGGTGCCAAGCCATGGAACATCCTGCGACTCATCATCGTCGAGAGTGTCATCATCACCACCTTCTTCGGCTACATCGGTATGGTGCTGGGCGTGATAGCCAACGAGTATATGGATGCCACCATCGGCCACGACACCATTGACACGGGACTCTTCAAGGCCACTATGTTCGTCAATCCCACCGTAGGGCTGGACGTCTGTTTCGAGGCCACGATGGTGATGGTCATCGCCGGCACCATAGCAGGTCTCATTCCTGCTTTCAAGGCAAGTAGAATACGCCCCATCGAGGCATTAAGAGCAGATTAGCAGATGATGAGAATAGATTTAGATTCTTACCGCGAGATACTGGACACGCTGACGCGCAACAAGTCGCGCTCGTTCCTGACGGGCTTCGGCGTGTTCTGGGGCGTGTTTATGCTGGTGGCCCTCATCGGCGGCGGTCAGGGACTGAAGGAAATGCTGAACAAGAACTTCGACGGATTCGCCACCAACTCAGCCATGATATGGGCCCAGCAGACCACCAAGCCCTACAAGGGTTTCCGCAAGGGACGCTGGTGGGATATGGACTATAAGGACATTGACCGACTGAAGCAGCGCGTGCCTGAACTCGATGTGGTGGCTCCTGTGGTATTCATGCCTTGGAATGCAGGCAGTACGGCCTACTTCAGTGACCGCCGCATTTCAGCCAACGTGCAGGGCGTCACCCCCGACTATGCCCGAGTGGTAGGCCCTAGGATGTACTATGGTCGCTTCATCAATGAGATGGACATCCGACAGCACCGCAAGGTGTGCGTCATCGGCAAGAAAATCTACAAGACGCTGTTCAAGGAGGGTGGCGACCCCTGCGGGCGCAGCATCCGCATCGACTCTACCTACTACGAGGTGGTGGGTGTCGACTATAATACCTCGGGCATGAACTTCAACGGTTCCAACGACGAGAAGGTGGTGTTGCCGCTGACCTTGATGCAACAGGCTTACAACCTGGGCAATGTGGTGGGCCTGATAGCCGTCACATGTCGCGAAGGTGTGGTCATGTCGGACATCACCCAGCGGATGCGCGAGACCATAGCCCGAGCCCACTATGTAGATCCTACCGACGAGCGGGGCGTTATGGTGTTCAATACCGAGGTGCTGTTCCAGCTGCTCGACAATCTCTTCCGGGGTGTCAACTTCCTCATCTGGCTCGTGGGCCTGGGAACACTGTTGGCCGGAGCCATCGGAGTCAGCAACATCATGATGGTGACGGTGCGTGAGCGGACCACCGAGATAGGCATCCGACGGGCCATCGGCGCTACGCCGCGCATGATACTCTCGCAGATTATCTCAGAGAGCATCGTGCTCACCCTGGTGGCGGGCATGAGTGGCATCCTCTTCGGGGTGCTCATTCTTCAGATGCTGGAGGTGGGCAATACGGAGGACGGCATTGTGGTAGCCCATTTCCAGGTGCACTTCTGGACGGCCATCTTTGCCGCCTTGGTGGTCTCGCTGATGGGCGTCCTGGCCGGTCTGGCTCCTGCTGCCCGTGCCATGAGCATCAAACCCGTCGATGCCATGCGCGACGAGTGATAAATCGTAATAACGTAACAACAAATACAATCCAACAATATGAAAAAGTACAGCAAACTGATCATTGCAGCCGTCATCGCAATGATTTTCATCGGCACCTTCGTCTTCCTCTGGCAGAAGTCACAGCCGCAAGAGGTGGAGTACAATGAGTTTGTACCCGCCATCAACGAGGTCAAGAAGACCACCATCATCACGGGGAAGATTGAGCCCCGCAACGAGGTGAACGTAAAACCGCAGATCAGCGGCATCATCACCGAACTGCTCAAGGAACCGGGCGACTATGTCAACCAGGGCGACGTGATAGCTAAGGTGAAGGTGATTCCCGACATGGGGCAGCTCTCCTCGGCTGAGGCCCGCGTACGACTGGCAGACATCAATCTGCAACAGGCTAAGGTGGACTATGACCGCGAGAAGAACCTCTTCGACCAGAAGTTGGTGTCGGCTGACGAGTATGACAAAGTGCGCAAAGCGCTGAGTCAGGCCAAGGAGGAGGTCGTGGCCGCCCAAGATGCCTTGCAGGTAGTTCGCGACGGAGTGTCGAAGTCGAACGCCTCGGCTTCCTCAACGCTCATCCGTTCCACCATCAGCGGTGTCATCCTCGATATTCCCGTCAAGGTGGGTAATTCGGTCATCAACAGCAATACGTTCAATGATGGTACCACCATTGCGTCAGTGGCCAACATGAACGACCTCATCTTCCGAGGTAACATCGACGAGACGGAAGTGGGCCAGTTGGTCGGCGGCATGCCCATGAAGATTACCATCGGCGCCATGCAGGACCTGAAGTTCGATGCCGCCTTGGAGTATATCTCGCCGAAGGCTGTCGAATCAAATGGTGCCAACCAGTTTGAAATCAAGGCTGCCGTCAAGGTGGCCAAGGGCGACAAAATCCGGTCGGGCTATTCGGCCAATGCGGAAATCGTGCTGGCCTCTGTCCAGAAGGCGCTCATCATTCCTGAAAGTGCTATCGAGTTCAGCGGCGACTCTACCTTCGTCTATGTGCTTGTCGGTTCTGCCGACAAGAAAACCTACGAACGACGCCACGTCGAGACGGGTCTCTCGGATGGTGTCAACATTGAGATTAAGAAGGGCCTCACCAAGAAGGACAAGGTGCGCGGCCCGCAGAAAGTCACTGAAACCAAGGAGGATTAAACCCATGCGCAACCGTTTAGTATGCTGTGGTATTACCACAGCCCTCATCGCTCTCGCCGTCCTGCCTGCCAACGCTCAGCAGCCCTGGACGCTCCGCCAGTGTGCCGACTATGCCGTCAGCCACAACATCAGTATCCAACAGCGCCAGAACCAGCGCCAACAGTGGGAACTGCAACTCTCTACGGTCCGCAACAGCCGGTTGCCAGACCTGAATGGCTCAGTCGGAGAGAATCTCTCCTTTGGTAGAGCACAGACACAGGATGGTACGTATGCGAACCGCAATACCAATAATACGTCTTTTGGCATCAGCACCAGCGTTCCGCTGTTTACGGGATTCCAGATTCCCAACCAAATCAAACTTAACCAACTGAATCTCGAAGCGGCAACACAGGACTTGGAGAAGGCACGCAACGACATCAGGATGCAGGTGGCCAAGAGCTATGTGCAGATACTATACGACATGGAGATAGCCGACGTAGCGCATCGCCAGATAGCCATTGACTCAGCACAGGTGGCACGCCTTGACGCCTTCGTCAGAAACGGTAAAGCCAGCCAGGCAGACCTCTCACAGCAGCAGGCTACGCTGGCACAAGCCAGGCTCACCGCAACGCAGGCCGACAATGCTCAGGCACTCTCTTTGCTGACTTTGTCGCAGTTGCTGGAACTGCCTTCTCCGGAGGGCTTTTCCATCGTGCGCCCTGCGATAGACGGCCCAGTCGATCAGGGTATCTCTGCCACCACACCGGATGCCATCTATGCCGAAGCGCTCGCCATTAAACCTGAGGTACAGGCCGAACAGCTGCGCCTGTCGGCTGCTGAGCGCAATATCGACATTGCAAAGTCGGCTTTGTATCCTAAACTCAATTTCAACGCAGGTATCCAGTCCAACTATTACAAAACCAGTGGCTTGCCGGCAGATGCTTTCTTTACTCAGCTGAAGAACAATTTTGCCCAGTATTTGGGCTTTTCGCTCAACGTACCTATCTTCACCCGCTTCCAGACGCGCAACAACATCCGTTCGGCCCGACTGGAACGTGCCAACCAACTGTTGGCACTGGAGGATGTGAAGAAGACACTCTACAAGGAAATTCAGCAGGTGTACTACAATGCCCTTGCGGCTCAGTCGAAATATGAGAGTAGCCGGGCCGCTACGATCTCAGCCCGAGATGCCTTCGCACTGATGCAGGCCAAGTATGAGAACGGAAAGGCAACCATCACTGAGTTCAATGAGTCGAAGAACAACTACCTGAAGTCGGAGAGCAATCTGGTTCAGGCTCGTTACGAATTTCTCTACCAGTCGGCTCTCCTTAATTTCTATCAGGGCAAGGAACTGAACTTCTGAGTCGTCTCGCCGCCTACGAGGTTACGGCTCACTCGTGACGAGCTGTAATCTTGTTTTAAATTGGTAAAACAAATTATCTGTAATAAAAGAACTCTATCATAAAAAAAAGAGCAACACCCGATAGG
>CAMOQW010000086.1 GCA_946623195.1 uncultured Prevotella sp.
TCAAACGGTGTCACCACCATCGAGTGGACGCCACCCAGTGCTGCCGACATGGCCTCCGTCTGTGAACGGAGCAGGTTGACGTAGGAGTCGAACACGGTCTGGTTGTACGTCGACGTCGATGCATTGATAATCATCTTGCATGAGTCGTCGTTCTTGGGGTCATACTGCTTCACGATCTGAGCCCACAGCAGGCGGGAAGCGCGGAACTTGGCAATCTCCATGAAGTAGTTCTCCGAGATGCCCATGTAGAACTTGATTTTGCTGGCAGCCAGGTCAGCATCGATGCCGGCATCCACCAACTGCTGCAGATACTCGTTACCCCAGGCCAGCGCATAGCCCATCTCCTGTACGATGTAGGCACCGCTGTTGTTCAGCAGGTCGCTGTGCACCATCACGCAGCGCAGGTTGGGATAGTCTTTCAGTTTCTCCACCAACTGCGGCATGTTGGGCAGCAGCATCGTCGTGTCCTTACCCTTCATCAGCATGCGCTCGATGGGGTCGAAACCCAGACCGCCCACAATTTTCTCCTTGTCGTAGCCCATTTTCTCAAAATAGGCCACCAGCAGGTCGGCCAGCTGCAGGGCATGACGCTGACAGGCCCGATAGCTCACCTCCACGATGTCGAGGCGGATGTCCTTGAGCAGCGTCTCGATGTACTCAGCGCTCAGTTCGGCATGTCCCAGACGGAAGCCGATAGAGTCCACTCCCTTCATCAGGATGTCCAGTGCCTTCTTGTTAGCCTCTGCAGGGTCGTCGACGACGATGTTCTGACGGACATACCATGCGTTAGAGTCCTTCTTGTTGCCACGAACAAACGGGAACTCGCCGGGCAGGGCATCCGGTGTCTTCAGGTTTGCCAGGTCTTCCCGGCGATAGAAAGGCTGCACATTGAAGCCTTCATTGGTTCTCCATACGAGTCGCTTCTGGAAGTCGGCCCCTTTCAGGTCCACTTCAATCTTGTCCAGCCACTCCTGAGTGGTGGGCGCCTGAAACTCGCTGAAGAGTTTTTCTTTGTTTGCCATAAAATTAAAAAAACGTTTGTATTATATATAAGTATGTTTTAAGTCGCTTATCAGCCTACAAAGGTAGCAATTTTTTCCGAACTGGCGAAGAATTTAATAAATATTTCATATTCATAAAAAATAATTGCACAAAGTTGCTTGAGTTGAGCAATAATTTAGTAATTTTGCACACCAAAAAGAAAAGTACTGTTTATGAATTCGTTTCAATGGTTGACTAATTTATTTACGACGACCGACTCGGTGGCGCATATAGCGCTGTTGTATGCTATTGTCATCGCCGTAGGCGTCTATCTCGGTAAGATTAAGTTCTTTGGCATCTCCCTGGGTGTCACTTTCGTGCTGTTTGCGGGTATTGTGTCGGGCCATTTCGGATTCACGGCTCCGCTGCCCATTTTGACCTTCATCCAGGACTTCGGTCTTATCCTCTTCGTCTTCATGATTGGTATGCAGGTGGGACCGGGCTTCTTCGAGAGTTTCGGCAAGGCCGGCATCAAGCTCAACGGTCTGGCAGCCACAGGCATCCTGCTGAACGTCTTGGTGATGTTCGTCTGCTACTTCGTATTCTTCGACACCAGCGACGTCAAGAACCTGCCCATGATGGTCGGAACGCTGTATGGTGCCGTCACCAACACGCCGGGTCTCGGTGCTGCCAATGAGGCCCTGGGCACGGTGTTTGGCGACTCTGCGCCCCAGATTGCCTCCGCCTACGCCTGTGCCTATCCGCTCGGTGTCCTGGGCATCATCGGCGCTACTATATTAATAAGGTATATATGCAAGGTCAAGCTGGAACAAGAAGAAGCCCGACTGAAAGCGATGGAAGAGACGGCAGCCAACAAGAAGCCTTACAAGATGCACCTGGAGGTGACCAACAAATACCTGGAGGGCAAGACGCTGCTGCAGGTTCACGACTTCCTGAACCGCGACTTTGTGGTGTCGCGCATCGTGCACGAAGGCGAGCTGTCCATTCCCAACCGCAACACCGTGTTCCACCTGGGCGACCAGATGCTGATTGTCTGTGCCGAAGCCGACCAGGAAGCCATCATGGCCTTCATCGGTCCGAAGCTGGACATCGACTTCGAACAGTCTGACCAGCCGCTTGTCTCGAAGCGGATAGTCGTCACCAATCCCAGCATCAACGGCAAGACCCTGGGCGGCATGCACTTCTCCAGCGTCTATGGTGTCAACGTCACCCGCGTCACCCGTCACGGCATGGACCTCTTCGCATCAGCCAGTCTGCCCCTGCAGGTCGGCGACAGAATCATGGCGGTAGGTCCCGAGGACGCTGTAGACCGTGTGGCCAACAAGATGGGCAACTCCCTGCGCCGTCTGGATGCCCCCAACATCGCCACCATCTTCGTGGGCATCATCATCGGCATCATCTTCGGTTCACTGCCCATCGCCATTCCGGGCATGCCTGTTCCCTTGAAGTTAGGTATTGCCGGAGGCCCGCTGATTATCGCCATCCTGATTGGCCGCTATGGCTACAAGATACATCTGGTGACCTACACCACGACATCGGCCAACATGATGCTGCGCGAGATCGGTCTGGTATTGTTCCTGGCTTCGGTGGGCATCAAGGCCGGCGCCTCGTTCTTCTCGACAGTAGTCGAGGGCGATGGTCTGCTCTATGTGCTGACGGGTTTCTTCATTACGGTAATCCCCATTCTGGTCGTCGGCCCGATAGCCCGCATCAAGTTCAATTTCAACTACTTCACCATAGCCGGCATGATAGCCGGTACCTATACCGACCCCCCCGCACTGGCCTACGCCAACAGCATCTGCTCGAAGGAAGCTCCCGCCGTGGGCTACTCCACGGTCTACCCGCTGTCCATGTTCCTGCGCATCCTCACGGCCCAGCTAGTTGTGCTGTTCTTCTGCGGATAAGGGAAAAAAGACTACTATCAAACATAATACACGTAACAAAAATAAAATGAAAAAATTCGGATTACTGTTTGGCGCACTCTTGCTGGCAGGAACTTCGACGATGCGTGCACAAATGGATGCCAGCATCAAGCTCAACGAAGTGATGACCAGCAACAGCGCCAGCCTGCAGGACGAATACGGACAGCACCCCGCCTGGGTGGAGATTGAGAACATCTCCCACTCCACCTACAACATTCGCGGGATGTACCTGACCACCGACCGTTCCGTACTCGACCGCAACATGAGCGTGCCCGAACGCATCAGCCGCATGAGCATCATCCCCAATGGCGATGAGCGCACCAACCTGAGCGGACGCCAGCACCTGGTACTCTTCCTCGGCAGCAAGCCTAACCTGGGTTCGCTACACCTCTCTGTCCCCGTGGACGCTACCAAACCCCTGTGGATAGCCCTCTACAACGGCAATGCCACCCAGCTCATTGACTCCATCACCGTTCCCGTGCTGGCTGCCGACCAGTCGCTGGCCCGCATTGCCAACAATGGCACCCGCGCCGACTGGGAAGTGAAGTCGGCCGACCGGGTGACACCGGGTATTTCCAACATCACCACCGTCAGCGAGTCGAAAATTGAAAAATTTAAGCGCGAAGACCCCTATGGCTTCGGTATGGCTATCATGGCCATGGGCATCGTCTTCTTCTGCCTGGCCTTGCTGTGGATTGTGTTTACCCTGTTCGGCCTGCTGATGAACCACATGGAAACCGCCCGGAAGGTAGCCAACAAGCAGCCCATCAAGCCCATCACCAAGACGGTGGAGAAGACGGCAGAGATTGGCCACAAGACCGGTGTCATCCTCCAAGAGGGTCTGAAGACGAAGGGTATCGACCGTGAAGTCTACATGGCTGTCATCGGTATGGCGCTGAAGCAGTATGAGGATGATGTACACGATGTGGAGTCGGGCGTTATCACCATCAAGTTCCGCGACACGGGCTGGGATGACGAGTACCAGCAGATGACCCACTTCCACGAGCCCGTACTGCCCACCACGCACCAGGGCCCGCACATCCCCACCGGACCAGAGCTGAAGTAAAGGAAAAACAGGTAACAAACAGTAAACTAAGGTAAAGAAACATTATGAGCAACAAGTATCAATATAAAGTACAGGGTGTTGACTACGAAGTAGAAATAGAGGAAGTAGAAGGCAACATCGCAAAAGTGAACGTCAACGGCATACCCTTCGAAGTAGAACTCCAGCAGCCCATCAATGCTGCCAAGCACCCCACTATGGTCCGACCCAAGGTGCAGGCTCCCGTCGCTGCTCCCGCCGCCGCTCCGCAAGCACCGTCGCCAGCTCCCGCTGCTGCCCCTGTTGCCGCAGGAGCCGGCAATGCCCTGAAGGCTCCCCTGCCCGGCACCATCACCACCATCAATGTCAAGGTAGGCGACACCGTAGCCGTCGGCGACGTGGTCGTCGTGCTGGAGGCCATGAAGATGCAGAACAACATCGAGGCTGAGAGTGCCGGCACCGTCACCGCCATCAATGTCAATCCTGGCGACTCCGTCATGGAGGGTTCCGTATTAATAATGATTAATTAGTATTATGTGGCAATTTATCGCAGAAAACTTCAATGAGTTCCTGACCTACACGGGCTTTGCCAACGTGACGGTAGGCAACCTCATCATGATCATAGTAGGCGCCTTCTTCATCTGGCTGGCCATCAAGAAGGACTTTGAGCCGCTGCTGCTCGTGCCCATTGGCTTGGGCATCATCTTGGGCAACATCCCCTTCCGCGCCGATGCCGGACTGGAGATAGGCCTCTATGAAGACAACTCCGTGCTCAACATTTTCTATCAGGGCGTGCGCCAGGGCTGGTATCCGCCGCTCATCTTCCTGGGCATTGGAGCCATGACCGACTTCTCGGCCCTGCTGGCCAATCCCAAGCTGATGCTCATCGGTGCTGCCGCCCAGTTTGGCATCTTCGGGGCCTACATGTTTGCCCTGGCCCTGGGCTTCGAGCCCAACCAGGCTGCCGGAATCGCCATCATCGGTGGTGCCGACGGTCCTACGGCTATCTTCCTGTCATCGAAGCTCTCCCCCAACCTGATGGGAGCCATCGCCGTGTGTGCCTATTCCTATATGGCCCTGGTGCCGCTCATCCAGCCCCCGTTGATGCGCCTGCTCACTACTGAGAAGGAGCGCACCATCAAGATGAAGCCCGTCCGCCAGGTCTCGCAGACGGAGCGCATCCTGTTCCCCATCGTAGGACTGCTGCTCACGACGTTCATCGTGCCCTCGGGTCTTCCCCTGCTGGGCATGCTGTTCTTCGGCAACCTGCTGAAGGAGTCAGGCAAGACCACCCGTCTGGCCAAGACCGCCGGAACTGCTCTCAACGACATCGTGGTGATGCTGCTCGGCCTGACGGTAGGCTGTTCCACACAGGCCTCTGAGTTCCTGACCATCAACACCATCTACATCTTCGCCATCGGTGCCGGAGCCTTCATCATCGCCACCATGAGCGGTGTCTTGTTCGTGAAGCTGATGAACGTCTTCCTGCCCAAGGACAAGAAGCTCAACCCGCTCATCGGCAATGCCGGTGTGTCGGCCGTTCCTATGGCTGCCCGCATCTCCAACAACCTCGGTCTGGAGTACGACCGACACAACTTCCTGCTGATGCACGCCATGGGGCCCAACGTGGCTGGTGTCATCGGCTCTGCCGTCGCCGCCGGTGCCCTGCTCGGCTTCCTGTCGTAGGGGGTGTTATTGTTCGGATTGAGATATAAAAAAAAGAACGTGACAAGAAACAGATACTTGTCACGTTCTTATTTATGATTTCATTAG
>CAMOQW010000087.1 GCA_946623195.1 uncultured Prevotella sp.
AGTACGGGCGAAATCCTCTGCATGGTGTCGTCGCCCAGCTACGACCCCCGCATGATGGTGGGCCGCCAGCGTTCCAAGAGTCATAAGGCACTGAGCAAGAATGTCTGGAAACCCCTGCTCAACCGCAGCATCATGGGACAGTATCCGCCCGGCTCCACCTTCAAGACCACCCAGGGCCTGACGTTTATGACCGAGGGCATCCTGGACCCCGTCCACACGGCCTATCCCTGTGGCCATGGCTTCAACTTCAAGGGCCTGCACGTGGGTTGCCACAGCCATGCTTCGCCGCTGCCGCTGGTGCCCGCCCTGTCAACGTCGTGTAACGGTTATTTCTGCTGGGGTCTCTACCACATGATCAATACCAACATCTCCAAATACGGCTCCGTGCAGAACGCCATGAACACCTGGCGCGACTATATGGTGTCGATGGGCTTCGGCTATCGGCTGGGCGTCGACCTGCCCGGCGAGAAGCGCGGCCTGATTCCCAATGCCGAATTCTACGACAGGGCCTACAAGGGGTCGTGGAACGGCCTGACCGTCATCTCTATCGCCATCGGACAGGGTGAGGTGAACGCCACGCCGCTGCAGATTGCCAACCTGGGGGCCACCATTGCCAACCGGGGCTGGTTTATCACGCCCCACGTGGTGAAGCGCGTGCAGGGCGAACCGCTGGACACCCTATACACGAAGAAGCGCAAGACCCTGGCCAGCCGCGAGGCTTACGACTACGTGGTGAAGGGCATGCGGGCATCGGCTACGGGCGGCACCTGTCATGCACTGGCCAAATACGACTTCATGGCCTGCGGCAAGACCGGTACGGCCCAGAACAGAGGCCACGACCACTCCGTATTCATGGGCTTCGCACCCATGGACAATCCCAAGATTGCCGTCGCCGTCTATGTGGAGAACGGCGGCTGGGGAGCCACCTACGGCGTGCCCCTGGGCGGTCTGATCATGGAACAGTATATTCACGGAAAACTCTCGGAGGCTTCTGAAAAGCAGGCCACGGAGTTCCAAAACCGACATATCGCCTATGGCACCACAAGCAGGTAAGCGCTCGGTCAGCGTGTTGCGCAACATCGACTGGTGGACGGTATTGATCTATATCGCCCTGCTGTCCTTTGGCTGGATCAGCGTATGCGGAGCCAGCTACAGCTACGAGGAACCCGACATCTTCAGCCTGAGCACCCGCTCGGGCATGCAGATTGTATGGATAGGCACCAGCATCGTGCTGGGCTTCGTCATCCTGATGCTCGACGACCGCTTCTACGACACCTTCTCGTTCATCATCTACGGACTGCTGCTCTTGCTGCTCTTCGCCACCATCTTCAATCCCCACAGCATCAAGGGCTCGCGGTCGTGGCTCGTCATGGGCCCCCTGCGACTGCAACCGGCGGAGTTTGCCAAGTTTGCCACGGCACTGGCCTTGTCGAAACTGATGTCCACCTACGGCTATAACATCAAGAACTGGAAGCATTTCGCCGCCACACTGGCCGTCATCCTGCTGCCCATGCTGTGCATCGTGCTGCAGCGCGAGACGGGGTCGGCACTGGTCTATCTGGCCTTCTTCCTGATGTTCTACCGCGAGGGCATGACGGGCAGCATCCTGTTTGTCGGCGTGGCTGCCGTGGTCTATTTCGTGGTGGGCATCCGCTATGCCGAGGTCTACTTCCCGGGCTCCATCACCTCCGTGGGTAAGTTCACCGTGATGCTGCTGATACAGGCCTTTTCCATCGGCATGGCATGGGTGTATTGCGACGGCCGGAAAGCGCTGCGCATGGCGCTCTGCGGCTTCGGCATCACGCTGTTTTCGCTGCTGTTCCTGAAATTGCCGTTCGACATCGTCTACATCCAGCTGGCTGTCACGGCCGTGCTGATAGGCTATCTGGTGTGGGAAGGCCTGGGGTCGCGCATCCGTGCCTATTTCTTCATCGCACTGTTTGCGCTGGGTTCGGTGGTGTTCTTCTATGGTGCCGACTTCATCATGAACAATGTGCTGGAGACTCACCAGCGTTCGCGCATCAACGTGCTGCTGGGACTGGACGAAGACCTGCGCGGAGCGGGCTATAATGTCCATCAGAGCGAGATAGCCATTGGCTCCGGCGGACTGGAGGGCAAGGGCTTTCTGAATGGTACGCAGACCAAGTTGAAGTTTGTGCCCGAGCAGGACACCGACTTCATTTTCTGTACCGTTGGCGAGGAGGAGGGATTCCTGGGGTCGGCGGGTGTGCTGTTGCTGTTCCTGGCCCTGATATTGCGGCTGATTCATCTGTCGGAACGGCAGCCTTACCGCTTTGCGCGCGTTTATGGCTACAGTGTGGTGAGCATCTTCCTGTTCCATGTATTCATCAACGTAGGCATGGTGCTGGGTCTGACGCCTGTCATCGGCATCCCGTTGCCGTTCTTCAGCTATGGCGGCTCGTCGCTGTGGGGCTTTACGCTGTTGCTGTTCATCTTCCTGCGACTGGATGCCAGCCGCAATCTGATACGTTCTTAGTGCTGCTTCGGCACCTTTTGGAGCCGAAGTCCGATGTCGGTGATGCCCGGCAGTATTTCCCGCTTCATGCCGTGCCGGATGGCCACGTGCAGTCTTTCGCCCCTTTTCAGGTCCAGGGTGGTGAGGTGGAACAGGTACTGGAAGTGGCTGACGCCCCGGCCCTTGGCATAGCCTTGCTTGTCAATCAGCTGGCAGCTCAGCGTGGAGCTGTGCTTCTCGTGCGACGGCAGTATGGTCTGGTCTACCAGCAGGTTCAGGCCCAGGAAGGGATAGTTGCCCTTGATGCGCAGACCCACCTCCACCTTGTAGCGCCCGCCCTGGGCAATGGGGTCGGTCTCGAACACCAGGGTGTCGTTCTTCTCCCATCCGCTCACTTGGGTCTGCTCGTAGTGGTCGTAGACGGTCTGGCTGTCGCAGGCCGTCAGCAGTACGGCCAGGCATGTCGCCACGCACAGGCATAATAAGGTGGTGGTGTGGCGCTTACTCATTCGGAGTGTTCTTGGGTTGCTGTTGCTTCTTTTTCTTCTTTTTCTTCTTGGCGCGGTCGAAGCGGTTGATGTTCTCCTGCGTGGCCAGGTCGATGGGACCTTGTGGCTTCTTGCTGTTGTCGTCTTCTTCCAGCGTCAGGGGCTTCTGGCCCTGGCGGTTCATCTCGACAATCTGCTTGGCACGCTCGGCGGTGATGGTCTCCAGGTTGGCGGCAATGTTCTTGTCGGTGGAGTAGGTGATCAGCCCGGCCAGGATGTCGGCCTTGAAGTAGTAGTAGTCTGAGTCCTGCGTCTGCAGCACGGCCTCCTTGGAGGGTAGCTTGCGACTGGCTTCCACGTAGTCGTCCACCTCATAGTTCAGACAGCATTTCAGCTTGGCGCACATGCCGGCCAGCTTCTGCGGGTTGAGCGAGATGTCCTGGATGCGGGCGGCCGAGGTGCCTACGCTGACGAAGTTCTTCAGCCAGGTGGCGCAGCACAGCTCACGTCCGCAGGGCCCCGTTCCGCCAATGCGACCGGCCTCCTGGCGGGCACCTATCTGCTTCATCTCTATGCGCACGTGGAAGGCGGCTGCCAGGTCCTTGATGAGCTGGCGGAAGTCTACGCGCTCGTCGGCAATATAGTAGAAGATGGCCTTGTTGCCGTCGCCCTGGTATTCCACGTCGCCAATCTTCATCTTCAGCCCCAGGCTCTGGGCTATCTGGCGGCTCTCTATCATCGTGGCGTGCTCGCGGGCCTTGGCCTCGCGGTATTTGTCGATGTCAAACTGGCGGGCTATGCGGTAGATGCGCTTGATGTCGTCGGCACTCTTCAGGTTGGCCTTCTTCAGCTGCAGGGGCACCAGACGGCCGGTCAGCGTCACCACGCCGATGTCGTGGCCCGGGTTGGCTTCCACGGCCACGATGTCGCCTTTCTTCAGCTCCAGTTTGTTCACGTTGTGGTAGTAGCCCTTGCGGGTGTGCTTGAACTGCACTTCCACGAGGTCGGTGGTGTCCACGTTGCCGGGCACGTCGGCCAGCCAGTCGTAGGTGTTCAGCTGGCGGTCCTGACGGCCCACGGCCTCCTTGCAGAGTCCGCGGTCGCAACCGGTTCTTATTTCGTAGTCTTTTTCCATATCACTTATCACTAATCACTAATCACTTATTTCTGTATCAGTAGTACAATCATTTGCAGGGCCATGTCGAAGAAAACAATCTTGGCATTGGCGTTCTGCCCGATGTCGCGAATGGCCAGGTTGGCCAGGTCGGTGATGGGCAGTATGTTGGCCTCGTTGATGAAACGGGCGAAGTTGCGGGCGAAGTCTTCTTCGCGCTGGGTCATGTAGACCAGTTCCGGGCGCTGGAAGTTGTACATGAAGTTTTCGCGCACCAGCCGCAGGAAGTATTCCAGGAAGCGCTTCTGCTTCTCGCGACCCATCGCTGCCATGCGCTCGGCCCATGTCTTCAGGTCTTTCACCTTGCGCTGGTAGGCCAGTCGCATCAATGACTGGAACATGTCGAGGAACAGCTCGTTCTCTGAGTCGGCATTCAGCATCTCCAGGGCCTTCAGCCAGCTGCCGTTGGCCATGCGGCTGATGCGCTGCGCCATGTCGTCGGTCAGTCCGCGCTTTTCCTTGAGGGCCTGGCAGATGTCGCCGTCGGCTATCTTCTTGACGTCGATGCGCTGCACGCGGCTGCGGATGGTCTCCAGCAGCTTCTCCGGCTCTTCGCACACCATGAGGAAGACGGTCTGCGAGGGGGGCTCCTCCAGCAGTTTCAGTATCTTGTTGGCGCACTCGGTGTTCATGCGCTCGGGCAGCCAAATGAGGCTCACCTTGTAGCCGCCTTGACTCGACTTCAGCGACAGCTTGCGAATCAGGTTGTCGCTCTCGCCGGCGGTGATGATGGCTTGCTGGTTTTCGCCGCCCATGCGCTCCAGCCATTCCGTCATGGTGAAGTAGGGGCCGGCCATGACCATCTCGTGCCATTCGCGGGCAAAGTCGTCGGAGACGGGCTTGTGGTCGGTGTTCATCGACGGCAGCTTGATGGTGGGGTAGGTGAAGTGCAGGTCGGGGTGCTCCAGTTTGTCGAGCATGGCCTGGGTGTTGGCTGCTGGCTGCTGGCTGTTGGCGGCCAGCAGTATTTTGGCGAAGCCGATGGCCAGGGCCATCTTGCCGGCTCCCTTCGGTCCGCAGAGCATGACGGCATGGGGCAGACGGCCCTCGCTGACCATCTGCATCAGGCGCTCTTGCACCTCCTGTTGTCCTATCACCTGTTCAAACTGCATAGTCATAAAAGCCGTTTTGCTATTTCCACCACTGAGTCGACGGCCGACACGGTGTAGAAATGGATGTTCTTGACGCCATGCTGGTACAGCTCCTGGCACTGCCGCGTGGTCCACTCAATGCCCAGCTGGCGGGCTTGCTCGTCGGTCTTGCATTTCACAATCTCCTTGGCCAGGGCCTCGGGAATGTCGCAGTGGAAGGTCTTGGGCACCACCGTCAGCTGGCTCAGCTTGGCCATCGGCTTGATGCCCGGCACGATGGGGATGGTGATGCCCATCTGGCGGGCCTTCGCCACGAAGTCGAAGTATTTCCCGTTGTCGAAGAACAGCTGCGTCACGGCATATTGTGCCCCCAGGTCCTGCTTTTGCTTCAGATACTCCATGTCGCGCTCCAGGTTGGGGGCCTCCTCGTGCTTCTCGGGATAGCAGGCCAC
>CAMOQW010000088.1 GCA_946623195.1 uncultured Prevotella sp.
TATCCGGCAATAACCCGCCTTTATCCGGCAATAACCCGCCTTTATTCCGCAATAAGGCACGCTTATTAAGCCGTAACCTCGCAGGGAGTGAGCCGTAACCTCGCTGGGAGTGAGCCGTAACCTCACTGGGAGTGAGCCGTAACCTCGTTTTTCTTGACAAAAAGCTTTTCTGTTTCAGATATTTTTTATACCTTTGCGCTGGCAAAGGATTTGCTGGGAATCACATTAATTCTATATATGATATGATGGCAAGATTAACAACATGGGCAGTAAACATACTGCTACTCACCATGCCGCTCATTCCTATAACCGGAATGGCCGAGAACCGACAAGTGCAGTCGCCTGACGGACGACTGAGCGTGAACATCAGTGTAGAACAGGGGCTGGCCCGCTACAGCATTCAGTACGACGGACAGCAGATGCTGATGCCGTCGCAACTGGGACTGCAGACCAACATCGGCGACTATGCCAAGGGGCTGTCGCTGAAGGAGTCGAAAACGAGTCAGGTGGAGAAGCACTACGACATGACGCGCACCAAAGCCAGCCACAGCGACTATCAGGCCAACCGGATTGACATGACGCTGACCAACGGACAGGGACACGACATGACGGTGACATTCCTCGTGTCCAACCATGACGTGGCATTCCGCTACACCCTCTATCGGCAGAAGGAGGACAACCCCAAGGCGGCCGTCATCACCGGCGAGGCATCATCGTTCCGACTGCCCGACGGCACCACCACCTTCCTGTCGCCACAGAGCGGTCCGATGGTGGGGTGGGAACGCACCAAACCCAGCTACGAGGAAGAATATCAGGCCGACAAGCCACTGACCGACCGCTCACAGTTTGGCCAGGGCTACGTGTTCCCGGCCCTCTTCCACTTGCAGTCGGCTAACGGCGACAGCTGGCTGCTCATCAGCGAGACAGGCGTCAACGGTGGCTATGTAGGCTCACACCTGAGCGACTGGCAGACTGAGACGGGCTACACCATAGCCTACCCCATGGCAGGCGAGAACAATGGCGTGGGCACGCCACATGCCGGCATCGCGCTGCCTGGCAGCACCCCCTGGCGCACCATCACCGTAGGCACATCGCTGGCACCCATCGTTGAAACGACCATCAGCTACGACCTGGTGGAACCGCTCTACGAACCCTCCCAGCCATACCAGCCCGGACGCTATACGTGGTCGTGGCTCATCTGGCAGGACAAAAGCATCAACTGGGACGACCAGGTGCAGTTCATCGACCTGGCGTCAGCCATGGGTTACGAATACTGCCTGGTGGACAACTGGTGGGACACGCAGATTGGCCGCGAACGCATCGCAGAACTGTCGCGATATGCACAGCAGAAGGGCGTACACCTGATGCTATGGTACAACTCTAACGGCTACGAGAACGATGCTCCGCAGACACCACGCCAGTGCATGAACACGGCCATAGCCCGCGAGCGGGAAATGAAATGGCTGAAGAGCATCGGTGTGAAAGGCATCAAGGTAGACTTCTTCGGTGGCGACAAGCAACCCACCCTGCAGCTCTACGAAGACATACTGAGCGATGCCAACCGCTACGGACTGCAGGTCATCTTCCACGGCTGTACCCTACCCCGCGGCTGGGAGCGCATGTATCCCAACTACGTGGCGTCAGAGGCCGTGCTGGCTTCCGAGAATGTGTTCTTCAACGAAGCGGCAGCCATCCGCGAACCCTTCGACCTGACCCTGCACCCCTTCTGCCGTAATGCTACGGCCACCATGGACTGGGGAGGCATCATCATGAACCGCTACCTGAGCCGCGACAACAAGAGCCGGCATACGCGCAAGACCACCGACGTTTTCGAAATGGCCAGCGGCATCACCATGCAGACCAGCATCCAGTGTGTGGCCATCCAGCCCAACAACCTCGCAGAACTGCCCCAGGTGGAGCTGGACTTCCTGAAGGCACTGCCCACAACATGGGACGAGACGCGCTACATCGACGGCTACCCAGGACGCTACGTCGTACTGGCCCGCCGACAGGGCACCCAATGGTATATTGCCGGACTGAATGCCGAGCCTCAGGCCAAGAAGCTGACCCTTCAGCTGCCTATGCTGGCCGGACAGACCGTCAGCTACTACACCGATGGCAAAGACGGCTACGCCCAACTGCAACCACTGAAAGTAGACAAGCAAGGACGAGCCAAAGTCGTGATGCAGCCCAACGGCGGTTTCATCCTGAAGTAAGGGGGATAGTCGGAAGACGGAAAATCGGACAACCTGCGTGGGCTGTCCGATTATTTTATTTCTTCAGTTTAAAGGAGTTCTCAATACTGTTGAGTTCATCCACGAAGGCCTTGTCTACCTTCAGGCGCTGCTCAATGGCCGTACAGCTGTGGATAACGGTGGAATGGTCGCGGCCACCGATGAGTTGGCCGATGCGCGAGGCAGGCATCTTCGTGTATTTCTGCGCCAGATACATGGAGATTTGGCGCACCAGCACGTAGTCGCGCTTGCGAGAGCGGCTGAATACCTGTTGCGGCGACACATGATAATGGTTACAGACATTCTCCAGAATGTCGTCGATGGTCAGCGGATGGTTGTCAATCTTGACTGCCCGCTTGATGATGCGCTCAGCCAGCCGCATGTCAACGGGAGAATTGTAGACCACGCTGTAGGCCAACAGAGAATTAATGACACCCTCCAAGTCGCGCACGCTGCCATTGGCTGTCTCGGCAATATACTGGATAACATCCTCGGGAATCTTCAGACCGTCGCGACGGCACTTAGCGTTGAGGATATCGATGCACAACTGCAGATTGGGCTTTTCCAGCTCGGCAATCAGTCCGCAGGAGAAGCGTGTCAGCAGACGGTCCTTGACCCCCGACAGGTCTACGGGCGGACGGTCGGAAGCCAAAACTATCTGCTTGCCCAGACGGAACAGGTGGTCGAAGATATGGAAGAACGTATCGAGGGTCTTGGAAGCCGTCACCCACTCCTGTATATCGTCGACTATCAGCACGTCGATGCTCTGGTAGAACTGGATGAAGTCGTTGACCGTATTCTGGCGGACGGCATCCGTGTACTGCACCTGGAACAGGCGCGCCGAGACATAAAGCACGCGCTTACGCGGGTACATTTCCTTACAGCGTATGCCAATGGCATTGATCAGATGCGTCTTGCCGCATCCTGAGGGACCATAGACAAAGAAGGGGTTGAAGGTCGACTTGCCCGGATGCTCGGCAATGGAGAGCCCCACCGTGCGCGGCAACTTGTTGGAGTCGCCCTCGATGAAGCTCTGGAAAGTCATATGAATGTCGAGCTGGGGGTTCAAGTCCTGAGGCATGGCAGCATCAAGCACCGTAGGAGCCTTGTTGCCCATGAGGGCGGCGGGCTGCAGCGTGTCGATATTGACGGGTTCGCATCCCTCTTCGTCCACCGTAATCTTGTTCTTCTTATCAACGACAATACGGTAGTTGAGCTGTACGCTGGTACCATAGCAACGGCGCAGCACCTTGCTCAACAACGTCACATAGTACTGCTCCAGATACTCATACACGTACCTGCTCGGCACCTGTACAAGCAAGGTTCGGCTGTCTTCGTTGTACTGCTCGAAGACGATTGGCTCAAACCAGGTTCTGAATTGCTGCTCCGTGACGTTCTCCTTAATCAATTTAAGGCAGTTGTCCCAAAGCGCCTTTGGATTATTTCCCATGCGGCGTTACTTATTTATTTATTAATTCTCTCAAGTCGAGATGAATCGATATGTAAAATGGTCAGTTTTATTTTTCGAAGTGCAAAGGTCGCTATTTTTTCTGAAATAAACAAATCTGCATTTTTAGTCAAGGAACATAAAAATGTCCGTAACTTTCTTGTTTATGGCATTTTACCTTAGTTCCCTTTTGGACAATGGGCATTTTGCTCTTGCGAATTTGCAAGTATTTGATTTCACGTACCTTATACCAATACATGCACACGGAATGAGCCGCGTGCATGTTAACTTTTTCACACCTTGGAACTTAAACAGTATCAAGTATTTGAGCCACCCTCATCGGAAGAACTCTCTACGGCTCCCTCTATTTAGACAAAATAAAAATTAAAGTACTGATTACTTATCTTTTTTGCCGAAAACGGAGAAGTGTACGTAGCGTTTCGGATGGGCTTTGAGGTCTATCAGCAGCGAGTCGGCAGATGCTGCCGTGCTACTCAAGTTGTTATAGAGCGTAGCATCGCGCATGAGCAATCCCAGCGTGCCTTCGTTGCTATTGAGCTTCTGAGTCATCTGCTCCACGTTGGCCAGGGTTTGGTTGACCTTAGCGGTCATGGCTGCCACGTCGACTGCCGAGAGGTTTGCAGTCAGCTGCTGGGTATTATCCAGCACACCGTCGGCCTTCTTCATCATGCCGGGCACGTCGCGGTTGAGCGACGCCGACAGTTGGCTGAGCTGCTGACTGGTAGCATTCAGATGCCCCGTCATGCCCTCTACATTGTGCAGGGTGTTACGAAGAGCCGGATCAGCCAACAGCAGGTTCAGGCTCGTCATGATGGAGTCGAGTTTAGGCATGATAGCCTCAATGGCAGGCACCATGTTGCCCAACTTGCCCATCATGCCTTGCTCTATGCCACCCGTAAGGGTGTCGCCGGGAGCCATCATGGTGATGGGATCCTGGCCTAGAATCAAGTTGATTTTGATATTGCCCAACAGGTCGCTGGAGATTTCAGCTTGTGAGCCGCGCGGCAAACGGATCTGTTTGTCGAGTCCCAGCAGAGCCACCAGTTTGCCTTGTGGGGAATAGTCGTACTCTATGTCCTTGACCACCCCAACCTTATAGCCATTGGCATAGACGGGCGACGATGATGCCAAACCGCTGACATCGTCAAACAGCACATAATACTCGGAGTCGTTGGAGAACACGGTAAGTCCCTTCAGGAACTGCAGACCATAGAAAAGCACCACAATGCCGAAAATGGCCACCAGTGCTATCTTCACTTCCTTCGTAAAGAATTTCATATCCGTTTCTATTATTATTTATTTTTCTTATTCTTAAACTCTCTGATAGCCTCCTGTACGTTCATCTTGTTGCCGTCCTTGAAGGCAACGATGAAAGCCTGCGGAAAACGTGCCAGCTGCGCCTTACGCAACTGATAAATCTG
Source organism: uncultured Prevotella sp. (assembly GCA_946623195.1). The sequence continues at coordinate 5,124 of CAMOQW010000088.1, forward strand.
GTTGTAGTTCTCGGAAGCACCCAGCGTGTACTTATACAATCCTCCCTCTTGATAGTAGTCAGCATCTTTCTGTCCCTTCAGCTGTGCATCATTGGGCTTAAGCTTGGTAGCACTGGCCAGAATCTGAAGCTTAAAAACGGGAGCAGATGCTGGAGATGAGGAGGTAGTGGTGGCAGGTGATATAGGGGTGGTTGGGGTGGTAGGTGCATCACTGGGTTGCTGGGCAGTAGCCTCAGCCATCAGTATTGAGTCGGCATCGACCTGTACAGGTTGTTCGTCGCGGTCTGGCGTCTCCTCCACCTTCCCCTCTCGGATATCAGCCAGTTCCTGAGCCACCTTACTCTTGCGCTGCTTCAGTTTCTTGGCCACTTCCTCCTTCTTGGGCTCTGGAGCTGGTGCTACAGCGGGAGTCTCCGCTTTCTCTTTCTCCTTCTCCCTTACAGTCTCCTTCTCCCTTACTTTTTCCTTTTCCTTTACCTCGGCCTTTTCCTTTACTTTCTCCTTTTCCATTACCTCGG
>CAMOQW010000089.1 GCA_946623195.1 uncultured Prevotella sp.
CCCATGTAGGGGTCGGTGGCAATCTTGAATGCCAGAGCAGCTGTAGGCTCGTCCTCGCTGGGCTTGCGGCCCTCTTCCTCGTCGGTATTGGGGTTGGTACCCATCACTACGTCAACATCGACAGGAGCGGGAAGGAAAGCACATACATAGTCGAGCAGGGGCTGCACACCCTTATTCTTATATGAAGAACCGCAAATCATCGGGGTGCAAGCCATCGAGATAGTACCCTTGCGGATAGCGGCGATGATTTCATCCTCAGTAATGCTGTTGGGGTCATCGAAATATTTCTCCATGAGAGCCTCGTCGTATTCGGCAGCAGCCTCGAGCAGCTTGTTGCGCCACTCGTCGCACTCGTCCTTCAGGTCGGCGGGAATCTCCTCGATGTCATACTCAGCACCCATGGTCTCGTCGTGCCACAGGATTGCCTTCATCTTAATCAGGTCTACCACGCCCTTGAAGTTCTCCTCAGCACCGATAGGCACCTGAATCACCACGGGGTTGGCGCCCAAGATGTCCTTCATCTGCTGAACAGTCTCGAAAAAGTCGGCACCCGAGCGGTCCATCTTGTTCACATAGCCGATACGGGGAACATTATACTTGTCGGCCTGACGCCAAACAGTCTCTGACTGAGGCTGAACGCCATCGGCAGCCGAGTAAGTAGCCACGGCACCGTCCAACACACGCAACGAACGCTCCACCTCAGCGGTGAAGTCAACGTGTCCCGGAGTGTCAATCAGGTTAATCTTGAACTGCTTGCCTTTCCAGGTCCAGTTACAAGTGGTAGCAGCCGACGTGATAGTGATACCACGCTCCTGCTCCTGAGCCATCCAGTCCATGGTAGCAGCACCATCGTGCACCTCACCAATCTTATGCGTCTTACCTGTGTAGAACAGGATACGCTCCGACGTGGTGGTCTTACCGGCATCGATGTGAGCCATAATACCGATATTGCGGGTCAAATGTAAATCGCGATTTGCCATTTCTTTTATCCTTTTACCTTATTACCTATTTAATATTAGAAACGGAAGTGAGCGAATGCGCGGTTAGCCTCAGCCATACGGTGCATATCTTCCTTACGCTTGAAGGCACCACCCTGGCTATTGAAAGCATCCATGATTTCGGCAGCCAATTTGTCGGCCATCGACTTACCACTGCGCTTACGTGCAAACGAAATCATATTCTTCATGGAGATGCTCTCCTTGCGGTCAGGACGAATCTCAGTAGGCACCTGGAAAGTGGCACCACCGATACGGCGACTCTTCACCTCCACCTGGGGAGTGATATTGTCGAGGGCCTGCTTCCAAATTTCCAGAGCCGACTTCTCCTCGTTCTGCATCTTGCTCTTGACGGTCTCAAGGGCGTTGTAGAAAATCTCATAAGAGATAGACTTCTTACCATCATACATCAGATGGTTCACAAACTTCGACACTTTCTTGTCGTTGAAGACTGGATCGGGCAAGATCACTCTCTTCTTTGGTTTTGCTTTTCTCATTTTTGTCTTGAATTAATGTTGTGCTTGGGGCTGTTCTTTTCTCGTTCTTCAACGCTCTCACGCGAGCATTTACTCAACCTGTCTGTAACAATTCTCCAGCAAAACGGTTTTTTCTTTGTTTTTGTTTAGGGTAGCGGTGGGGTTACCACCACTGGTGCGCCCAATGGATTTCTAATCCTCTCCGATTATTACTTCTTAGCCTTAGGACGCTTGGCACCATACTTGGAACGGCGCTGGGTACGGCTGGCGACGCCGGCAGTATCAAGCGTACCACGTACGATGTGATAACGAACACCGGGAAGGTCTTTCACACGACCACCACGAACCAGCACGATGCTGTGCTCCTGCAAGTTGTGTCCCTCTCCGGGGATGTACGAGTTAACTTCCTTCTGATTTGTCAGACGAACACGGGCTACCTTACGCATAGCCGAATTAGGCTTCTTGGGGGTCGTTGTGTAGACGCGGACACAAACGCCACGACGCTGAGGACATGAATCCAGCGCAGGCGACTTGCTCTTGTCAACGAGCACCTTTCTGCCTTTTCTTACCAATTGTGAAATTGTAGGCATAATTTGTTTGTTTTTAATTTATTATATTGTTATATCTATTTCAACTTGACATAATACGCCCATACACACTGGGCGCTTTTGGGCTGCAAAGGTACAAACTTTTCCGTGAACCACCTAATATATAGTAAACAAAAAAACACTTACTTAACATTTTTAACATTAAATAAGCGTTTTAACGATTAATTGGCATCGCCAATTGCTTCTTAAGCCTCACCTTTGCCTACCGGGAAGGGGGCAATGGTGCGCGGCTCTTGATTGGGAATCTTGATGGGTCCGAAGTTGCGTTCGTAGCGAACGATGTTCTCCTGCAAGGCAGCCAGCAGGCGTTTGGCATGTTCGGGAGCCAGTATGACGCGACTCTTCACCTGTGCCTTGGGCACTCCGGGTAACACCCTGGCGAAGTCGAGGATGAAATCACTGCTGGAGTGCGTGATGATGGCGAAGTTGGCATATTCGCCCTGCGCCACCTCCTGCGACAGCTCAATCTGCATCTGTCCCTGATTCTGAGTATTGTCAGCCATGATTAGTTCTCCGGAACCACACGTTCGTTGATGAAGTCAGACACCTTCTGCGCGTACTTCTGAGCAGCAGCCGACTCGTTCTTGGAATTCTCAAAAGCCTTGATACGGGCACGGCTGGCAGCATCCTCATTGACAATGTAGAAAGCCTGCACAGAGATGGTGCCGTCAGGGTTGTTATGCTTCACGCTAAAGCTGGGGCGCAGCTCGCCACGGATTTCCTGCTGCACCTTGCCCTCGTAGGCAGCATAGAACTTATCAAATTCTGCCTCGGGGTTAGACACGTCGTTAGCCATATCGCTGAGGATGCGGCCCTTCACCAGCTGACCAGCTGTCGTAGCATAGCGGTTGGCAGCACTGTTTTGGGCGGCAGCGGCAGCCAGGTTAGCCGACTTGGCTGTAGAGAATCCCACGATCTCTAACACCTTGTCGCCTTCGGTCTCCAGAGTAGTATAGTGCTTGGTCAGCACAGCCTCCAGCGTACGAGAAGAACCGAAAATCTGATAGCCGTCCTTCTTCAGTTCCTTCAGCTTCTTCTTCACTTCCTTGTTCACGGCCTTGGCCTGTTCCTTGGTCAGCCCCTGTGCCTGTGCCGTCGTCACCATCATGCAGACAGCCATCATCATCATCATTAATTTCTTCATAATCATTAAGTTTTAGTGATACAATAATAGTTTTCTGTTCTCGTTAGTCGAAGTTTCCTCCGTATATCAGTCCATAATAGGGATCGTCTTTCTCAAAGTTGCCGTTGATGTTCGAGTCGCGGTGGGGCTGCCACGTTCGCACCTTGATGCACGGCTGGTCAATATCATTGAGGTCTACCATCAGGAACAGGTAGCCCGTATCGCCGTAGTTCGACGAGTAGTAGTCCTGGTGAATCAGGATGCCGAAGGTGTCGCCGCCCTTGCCCATCTTCTTCACCTCATTGTCAGCAAAGCGGATATTGATGAACTGGTTGCTCCTGAAGCTCTTCTCCAAATTAGCCAGATAGGTCTGCTTGTCCTGCCGCGTGTACTTCACCATCTCGTTGTCGATATACTTGGCATTCTCGCCCTTGCGAGCAGCATGCTTGGTGACGTGGCCTACGATGATGATGGCATCGTCGTCAAAGATGCTCTTGATATAGTCCAAGCGCTTCAGTGCGAAGGCCGTCTTATAGTTTTCCAGGAAGGTGGCAATCACCATGCGCACCGAGTCGTTCCATCCAGCAGCATCGCGGTTGAAGATGTCGTCACGGGCCGCCTTGTCGAGCCCGAAGGCTACCGACTCTATCTTCTCGTCCTTATTGAAGGTGAAGGTGACATCCTCCACGAAGGCGCGGTTGTTGTTCTTGAACGAGAAGCGCATAGGCACCGACCGACAGATGGTGCGGTCGCCCAGCTGGTAGAACTTCAGCTGCGGATTACCCATCACGGTGGCATTGCCATAGTTCACTAGCTTGTCGAACATATTGAAGCCTTCCGGCGTAAAATAGGTCGACACGGCCTGATAGTTCTTCTGCTTGATGGCGCTGACGATGACGTCAACCGTCTTCACGAAGTTCTTGGGCTGCGCCACCTGGACGGCATGAGTAGCCACACTCATGTTCGTCACGGCAGCCTGCAGTGTAGCCATCGCCTGCTTCTGTTCCGACTTCTTGCCCGTCTGCACCGTCACGGTGGCTTCCTTGTAGGGTGTGCTCTTGAAGATGTGCATCACCTTCTCCAGTTCAGCCTCCAGGCGCATCTGGCCCTTGAACTCATATTCATACTGCAACTGAATCTTGTCGGTGGGCGTCGTGGGCATCATCTCGACCTGCATCATACCGTCCTTGGCAGAATAGATGTTGCTCCACTCGCGACCGTCCCAGTAGTGGAAGTCGAGACTGGTCACAGGCTTTTCCTTATAGGTAAACAGCAGGCTCACCTCCTGGTCCTCCACTTTGGTCACCTCGGGTTTAATCTGCCCCATCACCGTGCGGAGCTGTTCCGGAATCCACATCGTCAGCGGATACTTGATGCCGTCGACGGTCATCTTGATGCTGCTGGCATTGGGCATACTCTTTAACAGGCACGATGCCCAATAGTAGCTGCGCAGACAGGCATCCAGTCGCCCAAGTTTCTCAGCATTCATGGCACTATAGACGTAGCTCATGATGAGTTCCTCTCGCTCCTTGAACGCCTTGTCCAGCTCCGAGCGCTTGATGTAGCGCACCACGACGGCCTGGGGTTCGGCACTCACGATGACGTTCTGGGTATTCCTCAGCGTACCCTGTGAATAGGTGCGCACCACATTCGACACCGTCGACTGGGCATCGTTGCCTTCGGCGGTGTTCACCTCACGCTCGTCAATGGTGAAGTCGCTTTCAATCTGCACCGAAATCTTACTCATCAGGTCGGCCAGCGCATTGTTGTCGGCCTCCTTCACAGTGGCTCCGTGACCCTCACCCCACAGGTAGTTGGGGTCAGCCTTCACAGCATCTGCCTGCCCTCCGCCCTGGGCCATCACCCAGAGCGGCAGCGTGAGCAGTATGCAACATATCAGTTTTCTCATATACCTTATTTATATATATAGACGTTTGAAGTCTGAAAAAGTTTTATTTTATCACCACTTTTTTGCCATTTCTCACGTAAGATCCTTTTGTTTCGTACCATCCACGTGATTGCGGAATTGCAAACGGTCCGACATCCATTCCATTGCGTTCTGCCTTCTTATCATCATAGTAGAATGTCAACAGGGTGTCACCTGTTAGCACGGCATATGCCTCCTGGGCCTTCAACTGGCTCGGCATCAGAATGGCGAGCATCACGGATAATATAGGTGACAGTTTCTTCATATTCGGTTTTCTTCATTTAGTTACTTTTCTTTTTTCCTCAAAGGGAACAGCCGCTCCCTTGCGAGACTATTCTCATTTCATCTGGACTCTAGTCTAAAGCCTTGCTGGGCAGCACCCTACATCAGCTGTTTCACCGTCTCAATGCTTTCACCCAAATCATGGGCAATGGCTTCTGGCGTCATACCCGCTTTCAGCAACATACTAATAGTCTTCTTGAGCTTCTGATTGCTCTCCTCAAG
>CAMOQW010000090.1 GCA_946623195.1 uncultured Prevotella sp.
CTGCTCCATATCAGTAAATAACCCGCCCTTATTGAGCAATAAGGGCGGGTTATTTCGGAATAAAGGCAGGTTATTGCTCAATAACCTTGGGTTATTGCGGAATACCCCCGTTTTTTAGAACTTATAGTCGATACCCAGTCCGATGACGTGGTTGGTGCGTGAGTAGACCTCGCGGCCATTGTAGCCGTCGCGGGCTGCATTGCACTCCTTGGTGTAGTCGTCGTAGATAGACAGGAAGTAGCCCGCGTTGAGGCGCAGCTGCTTGGTGATGTTGACGGCGCAGCCCATGCCGAAGCTCCAGCTGTCGCAGGCAAAGGAGGTGTTCTGCTGATAGTCGTCGCTCAGTCCGTAGTCGGTGCGCTGCATACCGCAGCTGAGCGTCCAGCGGTCGTTGATGTCGCCCTCCACGCCGGCCAGAAACTCATGCGTGCCGTGGGTGAGCTTCTCCTGGCGGTCGTTGGCCATCTTGGCGTGCTTGTCGTCGAAGAAGTGGTATTCCAGTGTGGCGCGGATGTTGTCGGCGAAGGCATAGCCTGCCGCCACGGAGAGCAGTGCCGGCATGTCGTAGCGCGTCTTCTGGCCGTCCTGGTAGGCCAGCGTCTTGCTGCCCAGCGCCTGTCCGATGGCCTGCAGACTGGCCGGGTCGGTCTGCATCAGCAGTGCCGTCACCTTGTCGCCCAGTCCGGCCTCCAGGGTCTTGGTGTCGTTGGGCACATTGATTTTGGTGCGGAACTCATAGCGTGCCGCCAGCGTCAGCGGACCTTGGTGGAAGTCGATGCTGACAATGGGCGTAAAGCCCCATCCGCGCTGGTTGACGTCGAGTTTCATCGATGCCAGCTCGCCCAGCAGCGGATGTCCTGCTGCCACCACGTGGCCCCGGTAGTAGCCGTCGTAGTAGTTGGCGCGGAATCCTGCCGCCACGGCCAGGTTGTCCAGCAGTCGGTAGGTGACGTTCAGCTGTCCGCCGTAGATGTACTGCTTGCCCTTCATCTGCGTGTCCAGTGTGTACTGGTCGGGGGTGATGCCCTTCTGTGCCAACATGCCCGCCAGCACGACGTTGAACATGGGTACTCCGGCATCATACTCCACGAACCCGCCGCTGCCCACGATGCCGATCATGGCCGACAGGGCCAGTCGGTCGTGCTTGTAGCTGGCAAACAGAGCCGGCACGATGGGTGCCGAGGCGATGCCCTCGAACTCCTGGTGGTAGGGTGCTGTCAGCCGGATGTCGCGGTGCTGCCAGGGTTTCTGGAAGTTGAGCGACAGTTGCCATCCCTCGTGGCCCCATGCCAGTCCGGCCGGATTGGAGAATGCTGCATCGATGTCGAAGGTGGCTCCGCGGGCCATCATGCGGTCGAAGGCAATGTGATAGTTGGTGTTGGTCATCAGACCGCCGGCGCGGACGGTCATCACGGCGATGGCAAGGAGCGCCATCAGGGTTGATTTCTTCTTCATATTATTGATATTGGTTGAATGTTCGGGTGCAAAGTTACAATTTTTCCATGAAACTGCCGAACAAACGGAGAATTATTTTCCGAAAACGAACACGTTTTGCCCCCTTCGTCAGCATCCGGCAGACTTGATGTACATTATTTAATAAGGCGTAGAGAAAATTTTTTTGGGGAAACATATTGCGTTATGCCGTCTTTTTTGTAATTTTGCAGTCCGAATCAGAAATTATATAACGTTATATCAATTTTATGGCAGACAACAAGAAGATTAAGACAGCGCTCATCTCCGTATTCCACAAGGATGGACTGGAGGAGCTGCTCAAGAAACTCAACGACGAGGGCGTGAAGTTCTTGTCGACCGGTGGCACACAGACCTTTATCGAATCGCTGGGCTACGCTTGCGAGAAAGTGGAAAACGTGACGACCTATCCCTCCATTCTCGGCGGTCGTGTGAAGACGCTGCATCCGAAGGTGTTCGGCGGCATCCTGGCACGTCGCGACAACGAGGGCGACCGCGCGCAGATGGCAGCATACGAGATTCCCGAAATCGACCTGGTCATCGTCGACCTCTATCCCTTCGAACAGACCGTAGCCAGCGGAGCTTCCGAGGAAGACATCATCGAGAAGATTGACATTGGCGGCATCTCGCTGATTCGTGCCGGAGCGAAGAACTTCAACGATGTGGTCATCGTTCCGTCGAAGGCCGAATACGGCGTGCTGCTCGACATACTGAACAAGCAGGGTGCCATGACCACCAAGGAACAGCGCCGCCTGCTGGCCACGCGGGCCTTTGGCGTCAGCTCCCACTATGATACTGCCATCCACGCATGGTTTGAGAAGTAAAAGGATTGTAAACAGTCAAAATTAGAAGTTAGAATGGGATTTTTCAGTTTTGTCCAGGAGATAGCCATGGACCTTGGCACGGCCAACACCATTATAGTCTGTGATGATAAGATAGTGGTCGACGAGCCGTCGGTAGTAGCGCTTGAGCGCCACACAGACAAGATGATAGCTGTGGGCTCGCAGGCCAAGATGATGTATGAGAAGACACACGATAACATCCGCACCGTGCGCCCGCTGCGCGACGGTGTGATAGCCGACTTCTCTGCCTGTGAGCAGATGATGCGCGGACTGATCAAGATGGTGCACACGGGCTCGCGCCTGTTCTCGCCCTCGCTGCGCATGGTGATTGGCGTGCCGTCGGGTTCTACCGAGGTGGAGCTGCGTGCCGTGCGCGACTCAGCAGAACATGCCAACGGCCGCGACGTGTACCTGATTTTCGAGCCGATGGCTGCCGCCATTGGCGTAGGCATCGACGTGGAGGCCCCGGAGGGTAACATGATTGTCGACATCGGCGGCGGCAGTACCGAGATTGCCGTCATCTCGCTGGGCGGCATCGTGTCGAACAACTCCATCCGCACGGCCGGCGACGACCTGACCTCCGACATCCAGGAGTACATGTCGCGCCAGCACAACGTGAAGGTTTCCGAGCGTATGGCCGAGCGCATCAAGATAGCCGTAGGTTCGGCACTGACCGACCTGGGCGAGGATGCCCCCGAGAACTACGTGGTTCACGGCCCGAACCGCATCACCGCACTGCCCATGGAGGTCGAGGTGTGCTATCAGGAGATAGCCCATTGCATCGACAAGACCGTGGCCAAGATAGAGAGCGCCGTGCTCTCCGCACTGGAGAACACACCCCCCGAGCTGTATGCCGACATCGTGAAGAACGGCATCTGGCTGACGGGCGGCGGTGCCCTGCTGCGCGGTCTCGACGTGCGTCTGGCCGACAAGATCAACATTCCCTTCCATATTGCCGAAGACCCGCTGCACTCCGTGGCCAAGGGTGCCGGTGTGGCGCTGAAGAATGTGAACAACTTCTCGTTCCTGATGCGATAAGCCGGAAGCTGAATGAAAAACCTGCTGGACTTCCTCTTCAAGTATCACCACTGGATTCTGTTCGTAGTGCTTGAGGCTGTCAGTGCTGTGCTGTTGTTTCAGTACAACAGCTATCAGGGCAGCGTGTGGTTCTCGTCGGCCAATGCCGTGACGGGCTACGTCTACGACCGCTTCTCGGCCATCGAGTCGTTCTTCTCGCTGGCCAAGGTGAACGAAGAGCTGACGCTCCGCAACTATTACATGGAGCGCCAGCTGGCCCAGTTGCGCCGTCTCTACGGCGAGGCCACTGAGTCGGCTGATGCCGAAGGCCAGCGGCGGTTAGACTCATTGAGCCAATACAAGCTGATTCCTGCCAAGGTGGTGGCCAGCGAGCTGCACAAGGCCAACAACCTGATGACCATCGACCGGGGCAGCGCCGACGGCGTGGAGCCGGGCATGGGCGTGGCCTGCGGGCGCGGCATCGTGGGCGTCACCTTCCTGACCGGCAGCCACTATTCGGTGGTGATTCCTGTGCTGAACGTGACGTCGTCGCGCATCAGCTGTACCATCCGTGGCACCGGCTATTTCGGCGTGTTGCGCTGGTACGGCAAGGATGCCGGCCATGCCTTCGTGGAGGATATTCCGCGCCATGCCCGCTTCAAGCGCGGCGACTGGGTGGAGACCAACGGCTATAGCAGCATTTTCCCGCAGGGCGTGCTGGTGGGCCAGATTGAGGAGGTCTACAATTCGAGCGATGGCCTGTCGTATAAGCTGAAGGTACGGTTGAGCACCGACTTCGGCAACCTGCGCGACGTCGTGGTCATCAGCGACAAGTCGATAGCCGAGCGCATGCGCATCATGCAGGCCGCCCGCGACTCCCTGCGTCTGAACGTGAATGAGTAGTTAGGAGGAGAGAGAGAGTTATGACATCGGATCTGATAAAACGTATTGTTTGGTTCTTCTTCTTTGCAGTGGCTCAGGCCATCATGCTGGGGCGTATCCACCTGTTTGGCTATGCCACTCCGCTGTTCTATGTCTATTTTGTCGCCATGTTTCCGCTCAACTATCCCAAGTGGGGCGTGCTGCTGTGGAGCTTCCTGCTGGGGCTGGTCATCGACACCTTCTCCAACACACCGGGACTGACGTCGGCATCGCTCACGCTGATAGCCGCCATACAGCCCTACTATTTCCAGCTCTTCGTGCCCCGCGACTCGGCAGAAACCCTGGAACCCTCGCTGACCAACCTGGGACGTACGAAATACGCCTACTACATCGTGACGCTGGTGCTGTTCTATTGCATGGTGTTCTTCACGCTGGAACTCTTCAACTTCTTCGACGTCATGGAGTGGGCCTTGTATGTGGTCACCAGTACACTGATTACGCTGATGCTCATCTATACCATTGAGGAGGCAGCCGACATCATTAATCACGGCAAGCAATGAGGGACATCGGATATGACGGCAGACGCTATGTGATAGGCGGTGTGGCCATACTGATTGTGGTGGTCTACATCCTCCGTCTGTTCCAGCTCCAGATTACCAGCGACGACTATAAGAAGAGTGCCGACTCCAATGCCTTCCTCAAGCAGGTGGAGTTTCCGGCCCGTGGCGGCATCTTCGACCGCAATGGCAAGCTGCTGGTCTACAACCAGCCTGCCTACGACATCATGGTGGTGATGAATGAGGCCAAGGACCGGCTCGATACTGCCGACTTCTGCAACGTGCTGAATATCACCAAGGAGGAGTTCGACAGCCGCATGGCCACCATCAAGGACCGCAACAAGAATCCCGGCTACTCCCGCTTTACGCAGCAGGTGTTTATGAGCCAGCTGTCAGACAAGGACTTCTCCGTGTTCCAGGAGAAGATGTTCCGCTTTCCCGGCTTCTATATCCAGCGCCGCAGCATCCGGCAGTATGAATACCCCTTTGCCGCCCATGTGCTGGGCGACGTGGCCGAGGTGTCGCCGGCCGACATCGAAGCCGACGAATACTATCAGCCCGGCGACTACATCGGCAAGCTGGGCGTGGAGCGCAGCTACGAGAAGCAGCTGCGTGGCGAGAAGGGCATGAAAATCCTGCTGCGCGATGCCCACGGCCGCGTGCAGGGCCACTACCAGAACGGCAAGTTCGACAAGCGTCCCGTGGCCGGCAAGAACCTGACGCTGGCCCTGGATGCCAAGTTGCAGGCCCTGGGCGAGCGGCTGATGGAGGG
>CAMOQW010000091.1 GCA_946623195.1 uncultured Prevotella sp.
CGGCGGTTTGTCCGTCGTGGAAGTCGCGTGTCTCAGGCTGGGCGTCATAATAGTCATTGGCCGTCTGTACGAAGGCGGGCTTCAGTATGTAGGGCTTGTTCAGAAAGATGGTATTACTGATAAGTACTTTGGTCTGCGGGTCCAGTCCGGGGGCTGCTGTCAGCATCTTCCTGCAGAAATTGTTAGCTTCACTTGCCGTTTGGAAGCCCAACACCTGATTGATTTGCTGCCGCGTTTCACCGGCTGCCCCGTTGTTTAGCATGCCAAGAGCGTATGTGATGCTGATGGGCGACAGTATCTTACTCTGCGTGTATTGCTCGCCAGTGGTCACTTGACGCATCAGATTGAAGGCAAAGTCGTTGTTGCTGTTCACTAATTGCTGTTCGCCACGTGTCAGGTCAATGGTTGTGGGGCAGATGACTGGCTCTGCTTTGCTCCCGTCATCACTGCTGCAAGCTGCCATCATCAGGGCGATGGCTGCCCATAGAACTGTCTGTTTCATATAGTAGGTTTTAAAGTACATCTGTTAATTAAACTCGTAAGATGGCATAATATTGCATGGCAGAAGGTTAAGAAAGGTTAGTCTGTTTAGGGGCGGTGCAAGGTTTCGCGCGTCCCTTAGTTTAATAAATAAACAAGAGTAACTATGAAGCAATGGAGTGTTATACTGATAGCTTGCTTGCTGATAGCGGCATGTTCATCAGGTGAAGAGTCAAACGAGCTGTACGCATCGGCGAACGATGGTATGAGTGGCCACCAGACGGATAATGCCGCTTATGAAGCCAACTGGGTCATCAACAAGCAAGTGGTGGCCAACACGGAAGTAACCCTTGCCGACCACTACATCAGCATCAACGACATGCCCAACCAATGGTCAGGAGATGAAGAAAGACCGGATGCAATGGTCCGTAGGGGGCAGCATGGGCGTAGAATACCAGGTCGTTCCCCTGCTGGGTATCTATGCCGAACCTGGCTTGCGTTACTATTTTGACAATGGCAGCGGGATGCAGAACTTTTTCAAGGACAAACCCACCAGCTGGAACCTCCAGGTGGGTTTTCGACTCCATCTGGGAAACAGTCGTTAATGTTTTTTCCTGTTAAGTCTTGCCGGTATCAGAAGGATTTTGTATCTTTGCAACTCAAAAACAAGCAACGAACGATGATGAAAAGGAATGTGTTGAGCATCTTAGGGATGCTGATGACAGCAGCCCTGCAGGCTGCGCCAGTGGACATTACGTCACAGGGTGGATGGCTGGAGAGTGGTTACGTGGAGTGGCAGAAGACAGCCGGACTGCAGTATCATGTGTATGTAAGCGGTACCGACCAGGAATCGTGGACCAAATTGGACGATGAACTGGTGCGCGAATATCCTGACCACGGCCGTGCCGATGCGCTGGGCCTGAAGGCAGGCAGCTATCGTTTCAAGGTGGTGCCCGTCAGCGGTACTGGCGAGGTGACAGAGGATGCTGCCACGTCGGAAGCAGTGGAAGTGAAAGCTCACGACCGCTCCGGCTTTGCCCATAAGCGGGCTGGCGAGACGGGCATAGGAGCCTATAATCATGACGGCACGCTGAAGCAGAATGCCCGTGTGGTGTACGTCTGGGGTGACAATGCCAAGACGGTGTCGCTTGACGTGGCTACCAATAGTAGTGGCAAGACTGCCACCTACAAAGGACTGCAACAGATTCTTTACGGCTATCAGAAGGGTGATGCCAACGGCAGCTTCGACAAGCGTCCGCTCTGCATCCGCATCATCGGCACCATCCATGCTTCGGAAATGGACGAGTTTCTCAGTTCTGCCGAAGGCCTGCAAATCAAGGGCGCCAAGGATTATCAGAAGATGAATATCACCATCGAGGGCGTGGGCAACGATGCCACCGTCTGGGGTTTCGGTTTCCTGCTGCGCAATACAGCTTCCGTCGAGTTACGCAACTTCGCCATCATGTGGTGTATGGACGACTGCATCAGCATCGACACCAAGAACGAGTCGGTATGGGTTCACAACATCGACCTGTTCTATGGACAGCCGGGCAGCGACTCCGACCAGATGAAAGGCGACGGCACCATCGACATGAAGGGCAACTCGCGTTATCTGACCATCAGCTACAACCACCTCTGGGACAGCGGCAAGGCGTCGCTCTGCGGTATGAAGAGCGAGACGGACCCCAACTACATCACCTATCACCACAACTGGTTCGACCATTCCGACTCGCGCCATCCTCGCATCCGCACCATGTCGGTGCATGTGTGGAACAACTACTTCGACGGCAATTCCAAGTACGGGGTGGGTGTGACCTATGGCGCTTCGGCTTTTGTGGAAAACAACCACTTCCGCAACTGCAAGTATCCCATGCTGATTTCGCTGCAGGGTTCTGATGTGGCCGGTGGCGGCAAGGGAACGTTCAGCAGCGAGAACGGTGGAGTCATCAAGTCGTTTGGCAATGCCGTCACAGGTGCCACCCGTCTCGTGACCTATCAACAGAATGCCACCGAATGGGACTGCTGGGAGGCCGTTCAGCGTGGCGACCAGGTGCCTGCCGAGGTGAAGGCTAAAGCGGGCGGTACCGGCTACGACAACTTCGACACCAACAGCGAGGTGATGTATGACTATACCCCCGATGCCGCTGCCGATGTTCCTGCCATCGTGACCGGTGCCTACGGAGCAGGACGTATGCAGCATGGCGACTTTACATGGACCTTCGACAACACCACTGAAGACAAGAACGACGGTGTGATAGCCGACTTGAAGAGCGCCGTACAGAGCTACAAGTCTGCATGGCTTGGCTTTTTCGGCAGTAATACGGGCATCCATACCGTCATCAGCGACGAACGTCCTGCAGCCCCCGTCTATGACCTGCAGGGCAGACGGGTGCCGAAGCCCGGGCAGAGGCAGATTTACATTCAGGACGGAAAGAAGCGCGTGTGGTGATGAACGGCAAATGCTGGCTGATGGGGGTCGTGTGCCTGTTGATGGCTTGTCAACAGCAGCCACCTTCCGACTATACCTGCGACGTGCTGCTGCCCATGACCCCTGTGAAGAATCAGGGCAAGACGGAACTCTGTTGGGCATACGCTATGCTGGCCACCATTGAGACGGAACACATTGTGCGCGGCGATTCTGTCAATCTGTCGGCGGTCTATGTGGGGCGTATGCTTAGGAAAGACCCTGTCCGACGGTCTGAACGTGCCATGTGTCAGACGCTGCTGAACATCATCCAGCGCGACGGCATCGTACCTTACGACGTGCTGCCCGATGATGCCACCGATGAACTGCCCACGCCGCAGTGGGTCTTTATGCTTGGAGCCCGCTATACACCGCTGGAGTTTGCCCACTCCGTCTGTGCTCCTGACGAATACCTGTCGCTAACCTGCGTGGCAGACTCTCCTTATTATAATAAGGTGCAGGTGCCCGTGCCTGACAATTGGGAGCACAACCGGCTGCTCAACGTGCCAAAGGATACGCTGCGTCAACACGTGGACAGCGCCTTGCAGCACGGCCATCCGGTATGCTGGGAAAGCAGGGGCCACGCCATGGAGGTGGTGGGATTGGCTCGCGACAAGCAGCAGCGCCGCTACTATGTGATGAAGAATTCCTGGGGTACCAGTCGTCCCGACGGCGGACTGGTGTATATGCCCGTCAGCAAGATGTGGCAGGACGTGATAGCCATCTATATGACTAAAGACGCATATGCTACTTGTTCAGCTTCCAGGTGACCCCGTCCTTGGTGTCCTTGACTTCGAAACCAGCAGCAGACAGCTCATCGCGAATCTTGTCTGACGTAGCCCAGTCTTTGTTGGCCTTAGCTTTGGCGCGCAGTTCCAGCACCATGTCCATCACCTTGCCGAAGGCCTCCTCGCGGGCATCGTTCGAACCAGCCTTCTCGGCCTTCAGCCCTAAGATGTCGAAGGTAAACAGGTGCATCACTTCCTTTAGTTCTTTCAGACAGTCGGCACAGATGGTGGCCTTGTGGTCTACCAGTTTGTTGATGGTGGTGCACGCCTCAAACAGATGGCTGATGACTTGCGGGGTGGCCAGGTCGTCGTTCATGGCGTCGTAGCACTTCTGGCGCAGGCTGCTGACTACTTTCTCCGTTTCTGCATCACATTGTGGTGCAGCGGCAATGCGCTCCAGGTCGCCAATGGCATTCATCAGTTTCTCCAGTCCCTTCTCGGCAGCTGCCAGGGCTTCGTTGGAGAAGTCCACCGTTCCACGATAGTGAGCACTCAGGATGAAGAAACGGATGGTCATGGGCGAGTAGGCCTTCTCCAGCAGCGGGTGGTTGCCGGTGAAGAACTGTTCCAGCGTGATGAAGTTGTTGTACGACTTACCCATTTTCTGCCCGTTGATGGTCAGCATGTTGTTGTGCATCCAGTACTTCACGGCGGGATGTCCCATCGAGGCCGTAGCCTGGGCTATCTCGCACTCGTGGTGTGGGAAGATGAGGTCCATGCCGCCACCGTGAATGTCGAACATCTCTCCTAAGTACTTGCGACCCATGGCCGTGCATTCACAGTGCCAGCCGGGAAATCCGTCGCTCCAAGGCGACGGCCAGCGCATAATGTGCTCGGGTTGAGCCTTCTTCCATAGCGCAAAGTCGGCCTGGTTGTGCTTTTCACCTACGCCGGCCAGTTCGCGGCTCTCGTCCTTGATGTTCTCTAAGGAGCGGCCCGACAGGATACCGTATTTGTATTGCTTGTTATAGGCTTCGATGTCGAAGTAGATGCTGCCGTTCGACTCATAGGCAAAGCCACGGTCCAGAATCTGTTGGACCAGTTGCTGCTGTTCGATGATGTGGCCTGTGGCGTGTGGCTCGATGGACGGGCGCTCCACGTTCAGCGCATCCATGGCCGCATGGTAGCGGTTGGTGTAGTATTGCGCTATCTCCATCGGCTCCAACTGCTCCAGACGGGCCTTCTTGGCTATCTTGTCTTCACCCTCGTCGGCATCGTGCTCCAGATGGCCTACGTCGGTGATGTTGCGAACGTAGCGCACCTTGTAGCCCAGGTGTTTCAGGTAGCGGAACACCAGGTCGAAGGTGATGGCGGGGCGCGCATGGCCCAGATGGGGGTCGCCATAGACGGTGGGACCACATACATACATGCCCACATGGGGGGCATTCAACGGCTCGAAGCGCTCCTTCTGGCGCGTGAGCGTATTATATATAACCAGTTTTGAATCCATATCTTTTCAGTTAGAACGCTGCAAAGGTAGTGCAAATCGGGCGAAATACAAAATAAATCGGGAGTTATTTTGACTCACGGCGAGAAGCGGCTCACTCCCGATGCCGCATTTTGTCAAGAAAAACGAGGTTACGGCTCACTCTTAGTGAGGTTACGGCTCACTCCTAGCGAGGTTACGGCTCACTCCCAGTGAGGTTGCGGCTCACTCCCAGTGAGGTTACGGCTCACTCATGACGGGGTTACTCGTTCTGCT
>CAMOQW010000092.1 GCA_946623195.1 uncultured Prevotella sp.
GCGTGAAGCCGAGCGAATCCTGAATACTGCGGGTGAATATCAGCGGTTGCTGAATGGCGCGCGGGCTAAAGCAGAGTAACCAGTTCCTTCATGCCTTCTGAGGCCCCCTTCTGAATCTGTGTCACATGGCGGCTGCCCGTGCTGACGGGCTTGGGGTCGATGAGGTAGACGGGGATGTTGGGCCGCGTGTACTGGATAAGTCCTGCGGCGGGGTAGACGTTGAGCGATGTGCCGATGATGATGAAGATGTCGGCCTGCTGACACGCTTCGGCAGCAATCGTGATGTTGGGTACTGCCTCGCCGAAAAATACGATGAACGGGCGCAGCAAAGAGCCGTCGCCAGCCTTCGTGCCAGGTTCCACCTCACAGTTGTCGGGTGTCAGTAATTGCTGGTAGCGTGGGTCGTCAGGGTCGTTGCTTGAACATACCTTCATCAGTTCGCCGTGCAGGTGAATCACTTTTTTTGACCCCGCCATCTCGTGTAAGTTGTCAACATTCTGCGTTACAACCGTCACGTCGTATTTGTCTTCCAGGGCAGCCACCAACTTGTGGCCCTCGTTGGGTTTTACGTTCCAGCATTTCTTGCGTAGCATGTTATAGAACTTCGTCACCAGTGTGGGGTCTTGCAGCCATCCTTCGTGTGTAGCCACTTGCTGTACAGGGTACTCCTCCCACAAACCGTCGGCATCGCGGAACGTCTTCAATCCACTTTCTACGGACATGCCGGCACCCGTCAAAACAACTATCTTTTTCATAAGCCAAGTATTAAGAATGCACAAAATTAGCAATTTTTCTCGAAATATCGCTCATAAATCGCAGAATATTTGTACCTTTGCGCCCGATTTTAATAAAATAAGGTATAAGAGGTATGGATAAAGTAAGTTATGCACTGGGTATTGGCATTGGCCACCAGTTGGCAAACATGGGTGGCTCAGCCCTGAATATCGACGATTTTGCACAGGCCGTCAAGGATGTGATATCCGGCAACGAGCTGAAGGTGAAGAGTTCTGATGCTCAGCGCATCGTTCAGGAGTATTTCGCCCAACAAGAAGAAAAAATCAACAAGCAGCGCCAAGAGGCCGGTAAGGTCCATAAGGAGGCTGGCGAGAAATATCTGTCAGAGAACGCTAAGAAGCAGGGCGTGGTGACGTTGCCCAGTGGCCTGCAGTATCAGGTGTTGAAAGAAGGCAATGGCAAGAAACCCACTGCCAAGGATTCGGTGAAGTGCCACTATGAAGGTTTCCTCATTGATGGTACTGTGTTTGATTCCAGCGTACAGCGTGGTGAGCCCGCCGTGTTCGGACTTCAGCAGGTGATAGCAGGTTGGACCGAGGGCTTGCAGCTGATGCAGGAGGGTGCCAAGTACCGTTTCTTCATCCCCTATCGCCTGGCTTACGGCGAAGGTGGTGCCGGACAGTCGATTCCTCCCTATGCCGCGCTGATATTCGATGTGGAATTAATTCAAGTAATGTAATATACACAAAGCAATGAAAAAGTTTACTTTTGCAGCTATTGCAGCTGTAGCAGCCGTCATGATGTGGTCATGCGGCAATGGTGCTCCCAAGGCAAGTCTGAGAACCGATGTTGATACCGTCAGCTATGCCATTGGTATGGCCCAGACTCAGGGTCTGAAGGATTATCTCGTAGGTCGCTTAGGTGTTGACACCACCTACATGGACGAGTTTGTCAGGGGTCTGAATGAAGGTGCCAATGCTGGCGACGACAAGAAGAAAGCCGCCTACTATGCCGGTATCCAGATTGGTCAGCAGATTTCCGGCCAGATGGTGAAGGGCATCAACCACGAGCTGTTTGGTGAGGACTCCACCAAGACCATTTCCCTGAAGAACTTCATGGCCGGTTTCATCAGCGGTACCATCGGCAAGGGAGGCCTTATGTCTGTTGACTCTGCTCAGCAGTTGGCTCAGACGATGATGCGTGCCATCAAGGCCAAGAACATGGAGAAAGAGTTTGGTCCCAACAAGAAGGCCGGTGAAGAGTTCCTGAAGGCCAATGCCAAGAAGGAAGGAGTCAAGGTGTTGCCCAGCGGTGTACAGTACAAGGTCATCAAGGAGGGTACCGGTGCTATGCCTAAGGACACCTCTCGCGTAAAAGTTCACTACGAGGGTAAGACGATGGACGGCAAGGTGTTCGACAGCTCTTACAAGCGCGGCCAGCCCACCGATTTCCGTGCCAATCAGGTTATCAAAGGTTGGACCGACGCCCTGGTTCACATGCCTGCAGGCTCTATCTGGGAGGTTTACATTCCCCAGGAGCTGGCCTATGGTGAGCGTCAGCAGGGTGCAGACATCAAGCCCTTCTCCATGCTGATTTTCAAGATTGAACTGCTCGAAGTAGATCCTAAGAAGTAATGAAGAAAGCTATCACAGTAGCACTCGCCCTTTTTGTGGCGGGTGCTATTTTGTCTACTGCTGAGGCCGCCAAGAAAGACAAGAAACAGCAGCCGTCAGCCCATACCGTTCAGCTGCTGACGGGCAGCGACTCATTGAGCTATACCGCAGGCTACGTGTTGGCCGGCATCATCCGTGAGCGTTTCTTAGGCGGGCTGGCCGGAGAGTTGAAGGACACCCCCGATTCCTTGCAGTACCACTTGGCCTACCAAGGACTCTTCGATGCCCTGCATGGCGATACCACCCTGTTTAAAACTGCCTTGGCTAACGACTTCCTCAACAAGCGGGTGACCGCTATTCATCAGCAGAAGGAGGCACAGCAGAAGGCCGCCGGCGTGGAATTTCTGAAGCAGAATGCCCAGAAGGAAGGCGTTGTAGTGCTTCCCAGTGGACTGCAGTATAAGGTGTTGCAGCAAGGCACTGGAGCCGTGGCCAAAGCTACCGACAAGGTGAAGGTGCACTACGAGGGCCGTCTCATCGACGGCACGGTGTTCGACAGCAGCTACCAGCGTGGCCAGCCCACCTCGTTTGCCCCCAATCAGGTCATCAAAGGCTGGACGGAGGCACTCACCATGATGCCCGTCGGTTCCAAATGGCAACTCTACATCCCTCAGGAGTTAGGCTATGGAGCCCGTGGTGCTGGTAAGATTCCCCCCTTCAGCACTCTGGTCTTCGATGTCGAGGTGCTTGAAATTGAGAAATGAATTGATAATTAGATGTTTATATGCAAGAGACACGACAAAACAAAATAGCCCGTCTGCTCCAGAAGGAACTCTCACTCATCTTTCAGGAGCAGACCCGCTCTATGCATGGTGTGATGGTCAGCGTGACGCGTACCAAGATATCGCCCGATCTGAGCATCTGCACGGCCTATCTGAGCATATTCCCTTCGGAGCGAGGTGAGGAGCTGATTCACAACATCACCAAGAACGAGAAGCAGATACGTTACGAGTTAGGCACCCGCGTCCGTCATCAGATGCGTATTATTCCCGAACTGCGCTTTTTTATTGACGATTCGCTCGACTATATTAATCGCATTGACGAATTGCTTAAAAAATGATGAGTGAAGAATGATGAGTGAAGAATGAATTTCCCGTTTTACATAGCCCGGCGTTACCTCTTCTCCAAGAAGTCTACCCATGCTATCAACGTCATCAGCGCCATCTCTGTGGTGGGTGTTGCTGTGGCTACGATGGCCTTGGTGGTGACGCTCTCGGTGTTTAACGGTTTCCACGACCTGGTGGCGTCGTTCTTCACCCAGATGGACCCACAGCTGAAGGTGATGCCCGTCAAGGGCAAGACCGCTCCGGCTGCCGACCCTGTGCTGACCAAGATCCGTCAGCTGCCCGAAGTAGAAGTGGCCACCGAATGTCTCGAAGACCAGGCCCTCATTATGTATGGCGACCGCCAGATGATGGTCAAGGTGAAGGGCGTGGAAGACAATTTCGACAAGCTGACCCATATCCGCGAGATCTTGGAGGGCGATGGTGTCTTCGAACTACATGCCGCCGATATCAACTATGGCATTCCCGGCTTGGGCATTGCCTATCAGATGGGGCTTGGCTACACCTATCAGCAACCGCTGAAGGTCTATGCACCCCGTCGCGAAGGCCAGTTGGACTTGACCAATCCCGAGGAAGGCTTTGTGGAAGACGAACTATACTCCCCAGGGGTGGTGTTCTGCATGAAGCAGGGCAAGTACGACA
Organism: uncultured Prevotella sp.; assembly: GCA_946623195.1. The sequence goes on from CAMOQW010000092.1 coordinate 4,115, forward strand.
AGAACTATATTCTTACTTCTCTGACTTTTGCCCGCAGTCTGTTTCAGCAGGACGGCATGTTGTCTTCATTGGAACTGCGCCTGAAACCCGGCAGCGATTTCGATCGTGTGAAACAGACTATGCAGCAGTTGGCTGGTGGCAAGTACACCGTTTCCGACCGCTATGAGCAGCAGGACGACACGTTTCGCATTATGAAGGTTGAGAAGCTGATAGCCTACATTTTCCTGACCTTTATCCTCATGATAGCCTGTTTCAATATCATTGGTTCGCTGTCGATGCTGATTATCGACAAGCGCAACGATGTCGTCACCCTCCGCAATTTAGGTGCCAGCGACCGCCAAATCAGCCGGATATTCCTTTTCGAAGGTCGCATGATTAGTTTCATCGGTGCCATTCTCGGCATTGCCATCGGACTCTTGCTCTGTCTGCTGCAGCAGCAGTACGGCATCGTGCGTCTTGGCACCAGTGAAGGTTCGTTTGTTGTCAATGCCTATCCCGTCAGCGTCCATCCGTGGGATATCGTCCTTATTTTCATGACCGTATTGGCCGTCGGCTTCCTTTCCGTCTGGTATCCCGTACGCTATTTTTCCCGCCGTCTGTTGTCGTAGCGGGGGCATTACTTCTCGTGGTGAGTCACCGCCTCACGCATCTCCTTCAGCAGGTCGCTGGCAAAGATGAAGTCGGTCAGCCGTTTGTTGGGCGATTCCATGATGTCGCCTGACATCCCCTGCCATTCCTTGTGTCCTTCGTAGATGAAGATGATGTTCTCGCCAATACCCATCACCGAGTTCATGTCGTGGGTGTTGATGATGGTCGTCATGTTAAACTCCCGAGTGATGGAGTGCAGCAGTTCGTCAATCACCAGCGATGTCTTGGGGTCCAGTCCGCTGTTCGGCTCGTCGCAGAACAAGTATTTGGGATTCATGGAGATAGCCCGTGCGATGGCTACGCGCTTCTGCATACCTCCGGATATCTCACCGGGAAACTTCCCTTCGGCACCCACCAGGTTGACGCGGGCCAGACAGTCCATTGCCCGCTTCTGCCGTTCGCGCAGGTTCATCGTGGAGAACATGTCCAGCGGAAACATCACGTTTTCCAATACCGTCAGCGAGTCGAAGAGAGCTGCCGACTGGAATATCATGCCCATCTCGCGACGCATGTGTACTTTTTCCGATTTTGACATCTGCACGAAGTCGCGTCCGTCATAGAGAATCTGCCCTT
>CAMOQW010000093.1 GCA_946623195.1 uncultured Prevotella sp.
GCCGATTCACGGAAGCCTCCTGCCGCCGGGGGTGCTCACGGGCCTCTATCTCCCGCATCACGTCGTTCACGAAATCCTCCGTCACCTCCGTTCTCGGCCGGCGGGCCTCCCGTCGGCGCAGGGCTTCGCGCAGTTCACTGTCATTCCATTCATTCATGTTCGCTTTCGTTTATCATTGTCTGAAGTTTCTTGCGTATTCGATGCAGTCTGACGCTCAGGGCGTTGGGGTCTGCATCCATGATGTAGGCGATTTCTCGCAGCGGTCGGTCGTCGTAGTAGTAGAGGTGGAGCAGCGTCTGGTCGTCCTCGGCGAGCCTGTCCACGGCCTCCTCCAGTCGGCTGATGCGCTCTTCGCGGTCGGCCGTCGGGTCGCCGTCGGTGGCCGTCGGCAGCACAGCAAATTCGTCGGCCACATCCGCCGATTCGATGTCCACCGTCCAGCGCCGCTGTCGGCGCAGCCGGTTCAGCGCCTCGCGGTAGGCAATGCGCATCACCCACGTCAGCATCGGCGCATCGCCCCGGTATGTAGGCAGTGCCCGGTAGGCCTTCACGAAGGCATCCTGCGCCACCTCCTCGGCATCCCTCCGGTCGTGCAGCAGCCGTTGGGCCAGTCTGATGACCTCCCCGGCATGTCGGCCCACCATCTGGGCGTATGCTTGTTTGTCGCTGTTCGAACTCATCTCTATTAAAATGACAGCACATCCCGCCGAATATTACAGGATGTGCTGTTAAAGAATGTTATCGTCCCCGGGGCGTCGCCTCAGTCGGCATCCTCCCTCACTATCAGCGGCCTTGCGTCCGCCTCCGTCGTGTATGCTTCGATACCATCGAAGCTCACCCCGCGCGCATGCCTCACATAAAAACCCTTCGCCGGCAGCGGGCCCCACATCGTGGCCTCGGGATATTCTGCCGCCTTCTCGTCCTGCATGGCCTGCGCTATCCGCGCTATCGAGTCGGCGTTGATGCCGCCGCACTGGTGGATGCTGACGTTCTGCACGTGGACGTCCTCCACCGGATGCCCCTCCAGTCCCGTGATGCTGCAGCCGTAGCGGCCCGCTTCTCTCACGCGTACATTATTTATATATATACCACGCATCCGTCCCACCGTCTCTATGCTGTCGGGCTTCTGACTGGCCGCAGCGCCCTCGTTGCCGCCACTCACGCTCTGACCCACGAAGGCATCGGCCCCGCTCTTGCTGAACGTCCAGCCGCGTCCGCGGTGGCCCAGTCGCACAAAAATCGGCGACTCCGTGCCCGTCACCGTCAGGTCCGCGACGCTCACATTCTCCATCACGCCGCCGTCCACAATCTCCAAGGAGAGTGCCGACGTGCCGATGGGCTGCCCGAAGAACCGGCTCGACTGGTCGCTGCTGGGTTTTACGATGATGCCGCGAATCGTGATGTTGCGGAAGCCGCCGTTGGTCTCGGTGCCCAGTTTCACGGCATTGCAGTGCGAACTGACGATGCAGTTCTGGATGGTGACATTCTCGCAGAGCCTCGGCGACGTCGACTTCAGTGTGATGCCGTCGTCGTCCGAGTCGGCTATCACGTCCGACACGATGACGTCGTGACAGCCGTCCAGGTCCAGCGCGTCGTTGTTGTAGTTGTTGCGGTTCGTCACCCGGATGCCGCTGATGCGCAGTCGGTCGCAGGCCAGGTAGTGCTGCATCCAGCAACCGCTGTTTCTGAGCGTGATGTCGCGCACCACGATGTTGCGGCTCTGGATGAATCGCAGCAGGTGCGGGCGGGTGATGCCCTCGTCGTTCCACGTCAGTTTGGGGAACACGCGGCCCCGCCCGTCTATCGTGCCGTAGCCGTCTATCGTCACGTTCTCCACCGAGTCGGCATATATCAGCTGGATGGTCTCCGTGTGGGTGCGCAGCGACTTGTAGTTTGATTTCATCCGCCGGTAGTCGCGCAGGTCGGTGCTGCCATACAGCGTGGCCCCTAATTCCAAATGCAGATGGACGTTGCTCCGCAGGACGATGGTCCCCGTCACGAAGCTCCCCGCCGGCACCACCACCCGTCCGCCGCCATCTGCCGAACAGCGGTCTATGCACTGCTGCAATGCGGCGGTACACCTGACCGTCGTATCGCTCTTGGCGCCATAGTCGGTGATGACGTAGTCGCGTGCCATCGCCCCCAGGCAGCCGCTCAGCAGCAGCCCGCATAGCAGATTGCGAATCATCGCTTGGTGGCTTTGACGAAGTAGATAATCAATAGGATGTAGGCTACCAGCGAGCAGACCTCCGACAACGGATTGGCCCACCACTCGCCGTAGTCAAACTGTATGCCGCCAAAGCGCAACAGGGCGCTCAACACGCCCATCAGGGCACCACCGGCAATGAAGCCCGAGGCTATCAGATTGCCCTGTTCGCCACGGGCCTTGTTGACGGCCTCGTCTTTCGAGCGCGTGGTGACATACCAGCTGACGGCACCGCCAATGAGCAGCGGCACGTTCAGTTCCATCGGGATAAACATACCCAGGGCAAAAGCCAGTGCCGGCACCTTGCACAGCGTCAGCACCACGGCAATCACGGCTCCCAGTGCATACAGCGGCCAGGGCGCGCCGACGCCGTTCATCAGCGGGTCGATGACTGCCGCCATCGCGTTGGCCTGCGGTGCTGCCAGTGCTCCAGAGGCAAAGCCGTAGGTCTCGTTGAGCAGCATCATCACACCGCCCACGGTGGCGGCGCTGACCAGTGTGCCGAGGAATTTCCACGTCTCCTGTTTCCGTGGCTGCGTGCCGCACCAGTAACCTATCTTCAAATCAGTAATAAACGAGCCGGCCATCGACAGGGCTGTGCACACCACACCGCCCATGATGAGTGCTGCCACCATGCCTCCAGTGCCCTTCAGGCCGACGGCCACCATGACGACGGAGGCGAGGATGAGCGTCATCAGCGTCATGCCCGACACGGGGTTCGACCCCACGATGGCAATGGCGTTGGCCGCCACGGTGGTAAAGAGGAAAGCAATGACAGCCGTCAGGATGATGGCTACCGAAGCAAACAGCAGGTTGCCGTCCATCACGCCAAACCAGAAGAAGAGGAACGTGGCAATGAGGGTGACCACAGCTGAAATGGCAATCAGTTTAAACGGCAGGTCGCTACTTTCTGCATCCGATGCCGACTCTCCGCCTCCTGCCTTCGTAGCCAGTCCCACGGCGCTCTTGATGACACCCCACGACTTGATGATGCCGATGATGCCCGCCATCGCAATGGCTCCGATGCCTATCGACTTGCCGTATGAGGTAAATATCTGCTCCGGCGACATCTGACCTACAGCCGTGCTGATGGCCGGATTCCACTGATTGAGAACGGTATCAGAAAACAGCAGGGCCATGCCCGGCACCACCAGCCACCAGACAAACAGCGAACCGAGCGTAATAATCAGTGCGTAGCGGAAGCCGATGATATAGCCCAGGCCCAGGACCGCCGCGCCGGTATTGTTCTTGAAGACCAGCTTGGCCTTCTCGGCCACATCGTCGCCAAAGGGCAACATGCGGCTGGTCACATTCTCGTTCCACCAGCCGAAGGTGGCCACGATGAAGTCGTAGAGTCCGCCCACCAGTCCGGCAATGAGCAGCGGCTTGGCCTGACTGCTGCCCTCGTCGCCACTCTTCAGCACCTGTGTCGTCGCCGTAGCCTCCGGGAAGGGGAACTGCTCCTGCGGAGCCTCCACGAAATACTTGCGGAATGGAATCAGAAACAGGATGCCCAGGACTCCTCCCAACAACGAGGCGATGAATATCTTGAGGAAGTCGGCAGACATCTCCGGATACTTGGCCTGCAGGATGTAGATGGCCGGCAGCGTGAAAATGGCACCGGCCACGACAGCCCCTGAACAGGCACCTATCGACTGGATAATCACATTCTCCTTCAAGGCATTGCTTCGCTTGGCAGCCGCTGAGACGCCGACGGCGATAATGGCAATGGGGATGGCAGCTTCAAACACCTGACCCACCTTCAGACCCAGGTAGGCGGCAGCAGCCGAAAAGAGGACAGCCATGAGGACACCCCAGGTGACTGACCATGCATTGACTTCGTTCTTCGTTTGTTTCATGCTATGTTTACTTTAATTCTATTCAATGCTTCGATGAGCTGGCGGCGCGGACAGGCGATATTGATGCGCAGATAGCCTTCGCCCGACTGCGGGCCGTACATGGTGCCGGGGTTGAGCCATACCTTCGCCTCCTTCAACAGCTTGTCGCAGTAGGCTGCTACCGCATCGCAGCAGTCGCTGACGTCGACCCATACCAGATAAGTACCTTCCAGGGGCATCACCTTCCACTGGGGCAGATGCTGCCGGCAGAAGTCGCACAGTGCCTCATAGTTGCCCCAAAGATATTGGTTCAGTTCGTCTATCCAGTCTTCGCTGTCGTTGTAGGCAGCAATGGCGGCGATGGGACCAAAGGGATTGACGTCGCACACCTCATTGATGTTAATGGCGCGGTCCAGTCGGCGGCGCGTTGCGGCATCCTGACAGATGATGTTGGCTATCTGGAGCCCTGCGGTATTAAACGATTTCGACGGGGAGTTGAGAATGACGGCCTCCGGGCACACGGTACCCATCGGACAGAAGGTGTTGCCCGGCATGATGAGTTCGCAGTGAATCTCGTCGCTGACGATGCGCACCCCATGACGGCGGCAGATGTCGGCCATCTGCTGCAACTCCTCGCGGCTCCATACGCGGCCCGTCGGATTATGGGGGTTGCAGAGCAGGAAGACGGTGGCCTTCTCGTCGGCACACCGGGCTTCGAAGTCATGCCAGTCCACCTCGTAGCGGTGGCGGTCCGGACAGAAGCGGAGCACGCTCTCGGCCACTTCGCAGCCGTTGTTGCGGATGCTGGAGAAAAAGCAGTTGTAGTCGGGGCTGAGGATGACCACCTTCTCGCCGGGCATAGTCAGTGCCTTGACGGCACACGACATAGCCGGTACGACACCGGTGGTGTACAGCATCCACTCACGCCGGATGGTCCACCCGTGGCGGCGCTGGAACCAACTGATGACGGCCTGGTAGTAGTCATCTTCCACAATAGTATATGCATAAATAGGATGGGCGGCACGCTGCCGGACAGCCTGCTCGATGGCGGGAGCCACGCGGAAGTCCATATCGGCCACCCAAAGCGGGATGATTTTCTCGCCCCCTGGCAGAGGCCTGCCCCCCGTTTGTCGGGGGGCATCTGCGTCCCACTTCACGCAGCAGGTGCCGCGCCGCTCAATGATTTCGTCGAAATTATATTTCATAACTCTCAACTCATACCTCTTACCTC
>CAMOQW010000094.1 GCA_946623195.1 uncultured Prevotella sp.
AAGTGGTACCTCCAGGAATCGAACCGGGGACACACGGATTTTCAGTCCGATGCTCTACCAACTGAGCTAAGGCACCATTTTGTTGTTTCACTAAGGCAATCCTCTTGATTGCGGGTGCAAAGGTACGAAGAAAAAATGAATCGGCCAAACTTTTGGCCGATTATTTTCAGAAAAAGTTGTTTTTTACTGGTTATTGCCCTCATGAGCCAGCGGATTCCACCCCTGAGCCTTGAGCTCGAACTCCTGGTCATCGCGTGTGACGAGGATGTGGCCGAGCTCCGGGCGAGTGATGTGGCCGATGAGCTTGACATCCTCCACATCCTGTATCTTTTCATGGTCGCCAATGGGTATGGTGAACAGCAGTTCGTAGTCTTCGCCGCCATTCAGGGCACAGGTGGTCACGTTCATGTTCAGCTCCTCAGCCATCACGGCCGTCTGGTAGTCAATGGGAATCTGTTTCTCGAAGATGCGGCAGCCCACGTTCGACTGTTTGCAGATGTGCATCAGCTCGCTCGACAGTCCGTCGCTGATGTCCATCATGGCTGTGGGGCGAATGCCTGCCTCGCGCAACTTCTGGATGATGTCGCCTCGGGCCTCAGTCTTCAGCTGACGTTGCAGCAGGTACTCCTTGCCGGCAAAGTCGGGTGTTGCTATCGTTGAGAGTTGAGCGTTGAGTGCTGATATTTGCTGACTGTCGCCTTGTGCCTTTGCCTGGGCTATCTTTTTCTGCAACGTATCAAGCTGTTGATAATAGACGGCCTTCTCGCGTTCCAGGAGTTGCAGACCCATGTAGGCGGCACCGAGGTCGCCGCTGACACAGATGAGGTCGGTCTCCTTGGCACCGTTACGATAGATGATGTCGTCCTTGGCAGCCTCACCGATGCAGGTGATGCTGATGGCCAGACCGGTGTAGCTGCTGGTGGTGTCGCCGCCCACGATGTCGACGCCCCACTTGTTGCAGGCCATGCGCAGGCCCGAGTAGAACTGTTCCAGGTCTTCCACGGTGAAGCGCTTGCTGATGGCCAGCGAGACGGTCATCTGCCGGGGCGTGCCGTTCATGGCAAAGATGTCGCTGATGTTGACCATGGCCGACTTCCATCCCAAGTGCTGCAAATCGATATAGGTCAGGTCGAAATGGACACCCTCCATCAGCATGTCGGTGGTGACGAGTACTTCCGTGTCGGGGTAGTGCAGTACGGCGCAGTCATCGCCTACGCCGTATTGTGTTGACTTGTTTTGGGGCTTGATGTCGCCAGTGAGACGGTCTATCAGCCCAAATTCTCCAAGTTTTGCTATTTCCATAACTCTGTGGGGTGGTCTTGGTTATATTTCCCTTCCTGCTTTCAACCGACGGAGGTGGTGCGTATTATCATCTCGCGCATGATCTCCGTCATCAGCGGCTGAGCCTTGTTGGCAGCCTCCTGCACTTCCTCATGGCTGACCTCGACAGGTGCATCGAAGCCACCCAGGTCGGTGATGACGCTGACTCCGAAGGTACGAATGCCACAGTGATGGGCCACGATGACCTCTGGCACGGTGGACATACCGACGGCGTCGCCTCCCATCATGCGGTACATCTTGTATTCGGCCGGCGTTTCGAATGTCGGACCCTGTACGCCGACATAGACACCGTAGGTGACACGGATGCCCTTCTCTTTGGCTATCTCGGAAGCCATCTTGATGAGGCTGAGCTCGTAGGTCTCGTGCATATCGGGGAAACGCGGCCCCGTGGGGAAATTCTTGCCGCGCAGCGGATGTTCCGGGAAAAGGTTGATGTGGTCGGTGATAATCATCAGGTCGCCAATCTTGAAGGCAGGATTCATGCCACCGGCAGCATTGGAGACAAACAGTGTCTTGATGCCCAACTCATACATGACACGGACGGGGAAGGTAACCTCCTTCATAGAGTAGCCTTCATAGAAATGGAAGCGCCCTTGCATGGCCAGAATATCGACACCGCCGAGTTTGCCGAAAATGAGCTTGCCCGAGTGTCCTTCAACAGTTGAAACGGGGAAGTTGGGAATATCGCTATAGGCGAACTCTGTCTTATTGGTTATTTCGGAAGCTAATTGTCCGAGACCGGTTCCCAGCACTATGGCTGTCTTGGGTGCTGTCGCCATCCTTGCCTTGAGCCAGGATGCTGTTTCTTGAATTTTTTCGTACATAGCCTATGATTTGTTGGTTAAACGTTTCTTCTTGCTCTTGCATGAATACGATATGTATAGGGAGCACGTAGAGCGACTGACGCACTTCTTGGCTCAGACCCTCGGCATCGTAGAGTCGGGTGGCATCCTTCTCAGTGGTGACGATGCACTTGGGAGTCGGCATGGCTGCAAAGGTGTCGTTGATGAGCTGGATGTCCTTGGACTTGAAATGGTGGTGGTCGCTGAACGTCAGTGGTTGGATATTCGGTGCGATGGGAGCCAAGTCGTGCACCATCTGTTCGGGCGATGCGATGCCAGTCAGTAGCAGGATGTGCTGACTGCTGAGCTGTGCCTTCGTCAGGGATTTCCCGGCGGCATCGGACGGGAACAGGGGCTGCAGCTCGTCATACTCCAGGGTGGTGAAATACAGCTGCTGGTAGGCATAGAGCCGCATGGCCTTCGTAAGAACTCGATACTCCATGGGCTTCATCTCCTTGGGACATTTGGTCACGATGACGATGTCGGCCCGGTCCTTGCCTCTGAGCGGTTCGCGCAGCCGACCTGCCGGTAGCAGCTCGTCATAGATGATGAGGCGGTGGTAGTCGACCAGCAGAATATTGATGCCGGGCTTGACATAGCGGTGCTGGAAGGCATCGTCCAGCAGGATGACATCTAGTGTCTTGTCGTTGGCTGTCAACTGGTCGATGCCGTGACAGCGGTCCTTGTCCACCGCCACCGCCACTGCCGGAAACTTCTGCTTCATCTGGTATGGCTCGTCACCAATCTCCCGCATGGCGGTGTCGTTCTGAGCCAAGACGAAACCCTTGCTCTTGCGCTTGTAGCCTCGGCTCAGCACCGCAACGTTGAAGCGGTCTTTCAGCAGACTTATCAAGAACTCAACATGGGGCGTCTTGCCGGCGCCGCCCACTGTGATGTTGCCCACGCTGATAACTGGCACTTGGAAAGAGCGAGTCTTGAGCAATCCAATGTCAAACATGGTATTGCGCAGCCTGACGCCCAGTCCGTACAGCCAGCTCAGCGGCAGCAACCATCTGTTGATTCTGATGAAGTCACCCTCCATTAGTCGGCTTACTTTATATTTATATAATAAGGTATGCGCGCCTGTATAGCACTGCGCTGGTTGAGTGTCTTGACAAAACGCAATGGCTCATAGTATTCGCCCAGTGCCTCATGTAGCTCTGCATCCAGATAGCTGTTCTTGGATGTTTTGTCCAACAACTGCTCAAACCAGTTTGCGGCGCCAGGGTAGCTGTCGGTATGATACTCCTTCAGTTTTGCCAGTTCGGCAGCCTTCTTCACGGCATCGTCCAACGAGCCGATAGCATCTACGAGCTTGATTTTCAGTGCATCGTTGCCCAGCCATACGCGGCCCTGCGCAATCTCCTCAATCTTTTCTACCGGCTGCTTGCGGCCGTCGGCCACACGCTTGCGGAACAGTTCGTAACCACGACCGATGTACTGGTCGAGCAATGCCATTTCCTCAGCATTGAACGGACGGGCAATGGTGCCGAAGGCTGCATGCTTGTTGGTCTTCACCTCGTCGAACTTCACTCCAAGCTTGTCGGTCAGCAGTCCGCTGAAGTCGGGGAACATGCCGAAGATGCCGATAGACCCCGTAATGGTGGTAGGCTCAGAATAGATGTAGTTGGCAGCACAGCTGATGTAGTAGCCGCCGCTGGCAGCATAGCCGCCCATCGACACCACTACAGGTTTCTTGGACTTCAACTGGGTGACCGAGCGCCATATCTGTTCCGAGGCATAGGCCGAGCCGCCCGGGGAGTTTACGCGAAGCACGACGGCCTTCACGTCGTCATCATCCTTCAGCTTTTCAAGGTCCTTGCATACCGTTGTGGCCACGATGTTATGTTCGTTAGATGTCAGACTGCCGGTCTCTGAGTCGACAATCTCGCCATAGGCATAGTAGACGGCAATCTGCTCGCCTTCCTTCTTCTTGCCTTTCACATTGGTCATGTCGCTGAGCAACAACTGCGATATCTTGTCGTCCTTGTCCAGTTTCAGCATCTTCTTGATTTCGCCCTTGACCTCGTCGGTGTACAACAGCTGGTCTACGAGTTTCATCGTGACAAGGTCTTTCTGGTCAGCCAGTGCCACGAAACGGTCGGCAAAGGCATTCAGTGAGTCGACGCTGATCTTGCGGCTGGCCGACACATCCTTCAGCATGACATCCCAGATGCCCTGCAAATAGGCCGTCACCTGTTCGCGGTTCGGCTCGCTCATCTTGTCGGCGGTCATCATTTCCGGGGCACTCTTGTATTTGCCCACCTTGCAAAGCTGATACTTCACACCAAACTTGCCCAGCAAGTCTTTTACGAAATAGGGGTTGGCAGCCAGTCCGTGCCAGTCAACCATGCCCTCAGGGTTCAGGTAGATCTTGTCGGCCACACTGCAGATGTAATAGGTGGTCTGTGTGTATGAGTCGCCATAGGCAACAATCCACTTGCCGGATTTCTTGAAGTCGAGCAGTGCTTCGCGGATGGCATGTGCCGAGGCGGGGGTGTCGCTGGAGAAGATGCCGGATTCGATATAGATGCCCTTGATGTCTTCGTTGTCCTTGGCCTTGCGGATAGCGTTTAGTATATTGTCAAGTCCCAGATTCTCGCTCACTTCGCCGGTCAGCATACTGAAGGGGTTGTCTGCAGCGCGCTCTTCCAGTTGGCCTGAGAGCATCAGGGTGAATACGGAGTTTTCCTCTACGTTGGTGCTGCCGGCACTTGAGGCGGCCAGGCCTACCATGGAGATGATGCTGAGGATACCCATAATCATTCCCAACAGGATGATACCCGTAATGGTGGCCAGTACATTTTTAAGAAAGTCTTTCATAAATGTTTTGATTAATAAACAATATTTCTGCAAAGGTAATGTAAATTGTCCAATCTGCCAAATTTATTGGCAATTTTCTTTAGTTTCTGCCAAAGTGTCAGTCCTTAGAGGATTGGCACGGTTTTAGCATACAGAAGTGCAGAAACATTTAAAGTCTAATTTAAAATTTATTTATTATGAGCATTAAACCATTAGGAGACCGCGTGCTGGTATTGCCTGCACCGGCAGAAGAGAAAAT
>CAMOQW010000095.1 GCA_946623195.1 uncultured Prevotella sp.
TGCGCGACTCCATGCTGACCAGCTTCTCGTTCGTCCAGATTGGCGAGTTCTCGTTCATCATCGCTTCACTGGGTACCAGCCTGGGCGTGCTCAATCCTATGATTTATCCTATCATCGTGGCATCCAGTGTGGTCACCACCTTCCTCACGCCCTATATCATGAAGGCCGCCATACCCTGCTATACGTTCCTTTATCATCACGCGTTAGGGGGCTTGCGTGCTAAGATTGACAAGCGCGAGCAGCAAGTGGCAGCAGCAGAGGCTGAAGCTGCCAAACCATCCGGCGATGCGAACTCATTAGCTGACCGGGCGCGCCATGCCGTCCGTCACACCTTCATCACGAAGCACCTTGTCAATCTGTTTATCAAGAACATGAGTGCTCATGACGACAATGCGCCCAGTTAGTGTTACGAAAAGGTTAATTCTCCATAATTGCTTTCCTGGGTCAAGCTTTTTTCGTACCTTTGTACCCAAACTACTATTAATTAATGTACGCGATATGAACAAGCTAAGACTTTACACAATGACGGTATGGGCTGCGGCGGCACTGTGCGCCCAGGCCCAGGTGACTCCCGCCAGCCAGATGGAAAAGCTGGACCGCGGACTGGTGGCAGTGCCCACATCCGGCACGGCAAACTTCGTCAGCTGGCGACTGCTTGGCACCGACGACAAGGCTGCTACGACCTTCGACCTGCTGCGCGACGGCAAGGTGATAGCCTCCGGGCTGACCAAGACAAACTATAGTGACACCGGGGCTTCGGCCACTGCTAAGTATCAGGTGGTGACCAAGGTGAACGGTGCTGAAAAGGACACCTCGGCAGAGGTGACAGCATGGGGGAAGAAGTTTCTCACGCTGGCTCTCGACCGTCCCGAGGGCGGCGTTCATGCCCAGTGGAAGACCGACGGCAATAACTGGAGCAAGAACGTCAGCTATTCCTACACTCCGAACGACATGAGTGTCGGCGACGTGGACGGCGACGGACAATACGAGCTGTTCGTCAAGTGGGACCCCTCTCATGCTCAGGACAACTCGCAAAGCTTTGGCTACACGGGCAGCGTATATATTGACTGCTACAAGCTGGACGGCACCAAGCTCTGGCGCATCGACCTTGGCAACAACATCCGTGCCGGTGCCCACTATACGCAGTTTATGGTTTACGACTTCGACGGCGACGGCAAGGCCGAGATGATGTGCAAGACAGCACCCGGCTCAAAGGACGGCAAAGGCAACTATGTCAACCAAGCCGCAACCGACGCCACCATCAAGGGCCACGACAACTCGAAAGACTATCGCAACGCGAACGGACATATACTGGAAGGTCCGGAATACCTGACCGTATTCAGCGGACTGACCGGACAGGCCGTCCACACCACCTGGTATCTGCCCGGACGAGCCGGAACGGGCAGCAAGCGCGCCGACACCGGCGCAGGACTGACGGAAGGCGGTTCTGAGCTGGGCAAGGTCAGCTCATTCCCCAGCGGATTCTGGGGCGACAACTACGGAAACCGCTCCGAGCGCTATTTAGCTGCCGTGGCCCACATCAACGGAGCCGACAAGCCCGCCTGTGGCATCTTTTCACGCGGCTACTACACCCAGGCCTACGTCTGGGCCGTCAGCTTCGACGGCATCCGCCTGCATACCGAATGGCTGCACGCATCGCCGTTGCCTACGCAGTCGCTGGTGTACAACCAAACCGGCACCACCGCCATCAAAGTGACTGTCGACGGCGAGACACTGGTGCGAAACGGCATCAAGACGGCTCCCGCCAACACCGCAGGGGTCACGACTGAAGACGGCAACGGCTGTGGCAGCAACACGCTCTATGGCAACGGCAACCACAACCTCTCCGTGGCCGATGTCGACGGCGACGGCTGCGACGAAATCATCTGGGGTTCAGCAGCCCTCAACAACGACGGCTCGCTGCTTTATGCCACGGGCTACGGTCACGGCGATGCCATCCACGTGGGTAAGATGATTCCCGACCGCGAAGGCTACCAGGTGTTCGACATCCATGAGGACAAGCTGAATGCCACACACGGCTGCTGGGACCTGCATGATGCAGCCACCGGCAAGGTCATCTGGCACGGAGGGGACGGCGGTGTGGACAACGGTCGCGGTATGGCTGCCGACCTGACGGGCAAGGACGGCTATGAGTTCTGGTCGAGCAATGAGCGCACGCCCCGTTCAGCCCTGACAGGCAAGTCTACCAGCATCAAGAACTGCTCTGTCAACTTCCGCATCTATTGGGACGGCTCCGCACAAGACCAGCTGTTCGACGGAAGCTACAGCAGCGGTTCTGCAACGGCCAGCCCGAAGATTGACGCATGGAACGGCAGCAGCTTCACGACACTGCTGTCCTTCAACTCGGAGACTTACAACTACGGTCAGACGTGTAACACCACCAAGGCTACGCCCTGTCTGCAGGCCGACATCATAGGCGACTGGCGCGAAGAGCTGATTATGTGGAGCAAGGAGAATCCCGCTGAAATCAACATCTACACCACCTGGACACCGACCGAACATGCTGTGCCCACCCTGATGCACGACCACGTGTACCGAATGGGCGTGGCCTGGCAGAATACCGCCTACAACCAGCCGCCCCACCTGGGCTACTACCTGCCCGACTATCTGGCCGGCAAGCTGCCCGCAACAGGTGTCAGCATCGCCACCGTGGCCAATCAGGGCGACGAAGTCATCTACGACCTGCACGGCCGACAGCTGCCCGCCCTGCAACGCGGTCTGAACATCGTCCGTAAGGGCAACGAAGTGAAGAAAGTTTTTATTAAATAAACTATGAAGAGACTTAAGTACATCCTTTTCATGCTGGCCATTAGTGCCAGCATGAATGCTCAACAGCTGGCCTTTCCCGGTGCAGAGGGTTTTGGACGCTTTGCCACGGGAGGTCGCGGAGGCTCTATCTACCACGTGACGAATCTCAACGACTCCGGCACGGGTTCGCTGCGCGATGCCGTCAGCCAACCCAACCGCATCGTGGTATTCGACGTGGCGGGCACCATCTATCTGAAGTCGGGACTGGTATTCTCCGGCAACTCCACCATCCTCGGACAGACGGCACCCGGCGAAGGCATTCAGGTCTATGGCGACCGCGTGTCGTTCTCCGGAGCCAGCAACCTGATTGTGCGCCACATGCGCTTCCGCATGGGAGTGGGCGGCACCAGCGGCAAGGATGCTGCCGGCGTGGCCAATGGCCGCAACATGATTTTCGACCACCTCTCCGTGCTGTGGGGACGCGACGAGTGCTTCTCCATCAGCTGGGACAACAAGGGCTCCGAACCGACCGACATCACCATCCAGAACTCCATCATCGGACAGGGCTTGCAGAGCCACTCCTGTGGCGGACTGATACAGACGGCAGGAGGAGTGACGCTATACCGCAACCTCTACATCGAGAACAAGACCCGCAACCCGAAGGTGAAAGGGCTGAACCAGTTTGTCAACAACGTGGTCTACAACTGGGGCAGCGGCGGCTGCTACCTGATGGGCCGCGAGAGTGCCGGCAGCTCATGGGCCGACATCGAGAACAACTATTTCATCCGTGGTCCCTGGGCCTCCAGCACCAAACCGCTGTCGGAAGGCAACGAGAACTTCCAGTTCTATGCCGACGGCAACTACTATGACAACAACACGAACGGCCAACTGGACGGCAGCGCCATCACCGACGAGGAGTACACTGCGTCGGGTGGACTGCGCCGCTCGTCGCTTGACGCCATGACCAACCTGCCCAAGCCTTTCCCCGCCATCACCGGCATGAGGACGGCCGAGGAGGCACTCCGCTGGATGATAGACAGCGTAGGACCGTCGCTTCCCGTTCGCGACGAGGTGGACAAGTATCTGATTGACGAGCTGAGTTCTTTCGGACTACTGGGCTCTACGGGCGGCATCTCCGACGAGAAGACACTACCCCACGGAGGCACCGGCACACTATACACCGGCAGCAAGCCTAAGGACAGCGATGGCGACGGCATTCCTGACGAATGGGAAACAGCTCACGGACTGGACCCCGACAATGCTGCCGACGCTGTGGCCATAGCGGCTAACGGCTATGCCAACATCGAAAACTACGTGTTCACCATCGACGGCCCTTACCCCTACACCAAGAACCCGTCGGAACCGGAAGCCCCCTCAGCTTGCGTCAATCCGTCACCGGCGGTCAACACCAAGGTGGGGGCAGCTGATGGCGGCGTCACCCTCTCATGGGAAAACGACAGCAACAACGACTCGGGCGTCATCACCTATACGGTGCTGCTGGGCAGGAGCGCCGACAACCTGGCGACCATCGGCAGCGTGAAGGAGAAAAGCATGGAATACAAGGCCGAACTGGAGGCCGACGCCGACTACTACTGGCGCGTGGATGCCACCAACGATATCGGTACTACGACGGGCAAGGTGTGGAACTTCCGCGTGGTCAAGGGGAGCATCCTCTTCTACACCGACTTCAACACCACGCCGAAGGCTTTCCACGACAAGTATCCGGGCACCAGCAATACCAACATCATCAATGGCAACACCAGTAAGACGGTAGCCGGCATGACCTTTGGCGCCAATGGCAGCAGCAGTGCCCGCATCGTGTCGTTCAGCGACGCTGCACTCACCGGCGACTACACGTCAGAGGATGCCGGCGCTACGGCACGCTGCATAGAATTCACCAGTGGCAGCGGCTACGTGCTGCTGCCGGAAGTGGAGGGGCCGTGCGACGTGACCATCTGGACGGGCAATTCCAACACCTCCTCCAAAACCTTCCTTCTGAAGACCGTTGTCGACGGAACGGAAACCACGGTGGCCACTTTCAAGCTGGCTGCTGCCAAGAAAAACTTCAAGCATAGCTTCACCTATGCCGACGCCGGCAGGGTGGCCTTCAAGGTTGACGGCAACGGCCAAAAATTCCGCGTCCACGATGTGCTCATCCAAAACCAAGCGTCCACCGACGATACAGGCATCCATAGCATGGAGGCTATGGGGGAACGGTGCGACTACTACACCCTGGAGGGCAGGCGCGTGGCATCACCCGTCAGGGGGCTTTACATCATGCGCACCACCACAGCCAGCGGAAAGGTGAGCACCAGAAAGATAATCCATTAGCATTTTGTCAAGAAATACGAGGTTACGGCTCACTGCGAGTGAGCCGTAACCTCACTATGAGTGAGCCGTAACCTCGCTATGAGTGAGCCGTAACCTCGCTATGAGTGAG
>CAMOQW010000096.1 GCA_946623195.1 uncultured Prevotella sp.
TGGGTTCTTCGGAAATAACCATGGGTTCTTCGGAAATAACCGTGGATTCTTCAGGAATAGCAACTGATTCCTCATTCAGGCTAAGAGATGCTTCCTCTTTGAGTTCCTCATCCGTAAGGTCATCCTTGAGATCTTCAAACTCCACCCCGTCGTTGAGCACTACCGTCTCAAACTGCGAGAAGGGTCTGTTTACCAGTTCCTTCATCGTGGCATCTGGTGTAAACGAAACCTTAGAATGACCATCTATAACCACTCGCTCGCCGGTACGCACGCTAACACTCTCACGAGCTTCCACATCGATGATTTTCCAAGTGCCAAGTCCCTTCACTTTCACTTGCTCACCCTGTTGCAAGCGCTCCAGAATAACAGCAAACATCTCCGTAGCGAAACGGTTGGCGGCTTTCTGGTCCAGTCCGTTCTTCTCCACCAATATCTTGGCAATCTCTTGTATAGTAAGCTTTCCCATGGGGCTAACGTCCTCCTTTCAGTTTGTCCTTCCACGTTTGATTAGGCTTGAAGTTCAGCACCAGTTTTGGGGGTACCAACATGCGCTGTCCGGAAGACGGATTAATCATGATGCGCTCCATCTTTTTCTTGGTTTCGAAGACCCCGAAGTTAGGCACCAGGATAGCATTATCCTGCTGGAAGGCATCACCCATAGCATCAATCAGAGTGTTGACAAGTTTCTGGGTGTCCTTGGCTGTATAGCCCGTACGTTCCGCCAGTTGGGTAATAAATTCTTTGTTATTCATATCTTGTCGTAGCGTATAAGTCAAACTCCTCCGCATCCGTGATGCGTACATCGTAAAATTCTCCGACGGTCAACTGTTCCGAGGCAGGCACCAGCACCTCGGGATCAACCTCCGGTGAACAGTATTCCGAGCGTCCTACCAGCCAGTCTCCTTCCTTTCGGTCTATAATGATGCGCATGGTCTGCCCCACTTTGGTAGCTTCTATCTCGGCGCTGATATTCTGTTGAATACGCATTAATTTGTCCAGCCGAGCTTGTTTTACCCCCTGCGGCACATCGTCCTGATAGTACCTGGCCGAGTAGGTTCCGTCTTCCTCGGAATAGGCAAAGGCCCCCATTCGTTCAAAGCGTGCCCACTTGGTGAAGTCTATGAGTTCCTTGAAGTCCTCGTCTGTCTCACCCGGGAATCCCACCATCAGCGTGGTGCGCAGATGGATGCCGGGCACCTCGCGGCGCATGGTTTCTATCAGTTCGTAGGTCTCCTGTTTGGAAAAATGACGCTGCATACGGCTTAGCATGTGGTCGGAAATATGCTGTAGGGCTATGTCCAAGTATTTGCATACATTCTTCTTCTGGCGCATCACTCGCAGCAAGTCCATAGGGAAATGAGCCGGATAAGCATAGTGCAACCGAATCCACTCCACGCCCTCTATTTCGGCCATTTGTTCTATCAGTTCAGCAATCTGTTGCTTACCGTCAATATCAATGCCATAATAGGTCAATTCCTGGGCAATCACCTGAAATTCCTTGACGCCCTGACTGACCAGCCAGCGCACCTCGTCCAGTATGTCCTGCATGGGGCGACTCTGGTGGCGACCGGTAATCAGCGGAATGGCGCAGTAGGCACAATGTCGGTTGCACCCCTCCGAAATCTTCAGATAGGCATAATGCCCGGGGGTAGTGAGATGGCGATGTCCTGAACAGGTGTTTTCTGTTGAAAGATCCTTCAGCAACTGCTGATAGTTAAACTTCCCATACCAACCGTCTACTTCCGGAATCTCTGCTTCGAGTTCTGCCAGATAGCGCTCTGACAAGCAGCCCATGACGTACAGACGCTTTAACCGGCCTTCCGCCTTTCGCTGGACAAATTCCAGAATGGTATCAATGCTCTCCTGCTTGGCATCCTCTATGAATCCGCATGTGTTTACCACAGCTATCTCCCCTTGCGGGTCTTCTGCATCATGGGTCACATGATAGCCGTTGGCCTCGAAGAGTCCCATCAGCATCTCGCTGTCAACCAGGTTCTTCGAACACCCCAGGGAGATGATGTCTATGGCAGGTTTATTCATGTTTAAACAAGGAATCAACGAATTGGCGTTTGTTAAAGAGCTGCAGGTCTTTCATGCCCTCTCCCAGTCCGATGTACTTTACGGGTACCTTCAGCTGGTCTGAGATGCCAATCACTACCCCACCCTTGGCTGTACCGTCGAGTTTAGTGATGGCCAACGATGTAATCTGCGTGACAGCCGAAAACTGCTTAGCCTGTTCAAAGGCGTTCTGTCCTGTTGAACCGTCCAGCACGAGCAACACCTCGTCAGGAGCCTCGGGCAGCACTTTCTTCATCACCTCCTTAATCTTCTTCAGCTCATTCATCAGCCCCACCTTGTTGTGCAGACGGCCTGCCGTGTCTATCAGCACTACATCGGCGTCATTGGCCTTGGCACTCTGCAGGGTGTCGAAAGCCACCGACGCAGGGTCGGACCCCATCTGCTGCTTGACAACGGGCACACCCACGCGCTCGCCCCAGATGCACAACTGCTCAACCGCCGCTGCCCGGAAGGTATCGGCAGCACCTAAATAGACTTTCTTGCCGGCCTGTTTGAACTGCCAGGCCAGTTTTCCTATCGTTGTGGTCTTACCCACTCCATTCACGCCCACCACCAATATCACGTAGGGTTTATGGTCGCCGGGCAAGTCCCAATTGTCATTGTCGTCGGAATTGTTTTCTGCCAGCAGCGAGGCTATCTCGTCGCGCAGAATACCATTGAGTTCTGATGTAGACACATATTTGTCGCGAGCCACTCTTTCCTCAATACGCTCAATCACCTTGAGCGTTGTCTCCACACCCACATCAGAGGTTATCAGCACCTCTTCCAGGTTGTCGAGCACGTCGTCATCCACCTTCGACTTGCCGGCCACGGCACGGGCCAGCTTGTCGAACACACTCGTCTTGGTTTTCTCCAAACCTTTGTCGAGCGTTTCCTTTTTATCCTTACTGAAAAATCCAAAAATACCCATATTGCAATATATTACGATGCAAAGGTAAGAAAAAAAAGCTGATAACCCAAATAATTTTCGGTTTTAGTTTTCTTTGAACGCTACAACCTCCTGCATCGACGCGTCTATATAGAAGGTGGCACTGCATGTATCATCGTCAAAGAGATACTTGGTGCGCAGCAGAAAGAGGGTCTTTCCCTGACGTTGTCCGTACCGGATGTTACGACGAAAATGCCCCGGGGCGTTCCTGTGCATCGCCTGCAAGAGCGAATCGCTGATGGTACGGGTAGAGTCAATATCGCGGAAATCCAGATAGTCCACCTTCGAATAGTCCGTCACGTTGGCCTCCATGAAGTCCTTGACGATAGACTTAGCCTGCTGTTGCCGTCCGCACGAGACGAACAGCAACAGGGCTACACCTATTATTATATATAAGGCATGTCTCATTTCTCAGGAATATTCTTCAGGACATCCAGCAGGTGATCCCACACCATCTGCACGGTAGGAATATACAGGCGCTCATCAGGCGTATGTACGAAACGCAGCGTGGGGCCGAAACTCACCATGTCGAGATTGGGATAACGCTCTGAGAACAGTCCACATTCCAGTCCTGCATGGATGCCACGGACTACCGGTTCTTTGCCAAATAGTCGGACATACGACTCCTTGACTATCTTCTGCAACTCACTATGGGCACGCATCTTCCAGGCAGGATAGCCATCAGAGTGCTTCACCTCGGCACCAGCCAGAGCAAAGCAGGCGCCAATGGTATTGCACATGTTGTCAAGGTTCGACATCACGTTCGAGCGCTGCGACGACACGATGTTGATTTCCGTCTCCGTGGTCACGATGCTGGCTATATTCGACGAGGTCTCTACCATACCGTTCAACTCCGGATCCTGACAGATCGCATAGATTCCATTGTCGACGGCCTGAATGGCATAAACGAACTGGCAGGCCACCCTGCTCTCTATCACCTGCTGGGCATCGGTGCTCTCCATCGTCCATACCATCTGAGTATCGGTCACGTGAAACTCCTCTTCCACATCCGATGCAAACACGTTCCAGTCTGCCTTGACATTCTCCTTGATGGCATTGGGCACGGCAATCACGAACATGCCATCGCGGGGAATGGCATTGTGCATCTTGCCACTATTGAACTGAGCCAGTCGGATGCCTTCATATTTCTTCATTTCTAAAAACAGGAAGCGTCCCAGCAGTTTGATGGCATTGGCGCGCTGCTTGTTGATATCGTCGCCGGAGTGACCACCCACCAAGCCCTTCAACTGGGCCCGCAGGAAGAATGAGCCGGCAGGGGCATCTTCACGCTTGAAGCCGAACTTGGCGGTGGTGTTGCGTCCCCCAGCGCAGGAAACGAAAATTTCGCCCTCGTCCTCAGAGTCAAGATTGATGAGATAGTCGCCCGTCATGAAGCCTGCCTTCATACCCTCGGCCCCCGTCAGTCCGGTCTCTTCATCACGTGTAAACACACACTCTATGGGGCCATGCTCTATATCATCCGACTCCAGCAGAGCCAGTTCCATGGCACATCCTATGCCGTCGTCAGCACCCAGGGTGGTACCCTCGGCTGTCAGCCATTCACCATCGATATAGGTCTTGATGGGGTCGTTGTCGAAGTCGATCTCATAGTCCACCAGTTTGTCGCACACCATATCCATGTGACTTTGCAATACCACAGTCTTGCAATTCTCCATGCCTTTGGTGGCTGGTTTACGGATGATAACATTGCCCGTTTCATCCACCCTGGTGTCCAGTCCGTGACTCTCGCCCCACGATTTCAGGTAATCAATCATCTTCTCTTCACGCTTCGAAGGACGTGGAATTTGGTTAATCTTCGCAAATTGTTCGAAGACAACGGCAGGTTTTAACTCACTTTTATTCATAATTAATATTTATTTTAATGTTTAATATTTATTCTTTAATATTTAATTCGTACCTTTGCAGCCGAATTTGCACGCAAAGATAATCATTTATGATGAAAATATTGCTCATAAGTACGTTAATAATTGCTATCGGCATGGCATTTTTATGCGTAAAACTGATTTTCCGCAAGGATGGAAGGTTTTCATCGCAGCATATTCACGACTCAAAAGCAATGCGTGAACGAGGCATCCACTGCGTGATGGACCAAGATCGCGAAATGCGGCGCAAGAGCAGATTTGCGGTGAATGAAAAAGCTTCGTCATAAAAAGAAAGCATCGAAGCATCGAA
>CAMOQW010000097.1 GCA_946623195.1 uncultured Prevotella sp.
GGGAATGTCTTCGAGGGTCTTCTTCAGCAGTTCCCAGAAGGGGGCTACGGTCTCGATGAGGGCGCGCTCCGTCGTGGTGTGGGGCGACTTCATCGTGGGTCCTAGCGACACGACGTCCAGATGCGGATACTTGCCGAGGATGACCGAGCACTCCAGGCCGGCGTGGTCTACCTGGATGATGCCGTCCTGGGAGAACAGCTCCTTGTATTCCTTCAGTAGCAGGTGCAGGATTTCGGAGTCGGGGTTGGGGTCCCAGCCGCCATAGGAACCGGCGGTCTCCACCTTCATGCCGGCCATATTGAAGCAGCTCTCCAGCATCCTGACCACGTAGTCCTTCATGTCCTCACGGCTCGAACGGGCCAGAATCTTGATGGCAGCGTGCCCGTCCGCGATGTCGATGATGGCGAGATTCGACGAGGTCTCTACCACGCTGGGGTAGGCGGGGATATAGCGGATAACGCCATCGTGGCAGGCATAGATAGCATCCACCAGGTTGTCCTGAATCTCTACGGGCACTTCCTTGGCGGGCGTTGCCACCTCTTCTGTGGTGACCTCGATGCCCTGGGGCTCTATCAGCTTGAACTCGTCGTTGAACGTATCCTGCCAGTCGGCGGCCAGCTCTTTCAGTGCCTCAACGTTCTCCTTGGGGAGCGTCAGCACGGCCTCGGCCTTGAAGGGGATGGCGTTACGCATGTTGCCTCCCTGCCAGCTGGCCAGGCGGGCTTCCGTCTCGGCGATGGCCTCGCGGACTATCTGTACCAGCAACTTGTTGGCATTGCCGCGACCCTCGTTGATTTCCAGACCGCTGTGCCCGCCGCGCAGGTTCTTCACCGTCACGCGAACGGCGGCATCGGCGGCATCGGTGTCTGCCTCCTGATAGTCCAGGGTTGCGGTGACGTCGATGCCTCCGGCACTGCCGATGACGAACTTGCCCCAATGCTCAGAGTCGAGGTTCATCAGGATGTCGCCTTGCAATTCGCCCGCAGGCAGCTCGTTGGCACCATACATGCCCGTTTCTTCATCGCGGGTGATGAGGGCGTCGATGGGGCCGTGCTTCAGCGTCTTGTCCTCCATGATGGCCATAATGGCTGCCACACCCAGGCCGTTGTCGGCACCCAGCGTGGTGCCCCGGGCCTTCACCCATTCGCCGTCAATCCAGGGCTGGATGGGGTCGGTCTCGAAGTTGTGGGCTGATTCTGGTGTCTTTTGTGGCACCATATCCATGTGGGCCTGCAGAATGACGCCCTTCCGGTTCTCCATTCCTGCCGAAGCGGGCTTGCGGAACACGATGTTGCCGGCAGGGTCCTTAAAGGCCTCTACACCGGCCTGCTTGCCGAAGTCGAGCAGGAATTGCTGTACTTTCTCCAGATGTCCGCTGGGGCGCGGAACTTGTGTAAGTGCATAGAAGTTCTTCCAGATGCACTGCGGGTTCAGGTTTTGAATTTCGTTCATTGTGATATGGTTTTAGGGTTTAAGCGTTTTGTAAACAGCAGTGTCAGCCAGGCATAGATGCCGAGAGCGATGACAAGCATGGTCTGTACGGTGTGAACAATCAGCACAAAGTATAGCGCCTGCTCGTCGTGCACGCCATAGAGGATAAGCATAGTCTTGACCGCAAAGTGCCAGGGACCGGCACCGTTGGGCGTGGGCACGATGACGGCAATGGAGCCGACGATGAATGTCACCAATGCGCAGCCCAGCCCTAAGTCTGCCGTGAAGTCGAAACAGAAGAACGTCAGGTAATAGTGCAGGAAATAGCTCAGCCAGATGCCCAGCGTGAAGCAGACGAACAGCGGGATGTTGCGCACGTCTTTCAGTGAGATGATGCCTTGCCAGATGCCCCTTAGCGTCGCGCGTACCTTATTATATATTGACAGCTTGCGCAAAAGGAAATGCAACAGGACGAGCGCCGCCAGCCCGCAGATGGCCACCACCAGATAGCCCGCCGGTGAAAAGCCGTGCAGGATGGTGTCGAGCGAGGTTCCCGTCTGGCGGAAGAAAGTGCCGAAGGTGCTCATTTCCAGCAGCAGCACGACAGCCGTGATGCCCAGCACCACCAGCGAGTCGATGGCCCGCTCGGTCACGACGGTGCCCAGTGCTTTGGAGAAGGAGACGCCATCGTAGCGTTTCAACACGCCGCATCGCGTAAACTCACCCACCCGGGGAATGACCAGCGAAGCAGCGTAGGAAAGGAATATGGAATGGATGCAGACCGAGGTGCGCGGCCGTTCGCCCACGGGTTCCAACGTCTGCCGCCAGCGCCAGCCGCGAAACATCTGTGCCAGCACACCGAAGGGGAACGACAGCAGCATCCAGGTCCAGTCCGTCTCGTCGGTCATGACGTGCAGGATGGTCTGCCAGTCTTCGCCGCGATACATCCAGTACAGGATGGCTCCACCCAGTGCCAGCGGCATCAATATCTTGAAAATGACGTTACCAGTCTTCATTGCTAATGCTGAGGTACGAAGTGTGCAGCACTTGCGCATCACACATTCATACGTTGGCACAAAAGTACGCAATAATCCCGAATCATGCAAATTTTTATCGCACAAACCGTTTGTTATTCACAAAAATTTATTCGCATAACGAAAATTATTACTATCTTTGCATCCGAATAGTGAATGTTTTTGAATCTTGGGAGCATGTTTTTCGAGATAATCGGATTTCAACCTGCTGAGGTGATGGTGTTTTTCATCATCTATGGTGCGACGGGAACGGTATCGCTCTTAGGCGCCCTTTACCTGCTGTTCCGGCGGGGCAATGCCCTGGCGCCCGACGTCACACCGCCGCTCAGCCTGCGGCGCTGGGCTGCGTCGTTCTTAGGCGTAATGGCACTGGGGCACGTGTGGTGGGTTCTTTTCTTAATCCTTTCCGGCGACAGCCATTTCATTCACGAGCCATTCCGCTCTCGGGGTTATGTGACGGTGGGGATGCTCGACAGCATCACGCTGCTCATCACCATCACCGGCACGATGCTGGCTATGCTGCAGGACCGCCGAAGGTCCGTCTGGCCGGTCTTTGCGTCGGTCCTGCCGCTGGTGGTCGGGTGGGGGGGGCTCTTGATTAGTCCCTCTTATTGGCTCTATCAGACGATTGTCGCCTACTTGCTGTTGCTCTGCGTGTTCTTCATAGTCTATGTGGCCCTTGCTGTCAGACAGTATGGCCGCTGGCTGCGCGACAACTTTGCTGATCTGGAGCACAAGGAGGTGTGGATGAGCTATCTGATGTCGCTCGTGTTCCTGTCGCTTTTCATCTTCTATACGATTGTCAGTGAGGGCATCGGCTTGCTCTACTTCCTGCATTTCATCGAAATTGTGCTCTTCGGCTTCCTGCTGTGGCGCGTGGAGACAATGCCAACCCTTGAAGACCCGTCGTCGACCCAGCCGCTCACTACAGAGAGGGAAGTAGTCAGCGCTCCCGTATATGTCAACATAGCCCAGATGGAGGAACTGCTGGCTGAACGCTGTGTAGACACGCACCTCTTCCTGCAGCACGACCTCACCCTCACCCAACTCGCTGCCGCACTAAGCACCAACCGTTCCTATCTCAGCCAGTATTTCGCATCTCAGAACATCAACTACAACACCTATATCAACAATCTGCGCATCAACTATTTCGTCAGCCGCTACCAGGAGACTGTCGCCACCGAGCAGCCTTTCTCCGCCCAGCAGTTGGCCAGCGAGAGCGGCTACCGCAGTTACAGCACCTTCAGCCTCGCCTTCAAGCAGCGTATGGGGCAGAGCGTGACGGCGTGGATGCGCAGCAACGGAACGGCATCAAGCAAGTGCGAAAATTGACAATTGTGGGGGATTGTGACTTCCAAAATTAACAAAAAATGTTTCAATATCGTAAAAAATTACCTAATAATACCCTACGCGTGCATACATAACGGATATTTTGAGTAACTTTGCGAACAATTTTGAAAGTATAGCTAACTAGTAGTAACCTGATAAACAATAAAAGAAAAGAATGAAAACATCCAAATGGATTTTGATGCTCAGTCTCGGGCTGGCATCGTGCTCGGTGGACATGCCCCAGCAGACGGACTCATCGTTCGAGACGATGACAGTGAAGAAATCAGACATTGAACTGCCTTATAAGTTCAGTGCCAGAATGAAAGGCCAGAACGACGTGACAGTGACGCCGCAGGTGAGTGGACAGTTGATGAAGATCTGCGTGACGGAGGGCCAGCAGGTGAAGGCCGGACAGACGCTCTTCGTCATCGACTCGCGTAACGCACAACTTGAACTGGAGGCTGCACAGGCCAACCTGCAGGCCGCACTGGCTCAGGAGAACTCTGCCAAGCTGGAGTATGAGTCGAATAAGAACCTGTTTGACAAGAACATCGTGAGCAGCTACATGCTGAGCAACAGCGAGAACGCCTACAAGCAGGCCCAGGCTGCTGTGGCCCAGGCCCGTGCTGCTGTGAACCGCGCTAAGGTGAACCTCGGCTTCTGCACCATCACGGCTACGGTGTCGGGTGTCATCGGTGAGATTCCCGTGCGTGTCGGCGACCAAGTGTCGCCTATGACCCAGTTGACTATGCTGAGCGGCAACACGACGATGTATGCCGAATTCTCCGTGACGGAGGCTGTCGTCGAGGCGATGGTACAGCAAGGTATGAAGGCATCCGATGTAGATGACTACATAGCAAAACTGCCCGCAGCAACATTTGTCATGAAGAACGGTACAGAGTATCCCCACAAGGGTCGCGTCGTCAGCCTGACGGGTGTTGTGAATGCTGAAACGGGCTCGCTGACCAGCAAGGTGTCGTTCCCCAACCCCGACGGCCATCTGTATTCCGGCATCCAGGGCACCATCGTGATGCCGTTCGCCGAGAAGGGTGTGATAGTCGTTCCGCAGTTTGCCGTAGTACGTCTGCAGGACAAGGCGCAGGTCTTTAAGGTGAAGGCCGACAGCACAGCAACCGCTGTCGAGGTGACCACCGAGGACACCGGCAACGGCAAGGACTTCATCATCACCAGCGGTCTGAACGAGGGCGACCGGATTGTGGCCAACGGTGCCAACAACGTGACGGAGGGCCAGAAGGTGCTGTTTGCAAATGAGAAATGAAACTAAGAGCCTACCCAAGCCCCTCCTCAGGAGGGGCTTGGGTGGCCAAATAATTAAGTTATGAAGAACAATATCTTTATCAATAAATACGTGATGGCATGTGCCATCTCAATA
>CAMOQW010000098.1 GCA_946623195.1 uncultured Prevotella sp.
GTTTGTTTCATTTTATTTCTTATTTGCTATGTTTATAGGCTTACATGGAGAAAACCTTCTTTCCCTCGAAGTAGGTGGCAGCAGGCTTGGCTTCGTGGATCTCATTGGCCGGGCACGACAGCACGTCCTTGGTGACGAGCAAGAAGTCGGCATACTTGCCGGTCTTGATGCTGCCTCTCTCATCCTCGATGAACATCTGCTTGGCAACGTTGAGGGTCAGGGCGGCGAGGGCCTGTTCGCGGGTCAGCAGTTCTTCGGGCCACCATGGGGTGTCGTCCTCGCCGTGAAGTTGCCCAGTCACAGCAAGCTCCATCACGCCAAACGGATCGTCGGGACTGCCGCTTGTTGCCGGATAGTCGGTGTGAGAGCACATGGTTATGCCGTTGTCGAAATATGATTTCATCGGATATGACTTGTCCTCCTGTCCTACAGGTGCCAGTCCCTTCTCCCGGATATAGCCGGCCAACCAAGAGGGGCCGCGATGCCACAGCATGCCCGCAACGACATATATGTCGTGGTCGGCCATCCGCTGATAATCCTGTGCATTGACGTTACGTGCGTGTACCAGCGTATTGCGCATTTCGTCCCTTCCGCCATTGGCATAGGCACTGACAACGTAATTGACAGCCTTGTTGCCCATTGTGTGTATGTGCATGGTCATATCGATGGCATTCGTCTTGCGCGTGATGTCTGTCAGCTCCTCTTCTGTCCAGTTGGCGAGACCCTGGTGACCGTCAGGATAGAGTGGCTCCACAAATCCTGTGCCACCTTCGACCGTACCGTCCATGAAGAGCTTTAGCCAGTTGGTCTTTACACGTGTGGTGGCGAATTGCTGGACTGCAGCGGCCTTGGCCAAGGACTCGTCCACATTCATCCAGCTTTCCATCTCATAGCTCAGACCCAGCACGAATTTCATGTCGCCGGCCTTGTCCATCTGCTGGGCGGCCCTGTAGAAATTGTCGTTATAGAAATAGTTGCCCCAACCGTCGACATACATGGTGTAGCCCTCCGACAACAGCTGCTCCTGGATTTTGACCATATTGGCCTTTGCCACGTCAACGGTATAGAGGTTGTCATTGTCGAGGAAGGAACGTGTGTAGGTGCCAGCCTGCTCCTTCAGCAGTCCGGTAGGCGTACCGTCAGGCCCCATCACAATCTCGCCGCCGCGAATGTCTTTCTCCTTTTTAAGCACCGTGCCGTCGGCCTTCATAATGCCGGCCTTGACCAGGCAGAGGGTGTTGGCCAGTCCCTTGTGGCCTTCGTCATCCGCGAAGTAAATGGGAATGTCGCTGCAGATGGCGTCCAGCTGCTGTCGGGTGGGCATCTTCTCAAGGAAGCCTATATAATTCCAGCCGAAACCGAAGACGGTCTTCACCCCTGTCTCCTTCGCTTTCTTGACAGCGGTGGGAACTGTTTCATTCAAGAACTTCTCTGGGTCAAATTTATCAGTGACTATTGTTCCGACAGACGGCAAGGCGACACCCATGGAATAGTGTGCGTGGCCATTGCCGCAACTGGGCATTACAAGTCCTTTTCCGCTGTAGTCGATGACCTCAGTCTTGCCAGACTCGATGAAAGCCTCGGCCCCCGCCTTGTCGCCTACGTACACGTATCTGCCGTCTTTCACGGCAAAGGCTTCTACCTTCTGATTGTCCTCTGAAGTGAAAATCTTGCCATAGACCACGAGGTCTGCAACGGTCTTTACACGGTCTTGTGGCATGTACCTTTTGTAGGTTGCGATGCGCTTCGCCACGTTATCCTTGATATTGTTATAGAAGTAGGTGTAGTCGTTGTCGTGACGGGCATCCGGGCCGAAGAACTGAGCAGCGACCTTGATGACCTCCTCTGGCATTGGTGGAATCTGTGCGTTCGTCACGACTACACCGCGCGCAAGATTGATCTGCGCGTCAACACCGATGTCGGCTATCTTTGCCTCGCCGGTATTCTCGTCCTCCACCAGCGATCCTAAGTTCAGGCTTGCCGGTGCGTAGGTCTCGTCGAGTTTCCAGTTCAGCGGGTTGATGCAGATTCCGTGTGGCAGCATGGCACAGTTTGGTGCGTTCTGCTCCATATTCTTGGGTCCCTCGGTGTTCCAACTGACGATAACGCCTGCATCGGTCTCGCCCGTGGCAAATTTCAGGTGCGGATAGGACTCCAGGTCTTCCTTCGTAATGGAGTAGCCAATGACGTAGGCGGCGACCATGCGCTCGTAGCGGTCAGGGTGCTTCTTGAAGTATTTCTTCAGTACGAGCCTGACGATGGCCGAGCCCTGGCTGTGACCTGTGATGATGAACGGCCGCCCCTCGTTGTAGTGCTCGAAATAGTAGTCGAGTGCGGCAGTAATGTCGTCGTAACACTGGCCGGAAATGGCTGCGTCAATGTTTCCCGTCTTTTTGTACACCTCACCCGCATAGCGCAAGCCAGACTGGCGGTAATAGGGTACAAACACGTTGGTGGAGTCCTCATACACGCTTGCGTGTGCATTATATTCGAGCACCACGCCCTGCAGCATCTCTTCGTTGTCGAGTGTGGCATAGTCGGGAGCTCCCTCCACGAGACTTCCCATAATGTATTCTGTTGCATAGATGTAGAACGTGTCAACATCCTTGGTGATTTCCGGAATCTGGTACCAATTGGCCTTCCGAGAGTAATCGATCTTTTCCTTCATAAATTTTGCTGCTTTTAAATATTGGTTACAAATGCGTAATGTCATGACCAAGTAATGGTTTCATTTGCAAAAGTAAGCATAATTCCCCATAAAAAATAGTCGTGAGCACTTGGTGCAGCAGATTTTGCTGATTCTGAAACAATATTTTGCTGATTCTGAAAAACGGCCTATGATTCCTTACCCATCTCGCGCATCCAGGCTGTCACGGTCTGTCCCTTCAGTTGCTTGAATGCGGCACTGAAGGTAGTGTAGCTTCGGTAGCCACTCTCGAAAGCCAGTTGTCTGGCGGTGATGTGGCGCTGGGTAGCAACTGCCTGACGGTAGAGACTCATAAACCGGTCGATACGCAAACTGTTGATATAGGCGTTATAGGTCATACCCTGACGGGAGAAATACTGGCTGAGATAGAGACGGTTGGTGCCAATGGCTTTGGCCAGCTGAGAGATGGACAGGTCGTGCTGCAGGTAGAGCTGAGAATCTATGCAGTGTTTTTGCAGCAAGGGACCGATTTTGTCGTGAATGGTTTGTGGAACCTCACAGTTGTCTACGCCTTCCGGCGGGCATTGGCAAATCCCATCCTCAAGGGAACCGCCTGCTGGCTCCTGTTCCTGGGTTACGGCCTTGTCCTCTATACTTAGGTCGCTTAATGTTTCTATCCGCCACACGAGGAAGCAGACAAGTATAATACAATCCAGCTGCGTGATGTATTTATAGGCCGGAACTATAGCTTCAAGTGTATAAAGGAAAAGTACTAACATAACAACTGCCAGTACCACAAAACTTTGCCACATTTCCTTATGCTCCAGATCGGCATAGTTATCGCATAGCCAACGGCCGTATTGCCGCACCTCGCGTACCATATATACTATTAAGCCGATGCAAAGCAACAGATAATAGGCAAATAATACCGGTAAAAGGGCATCACTACGGTTGACACAGCATATCACCAGCCCAACGACGATTGGCATGAACATCACAAAGACAGGCCATAGCGGACGCCTGCGGTCTTGTAGCATAGAGAGCAATACGACGATTGCAAAAGGGAAAAGCGTCATGAAATCGAGTGTACCACCTATGGTATTGCACAGCATGATATCTGCAGCAGAGGTGAGATAGAAAATGGGCAGATACCACAGGTGGCTCAGTGTCAGGCTGGCAAAGAAGGCGGCAGCCCATCGGCGTAAGTGCACTGGCGAAGTGATGTCTGGGGCTATGGCATTGCTCCGGCGGAACAGCAGATAGCAGCATGCTACTAAAGACAGCATGGCCGATGCCCCATAAAGTATCGTGTAGAGGTCATCTTCTCGAATCAATTGCTCGAACATGATTTTTTACTTCAACAGTTTTCTACCTTTATTTCCTTCCAGCACTTGCATTTGCTGGATAGCAATCTGGTTCAGTTTCACAAGTCTTTCGCCCTGTGGTACTCCATCATTGATAAGCACAGCATTGATATTCTCCATATTCGACAGGCATATCAATTCGTTGATGGTGGCATAGTCACGGATATTGCCTTTTAGGTCGGGATTTGCCTCTCGCCATTGCTTGGCGGTCATCCCAAACATGGCCACGTTAAGCACATCTGCCTCTTCTGCATAGATATCGGTTTGGGCAAAAGTTCCTCCATAGCGTCCTGCTTGCGAAACAATCCCAATGACATTAGTGGCCTCAATCCAACGAGTAGGCGAAAGCGTGAAAGCATTCAAACCAGCCTCTTTTCTAAACCCCTCGAATTCGAGGGGTTTAAAATTTGGGTTGTGAAGAGTCTCCCATATACCAAGAAATTCCACGGTATTGCGGTTACGCATCCAGTTAGCTATAACTCCGTTGGGGTCTGCGGCATTTTTCTGCCTAGCGATGTCTGTGATGCTAATGTAATCTATACCATCTTTTGACATAGTCTTGATAGCTACATCTTTAACGATAATCTCATTCTTCTTTGCCATAGGATAGTCTCTAATATAAATTATGTGTGCAAAGGTAGCACAAAAACATGAGACGAAAGAACAATAGGCGAAAAATCCCTCATAAGTTTTGTAATTTCGTTTTTCCTGTGTACCTTTGCCCCCGACAATGAGTCATTCTTGCGTCCCTTCGGTAGCAAGCGAGCGGAGCTCGAGCGGAAACAGGCTGGTGGCTCAGCGTCGAGTGGTCTTACAATACGCATATCGCGGCAGAATACGGAAATCAGAAGGTTTCCAAATTGTAACCTCGAAAACTGCGTTATCTCCCAAACCTCCGATAAACAAAGATGGTTTGAGATTTCTTCCAAAGTTACGAAAAAAAGAGGAAGAATCCAAATTTATGTGTAACTTTGCAGCAAAATTTTAAATATGGTACTCGAGCAAGAATTAGTTTTGCACAAGAAATCATTCCAGGAGTTGACAGTGGATGAGCTATACGAACTCTTGAGGGTGCGTAGCGAGGTGTTCGTGGTAGAGCAGAATTGCGTCTATCAGGATATGGACGGCGATGACCAGAAGT
>CAMOQW010000099.1 GCA_946623195.1 uncultured Prevotella sp.
TCGTTCTTATATTCCTCAGAAGTCCACCACACCTTGTCGTGACTCTGTGCATCGTCAACGATGTACTTGTCCTTAGGCGAACGACCGGTATAGATACCTGTCATTACGTTAACAGCGTTCAGCTCGGTGTTTACGCCCTTGTCGTAACCCTCGAGGCCAGCCTTTGTTTCCTCTTCAAAGAGGTACTCATACGATGGATTGTGGGCAATCACGGTAGAACCGGTAATGCCATACTGAGTTAAATCTAACTTTGCCATAATATAAATCTTTATTTTGTGAAATTTACTATTACCTATTTTTACGTTTGCGGCTGCAAAGATACAAAGAAAAAAAGGAATATGCCACGAGAATTAAGATTAATTCACTATCCTAAACCTCTTTTTGAGTTAAAGTATATAAAATAGCAGGCACACGCAACACTTTTGCAACACGGAGTTGACAATTCGCCGAAAGAGTGTTTGATATTAGCGGGAAAAAGCGTACCTTTGCAGGCAAAAAAGCAGTAAAACGATGGCAACAGACAGTGCTATATTCCACAGGAGCGAGTTATTATTAGGTGCCGACGCCATGAAGCGTATAGGCCAGAAACGCGTTATCATCTTTGGTGTTGGAGGCGTGGGTTCATGGTGTGCCGAGAGCCTGGTGCGCAGTGGCATCCGCCAGTTGACGATTGTCGACTCCGACCGTGTGTGCATCACCAACATCAACCGCCAGTTGATGGCCACCACGCTGACAGTAGGACAGGTAAAGGTTGACGCCCTGAAGGAGCGTCTGCTGGCCATCAATCCTGAGGCTGAGATTACGGCGCTGCAGCAGGTCTTCTCCGAAGAGACGGCCGACAGTTTTGCTCTTGGCACTTACGACTATATTATCGATGCCATCGACTCGCTGAAGGACAAGGCGACGCTCATCCTGCTGGCATGTCAGACCAAAGCGAAACTCTTTTCGTCGATGGGGGCGGCACTAAAGATGGATCCCACGCGAATAGGAGTTACTGAGTTTTGGCGGGTGAAGGGCGACCCGCTGGCCCGTGCCCTTCGCAACAGGTTCAAGAAGAATAAGCAGTTCCCAAAGCACAAGTTCCAGTGTGTCTACAGCGACGAACTGCTCCAGAACCGCAGCAGCCAGACGGCCGCCGACATTGAGGAGCTTGTGAGTCCCAAGGCTCAGGTCAACGGAAGCATCGTCCACATCACCGCCGTCTTCGGCTTCATGCTGGCCGGCCTGGTGGTGCAGGATGCCAGTGCGACATAATCTTTTTTGCTAAAACATTTCCTTATTTCATCATTTCTTTGTACTTTTGCAGCATTACTAACAAAAAAATCTTACTATTTACTATGGAAGTCGTCAATTTCTCAGAACAAAACAGCGTGATGAACCACTTCATGGCTGAATTACGCGACAAGAAGTATCAGCAGAACCGCCTGCTGTTTCGTAACAACATCAAGCGCATCGGTCAGTTGATGGCCTACGAACTGTCCAAGACGCTGACCTATAAGCCCAAGACCATCACCACGCCTCTTGGCACCATCGACATTCCGCTGACGCGCCAAGAGGACATCGTGATAGCCACCGTGCTACGGGCCGGGCTGCCTTTCCACGAGGGTTTCCTCAGCATGTTTGACGGCGCCGACAATGCCTTTGTGTCGGCATATCGTATGTATATCAACCGTGAACACACGGAGGTGGGTGTACATGCCGAATATATGGCCACGCCGAGCGTGAAAGGCAAGACGCTTATTATCGTCGACCCCATGCTGGCCACGGGAGGTTCGCTGGCTGCTGCCATCGAGGCGCTGATGGAGGCCGGCAAGCCGAAGAAAATTCACGTTTGCTGTGTAATTGCCGCCCCGGAAGGCATCCAGGTGGTCCAGGATGCCCTGCCGGAAGACAGCACCATTTGGTGTGCCGCCATCGACCGGGGCATGAACGAGCACAAGTACATCGTTCCGGGCTTTGGCGACTGTGGCGACCTCTGCTATGGCGAGAAGTTGCAGGCCTTCCACAAGGTAGCCGACCGGTAAACTATTTATTTCACTTCCCAGGTGTCATTAGTCATCAGCAGCTCCTCGAAGTTGTGGTACTTCTTCTGAGCCGAGACTTCTGCTATCTGGGCGGTAACGCTGTCGTCGTAAGTGGGAGCGTCCACATCGCGGATGACACCCAGGGCGACAGGGAATCCGTCGCCATTACCCATCAGGGCCAACTTCAGCTGTAGCGTGTTGTCTTCACAGTGGGCATCATGGATAAGCACGTCGCGTAGCGTATATCCATCCTCACCCAACCGGACAACCTTCAGGCCGAAGCCCTCTTGCACCAGTCCGAACTCATCGTTCTCGCCAAACACCAGTTTGTGACCGTGACGCACGTAGATGGCATTCTTCTTGCGGCCTTCCTTGTTATAGACACTCTCGTGGGTACCATCGTTGAAGATGACACAATTCTGCAGAATCTCACAAACGGCAGCACCCTTGTGCTCATAGGCAGCCTTCAGAATTTCGATGGTGCCGGGAGCATCGGTGGCCACCGCACGTGCAAAGAAGTGTCCACGGGCACCGAAACACAATTCCGCAGGGCGGAAGGGGTCTTCCACCGTTCCGTAAGGACTTGACTTCGATACGAATCCGCGAGGTGACGTGGGCGAATACTGCCCCTTGGTCAGACCGTAGATGCGATTGTTCAGCAGAATCATGTTCAGATTGATGTTGCGGCGGTTGGCGTGGATGAAGTGGTTGCCACCGATAGCCAGTCCGTCGCCGTCGCCGCTCACCTGCCATACGGTCAGGTTGGGATTGGCCACCTTGGCGCCGGTGGCAATGGCGGCAGCACGTCCGTGAATGGTGTTCATGCCGTAGGTAGCCATATAGTGAGGCAGACGGCTGGAACAGCCGATACCGCTGATGACGGCAATATCCTCGGGGGGAACGCCGATTTCTGCTAATGCTTTGTGGAACGATGCCAGGAAGAAGTGGTCACCGCATCCGGGACACCAACGAGGCTGTCCTTTCTTATAATCGTTTGCTGTATATGCCATAATGGTTTTCCTTTTTACTTTTACCTTTTTATTTTTCTACCTTTTTATTTCTTCAGGATGTCCTCGAAGGCATTCACCAACTCTTCTACGACGAAGGGCTGGCCCTTAACCTGGTTGAACTGGTAAGGCACGAAATTGTCCACTTTCATTCGCAAGTAGGCAGCCAACTGCCCCATGTTCTGCTCGGCAACAACCACCTTTTTATATTTAGACAGCACTTCGGCCGTGTTCTTGGGTAGCGGGTTCAGATACTTGAACTGAGCCTGGGCTACCTTATAGCCTTTCTCGCGCAGCTCGTCCATTGCCGAATGCAGGTGGCCGTAGGTGGAGCCAAAGCCCACGATGAGCAGGTCGGCATCGGCTACGTCGCCAGCCACTTCGAGGTCTGGCACCTGTATGTTGGCTATCTTCTGCTGGCGAAGGCGCGTCATCAGGTCATGATTTTCGGGATTGGTAGAGATGGCACCCGTCTCTGAGTCTTTCTCCAGACCACCAAGGATGTGGGTGAAGCCTTCGCGTCCGGGTACGGCCCAATAGCGTGTACCATTTTCGGCACGCATATAGGGTGTCCACCTACCCTTCAGCTCCTCAGGCACATAGGGAGGCGTGATGGCCTCCAGCTGACTCATCCGAGGCAGTTTGAAGGCTCCCGAACCATTGGCGATATAGGCATCGGTCAGCAGCACCACGGGGGTCATGTGCTCCAGGGCTATCTTGCAGGCCTGATAGGCGGCATCGAAACAGTCGGCAGGACTGGTGGCAGCCATCACGGGCATGGGGCTCTCTCCATTTCGGCCGAAGAGCACCTGCAACAAGTCGGTCTGTTCCGACTTGGTGGGCAGACCGGTGGCAGGACCGCCGCGCTGCACGTCGAGTACGACGAGGGGCAGTTCCATGATGACGGCCAGGTTCATGGCTTCCGACTTCAGGCAGATGCCAGGTCCTGACGTCGAGGTGACGCCCAAGGCTCCGGCAAAAGCGGCACCGAGGGCTGAGGCGGCCCCGGAAATCTCGTCCTCGCATTGTACGGTGGTCACCCCCAGCGACTTATGCTTCGACAATTCATGCAGCACATCGGTGGCGGGGGTAATGGGGTAAGAACCCAGATAGAGCTTCAGACCGGCTTTCTCGGCAGCAGCTATGAAACCGTATGCCGTAGCCTTGTTTCCCGTAATGTCCATATAGCGACCCGGCTCCTTGTGCTTCGACTCTATGCGATAGACGTTCACAGCCGACGAATGGGTGTTATGGCCGTAGTCGTAGCCAGCCTGCACCACCTTGATGTTATTCTCGGCAATGGCGGGTTTCTTGGCGAATTTCTCTTTCAGGAAGTTGGCAACCAGCGACAGGTCGCGGTCAAAGAGCCAGCAAACCAGACCTAAGGCAAACATGTTGCGGCACTTCAGGACGGCCTTGTTGTCCATACCGCTGTCGGCCAGTGCGTCTTTCACCATCGTGGTCAGCGGACACTGAATGACGTGGTCGGGGTCGATGCCCATCTCCCCTAAGTAGTCGTCTGTCTTGAATTCTGCTTTCTTCAGGTCGTTGGGCCCGAAGGAATCGGTGTCTATAATGATGGTAGCACCCGGTTTGGCATAACGATACTGCGTCTTCAGCGCAGCAGCGTTCATAGCCACCAGCACGTCGCACTTGTCGCCGGGCGTGTACACCTTGCCGGCACCGATGTGCACCTGGAAGCCGCTGACGCCAGTCAGTGAACCTTGCGGAGCGCGGATGTCGGCGGGATAGTCGGGGAATGTTGAGATACCGTTGCCTACAGTGGCACTCACCGTGGAGAAGATGTTTCCAGCCAATTGCATACCATCGCCGGAATCACCTGAGAAACGAACAACCACCTGTTCGAGTTCCTTGATTTCTAATGTTTCAGCCATCTTTATGATATTATATACATAAGTTCTTTTCCGACTGCAAAGGTCGCAATTATTCATCTATCTACCAAATATTTTACAATAAAAATGCAAAAAGGGGTCAATATTTAGCACTTGGGTGCATTTTTATGCACGCATTCGGAATGATTGCAGAAATAATTTGTTATCTTGTTGGTTGAATTAAAATAATGCATACTTAACT
>CAMOQW010000100.1 GCA_946623195.1 uncultured Prevotella sp.
GTAATATACCGATTCACAAAACCAGGCAGGAAAGACTTGGCAAAGACCCTGTAGGTTTGTTTGTTGAAATGTATCTCCCCCACCTTCTTGCTCCCGTCAGGAATGTCATTAATAAAATTGATTTCGCGACGGAGTACGGAAACGGTGATGTCGGGACGCACCTGCATCAAATAGTCTGTCAGAAGTTTTCTGTACTGTTTCTGCTTGCGATGATAGGCTAACAGGCGCCGGAGGAAAGGCATCTGATACATACTGTCGAAATCAAGGTCGAAATTCACATGCTGAATCTTTGGCGACAGCTGGTAGTACCATGGTTTATTGGCTTGCTCTGTCAGCACTACATACAGTTCATAGTCGGTATGCTCGGCCAAGTAGTTCACCTTCTGGCTCAACACCCGGCTCATTCCGTTGGGATAGGACAGGTCGCCTACTATATACACAATGCGCTTACTCATGACAGTGACTTTAACGTATCCAACACTTGCTTCATTTGCTGCTGCCACGACAGATGCTCCACGGTATGCCGAATCTCTGCCGGTGACATGGTCTGATGGTCCAGGAAATTCAAAATAGCCTCTATGTCTATGGGGCTCTCATCCGCAGGGGCCTTCATCACGTATGGCTGATGGTCGAAATCAGAATCCTGCTCACTATAGATGAAAGGAATGCCGCGACAGGCATATTCACGGTTTTTCAAGGTCTTGATGACGGTAATGCCACTGCGATGACGGGCCAAGCTGCCAATGGCAAACGAACAGCGATTGAAGACTGCCGTCAGCTCATCACCAAACAGCTTACCATGAAATTCCACATATTTCCCGATACCATATTCTCTGATGTAAGGTGCTATTCCCGGTGCCACTTTAGACCCTTCCATTTCTGCAGGCCATACGTAACCCACCAGATGGAAAAAGACCTTTCTGGCAGGATTGCCATTGTGCTTCCTATAATACTCACCAAGCCCATGAACCAAACGGTCGAACCCATGCCATGAATGGACTTCGGCCACGGCAATGAGATGAACCTCTGACGGATGACGGCTGATGGCTGATGGCTGATGAAGGGGAATACTATCAAAATCAACACCATTACTGATGCGAATGGTACGCTGACCAAAGATACGCTCTTCGTCAGAAAATGTCACGATAGCATCCATTTGGGCTGAGAGCTTATGTCGGCACAACTGATCAACACGAAGGCGCAGGCGCTGATTCCAGTCATAGCCGTCAAACTCGTGGTCGTAAGGATAGGTGGGAATCTCCATCACACTTCTCACGCCTGCCCGACGCAGTCTTTTAAAGAACCATACCAATGGAGGTGTGGCATTCATATAGCTGCGGGAATAGACGAGTTCTATCTGATGAGTTATACAATACTTGTACAAGCATCTATAGTCAATACGCTGGATGATGGCTGCCCACGTACCGCAGCCGTAGTCGGCAATCACTTCCTCATCGACGAAACGGCAGCGATGGCCGTCCGGTCTGACATCATAATTGCAGACATGCACCTCATGGCCATTTTGCCGAAGTCCTTTCACCTGAGCAAGTATCTTCTTGGTGATGCCACTGGCATCATCAAATCCATGATATGTTAGAAACAGAATCTTCATGAACAAAAAATATGTTGGTGCAAAAAAACATTTAAACGATAGCCTCACCCCAATTGGTAGATTTGCTGCAAAGATACGAAAATAATATGAATTATGAACGATGAATCGTAAAAAAATTCGTAACTTTGCCCGCATGAAAGACAAAGAACAAATCAGAGAGAGGCTGAAGGGCAGTCCAAGGCTGAAGAAATGGCTGGAGCGCGTGGTGATGAACCAGCGTGATGCACGGCCCCGATGGTATGTGCGGATGCTGGCACCGCTCTACCAGCATCGGGGACGGGGGTCGAAGATTTACCAGAGCGTGAGGATGGATACCCCACCCTACCGACGGTTCTGGCTGGGCAAGCGGAGCGTGATAGAGTCGTACTGCTGCATCAACAATGCGGTGGGGGATGTCACGATAGGAGACTATACGCGGGTGGGCATCCACTGTACGGTGATAGGACCGGTGTGCATAGGCCACCACGTGAATCTGGCGCAAGGCATTACGGTGACGGCTCTCAACCATCATTATGAGGACCCGACGAAGCGGATTGACGAACAGGGCATCAGCACCAAGCCTGTCGTGATAGGCGATGACGTCTGGATTGGGGCCAATGCTGTCGTGCTGCCCGGTGTCACTATCGGGCGTCATGCGGTGGTAGCGGCTGGTGCCGTGGTGACGAAAG
This sequence comes from uncultured Prevotella sp., assembly GCA_946623195.1. The sequence goes on from CAMOQW010000100.1 coordinate 2,281, forward strand.
ACGTGCCAGACTACTGTGTGGTGGCAGGTGTTCCAGCTAAAATCATCAAGCAACTGACTGTTGGCAGTTAGCGCTGCCGACTAAAAATCAAACAAATCCAAAGAGAGATCTTGCTGGGTGGGAGAAGCCTGCTGAGGCTTCTCATCCTCTTCTTCCTGACGGTCTTCTCGAAAGCGGAGAAGCATCTGGAGGGCATCAGGGCTGCCCGTGGTGTTGAGGCGATAGTAGCCGCGCCGCCCGGTGCTCTTGACGAGTGACTGGGGCGTCCGGCTGTTACGAAACAGATAATTCCGGACGTAGGTACGGATTTCGTCGAAGTCGGGCTGGACGAAGAAGGTGCAATTCATATTATAGACGTGCTTGCAAATGCTCTTCACGCTGATGCCCCGTTCGCCGGCTTCGGTGAGGATGGAAAGTATCTGTTGGTCGTAAGTCAAGTGAAAAGTGATTAGTGATTAGTGAAAAGTGATTAGTGATTAGTGATAAAGATTGAGAAAAAAAGGCCAGTACGCCTGAAAGCTTACTGGCCCTTTTTATGCTTGTAGAATAATTAAGCAAGCGTAATCTTCTCGTCGGCGGTAGCGAGCTTGCCCTCCTTGAAGAGCCAACCCAGCCCCAGCAGAGTTTCCTCTTCGCTGATCTTAGCTGCCTTAGCGATTTCCTTAACAGTCAGGGCCTTCTCAGCAGCAGCGAGAGCCTGATAAACATCACCAGCCTTGAAACCGGCGTTCTCTGCGTTCACTGCAACAACTGCCTTGGGAGCAGCGGCCTTCTTTACGGTTGCCTTCTTAGCCTCTTCTGCCTTGGGAGCAGCGGCCTTCTTTGTAGTTTTCTTTTCTGCCATTGTTCTAAAAAAATTAATACTCTATAGGATAGATTCCTTTATTCTTTTTATTTGACACTGCAAAATTAAGAACTTTTCAAATATGTTGTTACCGCAAACAGCAGCTTTTTGCATTTTGGTCGGTTATTCTTGATGTAAGTCAAGCGTAAGATTCAGTTCTTCAAGCTGTTTCGGGTCTAATTCACCCGGAGCATCGAGCATGACATCGCGTCCGCTGTTGTTCTTGGGGAAGGCGATGCAGTCGCGGATGGAATCGAGACCGGCCATGATGCTGACGAAGCGGTCGAGTCCGAAGGCCAGACCGGCATGAGGGGGGGCTCCGTACTTGAAGGCATTGATGAGGAAGCCGAACTGGGCCATAGCCCGCTCCGGCGTGAAGCCCAGAATCTGGAACATCTTCTCCTGCAGCTTGCCATCGTGGATACGCAGTGAGCCACCACCGACCTCGATGCCATTGCAGACGAAGTCGTAAGCTACGGCACGCACCTTCTCAGGAGCTGTGTCGAGCAGAGGAACATCGTCGGGGTTGGGCAGGGTGAACGGATGGTGGGTAGCCATAAGTCGCTGCTCCTCGTCGCTCCACTCGAATAGCGGGAAGTCGACTATCCAGAGGCACTTAAAGACGTTCTTGTCGCGCAGTCCGAGGCGGTCGCCCATCTCCAGGCGCAGGGTGCAGAGCTGGGTGCGGGTCTTGTTGGGCTTGTCGCCGCTGAGAATCAGCACCAGGTCGCCATCCTTGGCCTGGGTCGTCTCCTTCAGCTTGGCCCATACCTCGGGTGTATAGAATTTATCAATAGACGTCTTGACGGTACCGTCGGCATTGAACTTGACGTAGACCAAGCCCTTGGCACCCACCTGCGGACGCTTCACGAAGTCGGTCAACTGGTCGAGTTGCTTGCGGGTGTAGTCGGCACAGCCGGGCACCACGATGCCACCGATGTATTCTGCCTCGTTGAATACGGGGAAGGTGCCCGTACCCTTCAGCACATCCATCAGTTCCACGAACTCCATGCCGAAGCGCAGGTCGGGCTTGTCGCTGCCGAAGCGGCGCATAGCCTCGTGCCAGGTCATCCGCTGCAACTTAGGCAGTTCCACACCACGCACCTCGCGGAACAGATGGCGGGCCAAATCCTCAAAAATTTCCAGCACGTCCTCCTGATCGGCAAACGACATCTCGCAGTCTATCTGCGTAAACTCCGGCTGGCGGTCGGCACGCAGGTCCTCATCACGGAAACACTTGGCAATCTGGAAGTAGCGGTCGAAACCGGAGACCATCAGCAACTGCTTCAGGGTCTGCGGCGACTGGGGCAGGGCATAGAACTGTCCGGGATTCATGCGGCTGGGCACCACGAAGTCGCGGGCACCCTCCGGGGTAGAGCCAATCAGGATTGGCGTCTCCACCTCGATGAAATCCTTCGAGTCCAGGAAGTTACGAATCAGGATGGTCATACGGTGACGCAGCTCCAGATTCTTGCGGACACACGAGCGGCGCAGGTCCAGATAGCGGTACTTCATGCGGATGTCGTCGCCACCGTCGGTATTGTCCTCAATGGTGAACGGCGGAGTCTGACTCTCGCTGAGCACATTCAGCTCGGCAGCCAGGATTTCGATGTCGCCCGTAGGCATCTTGGCATTCTTCGACTCACGCTCGCTGACCACGCCCTTCACCTGAATGCACCACTCACGGCCCAGGCGGTTGGCCTGCTCACACAGGGCAGCATCTTTCGACTCGTCGAACACCAGCTGCGTCAGTCCGTAGCGGTCGCGCAGGTCGACAAACGTCATGCCACCCATCTTTCTTGTTCTCTGCACCCAGCCTGCCAGTGTCACCTGCTGGCCGGCATTGGCAAGCCGCAGCTCGCCACAAGTATTCGTCCTATACATTATTATATATATTATAGTTTTTCTTTTCGGAGTGCAAAGGTAGTAATAAAAAACGGACTGACCAAGAAGTCAGCCCATTTTTCTTTCATTCCAAGATGTCCAGCTTGGTG
>CAMOQW010000101.1 GCA_946623195.1 uncultured Prevotella sp.
ACAAGTGAGATTTATCCGGAAATCCTTTGTTTATGCGCACTTTGGACAAATTGTTGCATTTACGGACAAATTGTTTGACTCTTCGGACGTACCTTATTATTAAAAGGACGATTTTTATAAACTATCCATGGGTATCTATTTGCCAGTTGGACAAAAATGCCGAACTTTGGACCGTGAAAACGAAGTATCAGATGAAATTAATGGTCAATAAACCGATCGTATTAGCCTTGCTGTTGATGATATCGTGCCATCTCAGTGCACAGTCAATAGCCTTGCGCACCAATCTCCTGTATGATGCCACGCTGACTCCGAACGTCGGCGCGGAGTTGAGGATTGACTCTGCATGGACGGCGGGTGTCAACGTCGGTTTGAATGCCTGGGACATCAACAAGGACAAGAACAAGAAGTGGCGGCATCTGCTCGTGGCCCCGAATGTGCGTCGCTACTATGGCCGGCATACAGACCGCGAGGCCGCAGACTCCCTCTGGGGCATCCCGCCTGCAGAGAGCCGTCGCGTCAACTATCTCGAGTTGAATGCCCATTACAGCCATTTCAACGTGAGTAACACCAAGATACCCTTTGGGCTCTACTCGACTGTCAAGGACCGGCGGCTGCAGGGTGACCTCGTGGCCCTTGGCGCTAAATACGGCTGGTCGTGGATCATGGCGCGCCACTGGCGCATAGAGGCCGAGGGCGGCATCGCCGTCGGCTACGCCTGGTTTAAGGAGTACGACTGCGCTGTCTGCGGCACCTATTATGGCAAGGGCGACCGCATCTTCCTCCTGCCCCAACTGGGCATCAATGTCGTGTATTTAATCAATTGAACGAAAAATAGTAATAAATAAAAACTTTGCAAGGTTATGAAAAAGAATTTTAGATTTGCTTTTCTGAGTGCGATGGCGCTCGTGGGCACAGCGGGTTTTGTGGCCTGCACCTCCAGCGACGAGGTCGTGGACAATCCGGACTACAATCCGGATACTAAGACCGTAAGGACTACCATCTCTTTTAACATTGATCCCAACAACAGCGTGGGCAACACCCGTCAGACAGCGGCTACAACTCAGGCTTCAGGCAATTTCCGCGGCATGCAGAATCTGTACCTCTTTACGGCAGAGGCGGAGATAGGCGCTAGTAGCGCTCTCAGTGGTTGCCTACAGTTGGATGCCATCGCTGCTAGTGAGTTGTCTTCAGAACAAAGCAGCAAGATCTATTCCAATCAGGAAGTCCCTGTAGGAACAAGTCATTTCCTGTTCTATGGAAAGGCTTTTAAGACATCTGAGACAACACCAGCGGCGAAGTTGGCTAACGGTCATACAGAGTCATCGCTTGCCCCCAGCATTAGGAATGTGTCTGGCATCAACTTCAATGCCGTCAGCATCGTGGCAAAGAATACGAGTGGTGTTTTCCCTGATAACTGGGTAGGCCCTGTTAATGCCTTGGCGACTTATCTCAACAGTATAGCGGGGGCAGAGGGATGGAGCACATCGACCAATACTCAGTTGGCATTCCTCTACCAGAATTTTACCAAGGCCAATGCCTACCGTGGCGGATCGGCAAATGCCGTGCTGGCTACTATACAGGAGTTGTATAAGGCTGTCTATCCGATCTCCGTCGGTGACGGCGTGGATGCAACGAGCAAAACCACTGCTTCCAAAATCATCGATAAGATTTTACAGTCTTATGTTAAGTGGGATGATGGTTCGGCAGGCCTTGACATCCTGTTCTCATGGAAGGACGGATTTGATTCTAACTTCCCCGTATCCCTCGGCTTGCCTGAAGGGGCTGCTCAATATACTTGGAATGGGACAGAATTTACTTATTTAGTCGCTCCCGTCCTGAATGCCTCAACGGCCACGCCCCTTGAGAACTATGTCTATCCCAGTGAACTTTTCTATCTGACCAACAGCCCTCTGTGGGCTACAGCAACTCCAGTCGTCACTTGGCCGAATAATGTTGCTGGATGGCGTGGTGAAGCGTGGAGTGGCTGGACCAATAGTGTCAGTGCGACGACAAAGAATATTGCCGTGCAAAACAATATCCAATACGGTACAGCACTATTAGTAACCCGTGTCCAATGCGTGACGGCCGGGGACACCTCCGAAGGATCGACGAAGGTGCTTTATGACAATGCCAAGGCCAATGGCGCCGACCAGAACACGCCTATAGTCTATAAAGACAACATGTTCCCGCTGACAGGTATCATCGTAGGCGGACAGCCGGAGCAGGTAGGATGGGATTTCCTGCCGACGTCGGCCAATTTCAACAGGGATGTGTACGATGGAACGATGAACGGTAACATCTATGCCAATAACAATGCTTTTAGTCTTCCCAATTATACACTTGTCTATGACAATCTGTCGTCGGATGCCACCCAGAGTGATGTCAATATCTGTCTGGAGTTCACCAATAACTCAGGATCCGATTTCTATGGCAAGGATGGTATGATCTTGAAAGGTCAGAAGTTCTATCTGGTGGCAAAACTGGCACTGTCGGCTGGCTCTGGAACTCTTGACTTCAACGAGACGCGTACGTTCTTCCCCAGTACGACAAGGCGGATTTTCATTCAGGACTTCAAGACTATTGCAGATATTACATTAACGGCTGGTGATGCCACCACTCCCGGTGCTATCGGTGATGCTATTCCTACGATTCCCGACCTGCGCACTTCGCAGCAGTCGTTAGGTATCTCGGTAGACCTGGAGTGGAAGCCTGGTCTGACCTTCAGCGTAAACATTTAAGTTATTCAGAATAGTCTTTTAGGTTTGAATAGAAGGCAAGTTATAAAGAGTTTGGCTGCGGGTGCCGTCCTGACGACGGCACTTGCGGGCTGTTCCATGATTGACGAGGACCTGTCGAAATGCGGCAAGGAGGCCGTGGTGGACATCGAGTTGGAACTGGTGACCAACATGAGCCTCGAACTGGAGATGCAACTCAACGCGCAGACCGACAAGGAGATCATCGACCTGCTGCGGGAGTACATGTCGCGCATCTTCACCGATTATGCCCACGACATCGACCTGTCGTTCTACGACACTCAGGGGGACTCCACCCGTCTGATGCACGACCAGCACATCATGGATGCCAACCAGCAGCGCTACGTACTCCACCTGCCCATCCATGATTACCAGCATCTGGCAGTAGCAAATATCGAGGAGAACAATCAGGTGGCACTTACCGACGACGCCCATTGCCATCCCTCGCGACTCCTGCAGCAGCGTGCCGACACCATCAAACCTCACGCCACGGGCCTCTTCACAGCCAGGTCGACGATGCGGCTGGTGGAGGGTATTGACCAGACATTCTTCGTGCGCCTCTACATGGCCAACTGTGCCTCAACCCTCGTGGTGGATCCCCGCATCTACAGTGCAGACGACATCCGCGTGGTGGCATCGGGCTTCGCCTCACAGTTTCAGATATGCGACAGTTCCTATGTGTTCGATACAAAAGCCCCTGTGATCGTCACCGACAAGTTGACGGCCAAGACCGACCCGAGGGTTTGTTTCTGCACGGTGAATTTCCCGTCGCGGGAGTCCCTGCCGGCAGCGAGAGCCAGTGCCTTGACCCGCCATGTGATTGAGACCAACGCACCGTTTGTCGCCCTGCAAGGCGAGCAGTCGCTTTGGGAGTATCGAGTCTATGTGAGGAAGGCCGACGGCACCATCACCGAGAGCATCGTTGGCATCCGCCAGCCCCTGCGCCCAGGACAACTGAAGGTCATCCAGGTGTGGATAGGCGACGATGGCCGCGTGAACAGCGAGTCGCCCGATGTGGGCATCAGTGTGACGCTCGACTGGAAGCCGGGCAATACTTTTACACCAGAGATATGAAATAAAAGTAAACAAGGTAAAAAAGTAAAAAGGTAAAAAAGAAAATTCGTAATGTTCAATGAAATAAAAAACGATAGGTGATAGAGACGAGACTATATAGAAGGTTGTTGATGTTGTCCGTGTTGTCGTTGGTCTTCACGGGCTGCAAGGATTATGAGGCAGACCGCGTGTTCGACAATATCGGCTTGAGGGTCAGCCTGGCCTTCGACGTGTCTACCGAGCCGGTGCATACCCGGATGGCGGAAGGCGCTACCATGGGTGAAGGTCGTGAGGTGATGGACCTTTACCTGTTCCCATTCGGTGCGCAGTGGAAAATAGGGGCTAATGACGAGCCGCTATCCGGTAGTGTAGCCAATATGACCTGGGAGACCGTACCCTATCATCGCTATGGTAACCGTTCGGTGGACATCGCCAGTGGAACGGCCTCATTCCTCTGTTATGCCAAGGCCGCACCTGTCGCCGGTGGCGATTTCGTCAATGGAGCCATCTCTCCGAATATCCCAGAATCATCACGGCCCGCTGCTATTTCTTTCTCGCCCGTAAAGATTCACGAAAGTACGGAGGCTGATGCGTCATTGACGGCGATAGCCGATTACCTGACACGTCTTGCAAAGGCTATCCCTGCTGAAAAGAGAGACTTCTTCCATCAGTTTGTCAATGAGGGCCATCCTGTGGCTGCCTCCAGTGCCAGTGCAAATGCGATGGCCGGGTGGCTACAGTCCTGGGCCACTTCCGAGGGCTTGACTCTGACATTGCCTGATGCCTGTGATGTTACAGGATACCCCGCAAGCATCAGTCTGCCTGACGGGGCTGCCGTGGTGAAATGGAACTACGCGGAAAATAAGTTCGAACCTGTCACCGAGACCACCACCGAGGCCAACATCAACAGTCTCAGTCGCTTTGTCTATCCCGCAGAACTCTATTATTATGCCAACAGCCGTATCAAGACTTCTTCGACGTTCAACATGAAAGGGCATTACAGTCAGGAGAAGTGGGCCGACGTGCTGGCGAAATACGAGAACGATGATGCCGTGACAGACATGAGCACTCGCTCCGTTGCCATCAAGGAACCCCTCAGTTATGCCGTGGGCCGTCTGCAGATCGGCATTGTGGCGAAATCTATGTTGGAAGATGCTGCTGGAACGACGATAACGCTGACCAATGACGACCCCTTCCCCCTGACGGCGGTACTCGTGGCCGGCCAGTATCAGCAGGCATTTGACTTCACGCCTATGGGTGACGTTAACGAGTATATCATCTACGACAAGA
>CAMOQW010000102.1 GCA_946623195.1 uncultured Prevotella sp.
TTAAAGGCCACATCTGGGTGTGACGTTGTCGGGCATCGCCACAGATGATGCTCTTGTGGTTCTCGCCAGTGCCGCGGATGATGAGGGGCGACTCCTTGGTGCCGCTGTCCTCGGGACGCAGGAACAGCGGCTCCTGCATGTAGTATTGTCCTGCTTCAATGCTGATGGTGATGCCATCTTTGCATCGAGTGTCGTTGGTGCGCCGCCACTCGCGGGCTTGCCGCAGTGCGTCGTGCAGGCTCTCGCCGTTGTGCACCACAATTTCGCCCGCAAGGGCTTGGCCGACACAGAATATGAAGATAGCGGTTAATAAACGTCTCATGCGTGTTGTTAGTTATTTACTAATAAGACGCACAGTTAGTCAAAATGTCATCATACCCAGACCAGCTCGCTCATCACCATGTCGCTGACGAAGAGCCCCTCACGGGTCAGCATGAGGTGGCTGCCGTGCAGTCTGAGCAGTCCGTTGTCGATGTAGCGTTGAGCCTCTTTCAGACAATAGCGGCGATGCCTGTCGGTGAGTGTGTCCAAGTCCAGACCCTCGCGGGTACGCAGGGCCACCGTGATGCGGTCGTTGTATCGGGTGTCTTCGTCGATGACCTCCCGCTCACAGGGCTGCTTACCGTCAGCGATGCTTTCTATGTACTGCCTGATGTTGCTGACATTCCACTGGCGGCTTCTCAGGTCAAACGAGTGGGCGCCAGCCCCCAGTCCGATGTAGGGCACCTCGCACCAGTAGCTGGTGTTGTGGCGCGAGCGGTAGCCGGGGCGGGCAAAATTTGATATTTCGTAGTGCTCATAGTCAGCCTTCTCCAATTCGTCTGTCAGCAGCTCGTACATCTGCCGCTCCAGCTCCTCGTCGCATGGTGTTAATTCTCCCTTTTCTCTCTCACCTCTCACCTCTTCCCCCTTCATCCTCTCATAGAGCGCCGTACCTTCCTCTATCATGAGACAGTAGGCTGACAGGTGCTCCACGTTCAGTTCCAGTGCCTGCCGGATGTCGCGCTGCCAGTCGCCGAGTGTTTCATCCGGAAAGCCATACATCAGGTCGATGCTGATGTTGTGGATGCCTGCCTCACGTAACAGGCCGACAGCCCCCACCACCTGACCCGCCGTATGCCTGCGGTGCAGGAATCGTAGGCGCCTGTTGTCGAAGGTCTGTACACCCATCGACACTCTGTTTACAGGCAGCTGCTGCAGCAGGGCGGCATAGTCAGCGGTGACGTCGTCGGGATTCACCTCGATGGTGACTTCCTCCGTATCATGTCCGTACACCTTATTAATATACATAAAGAGCTGCCGCAGCTGTCTGGCGGAAAGCTGGCTCGGAGTGCCCCCTCCCAGATAGACGGTCTTGACGGGTTCTGCCGGGGGGCGCATCAGCATCTCATGGCATAGCGCGTCAACATACTGCTGGCGCAGTTCGAGTGCCGTGGTAGAGTAGAATCCACAGTAGATGCACCGGCTCCGGCAGAAGGGGATATGGAGGTATAATCCTGACATAACGGCTGCGAAATTACTAATAAAGTTTAATATTTGCAAGCTTTCTTTGGTTTTTTGCGTGAAAATGTCTACCTTTAGCCTCGCTTTTTGAATATAAACCTACAAACAATATCTATTATGAAAGTTTATCAGACAAACGAAATCAAAAACATTGCACTCATTGGCAGTGCGGGTAGCGGCAAGACTACTCTTGCCGAAGCAATGGTCTATGAAGCCGGCATCACCAAGCGCCGCGGCACCGTAGAGGGTAAGAACACCATGAGCGACTATTTCCCTGTTGAGCAGGAATACGGCTACTCGGTGTTCTCTACTGTTTTTCATGTGGAGTGGAACAACAAGAAGCTGAACATCATCGACTGTCCGGGCAGCGACGACTTCGTGGGTGGCTCCATCACCGCCATGAACGTCACCGACCAGGCCGTCATCCTCATCAACGGCCAGTACGGTCCCGAGGTGGGCACTATGAATGCCTTCCGCAACACCGAGAAGTTGAAGAAGCCCGTCATCTTCCTTGTCAACCAGTTGGACCGCGACAACTGCGACTTCGACCAGATACTGTCTCAGCTGAAGGAAGTCTATGGCAACAACTGCGTACCCGTACAGTATCCTATCGCCACGGGAGCCGGTTTCAACAGCGTCATCGACGTGCTGCTCATGAAGAAATACTCTTGGAAGCCCGAGGGTGGTGCTCCCATCATAGAAGATATTCCTGCCGACCAGTTGGAGAAGGCCAAGGAGTGGAAGGCTGCCCTCGTTGAGGCTGCCGCCGCCGGCGACGACACGCTGATGGAGAAGTTCTTCGAGAGCGAGGACCTCTCAGAAGACGAGATGCGCGAGGGCATCCGCAAGGGCCTCGTCACCCGCAGCATTTTCCCCGTGTTCTGTGTCTGCGCAGGCAAGGATATGGGTGTCCGCCGCCTGATGGAGTTCCTGGGCAATGTTGTGCCCTTCGTCAGCGAGATGCCTGTTGTCAAGAATGCCGCTGGCACGGACGTTCCCGCCGATGCCAGTGCCCCCACGTCGCTCTATTTCTTCAAGACCGGCGTCGAGCCCCATATCGGTGAGGTGCAGTACTTCAAGGTAATGAGCGGTGTGGTGAAGAGCGGTGACGACCTGACCAATGCTGATCGCGGCTCTAAGGAGCGCATAGGCACGCTGTATGCCTGTGCCGGTGCCAACCGTATCCAGGTGGACGAACTGCGTGCCGGTGATATTGGATGCACCGTGAAGCTGAAGGACGTGAAGACCGGCAACACGCTGAATGGCAAGGATGTCGAGAACCGCTTCGACTTCATCAAGTATCCTAATTCCAAGTTCTCGCGTGCCATCAAGGCCGTCAATGAGGCCGAGACCGAGAAGATGATGGCAGCCCTGCAGAAGATGCGCCAGGAAGACCCCACATGGGTCGTCGAGCAGTCTAAGGAGCTGCGCCAGATTATCGTCCATGGTCAGGGTGAGTTCCACCTGCGCACCCTGAAGTGGCGCATGGAGAACAACGAGAAGATCCAGATAGAATACCAGGAGCCCAAGATACCCTATCGTGAAACCATCACCAAGATGGCCCGTGCCGACTATCGCCACAAGAAGCAGTCGGGCGGTGCCGGCCAGTTCGGTGAGGTGCATCTGATTGTCGAGCCCTATCAGGACGGCATGCCCGACCCGACCAGCTTCACCATCAACGGCCAGGAGTTCAAGATGAACATCAAGTCGAAGGAAGAGAAAGACCTGGAGTGGGGCGGCAAGCTCGTCTTCATCAACTCTGTCGTGGGTGGTGCCATCGACATGCGCTTCATGCCCGCCATCCTGAAGGGTGTCATGGAGCGTATGGAGCAGGGCCCGCTGACGGGTTCTTATGCCCGCGACGTGCGCGTCATCGTCTATGACGGCAAGATGCACCCCGTGGACTCTAACGAACTGTCGTTCATGCTCGCAGCACGCAACGCCTTCTCGGCAGCCTTCAAGAATGCCGGACCGAAGGTGCTGGAGCCTATCTACGACTTGGAGGTGCTGGTGCCCGCCGACTACATGGGCGACGTCATGAGCGACCTGCAGGGCCGCCGCGCCATCATCATGGGTATGGACTCTGAGTCCGGCTACCAGAAGCTTACCGCCAAGATTCCTCTCAAGGAGCTGGCCAGCTATTCTATCGCCCTCAGCTCGCTCACCGGAGGCCGTGCATCGTTCACCACCTCGTTCAGCAGCTACGAACTCGTGCCCAACGATATCCAGCAGGAGCTCATCAAGCAGCACGAGGCCGAGATGAAGGATGAAGACTAATTCATTTAGCGGTTAGGCCGCTAAGCCTATTCAATAAAAAGCCTGCCAAGTGGCAGGCTTTTTATTTTATGCGAACTTAACGAGAATTCGAAATACCTTGGCGGGATTGGCATCCCACTGTTTCATGGCCTCTTCGGCATCCTCGGGGCTGACGATGCCCGAGGTCAGGATGTCGTAGGGAGGGTTGTACTTCTTCAGATAGCGGATGACGCCGTCGAAATCCTCAGGCAGGGCGTTGCGCGAGCCACGGATGTCGAGCTCCTTCTGTACGAAATACTTGGTGGTGAACTCCACGTCCTTCTTGGAATAGCCGATGCAGATGACGCGCCCGCAGAAGGCCACCTCGTTGACAGCCATCTGGTAGGTGACGGGAGAGCCCACGGCCTCGATGACGATGTTGGGACCCATGGAGTCGGTGAGCTCCATCAGCCGTTCGTGCACGTTCTCCTTGAGGGTGTTGATGGTGAAGTCGGCACCCAGGCGCTTGACTATTTCCAGCTTCTCGTCATCTACGTCGCAGGCGATGACCTTCGCACCGCGCAGCAGCGAGCGGATGACGGCACCGACACCCACCATGCCACAGCCGATGACCATCACCACGTCGGTGTCGACAGTCTGTGCGCGGCTCACGGCATGGAAGCCTACCGACATGGGTTCGATGAGGGCGGCGTGCTCAGGGGTGATGTCGCCCACGGGGATGATCTTCTGCCAGGGCAGAGCGATATACTCGCGCATGGCACCATCGCGCTGTACGCCCAAGGTCTCGTTATGCTCGCAGGCATTGTAGCGGCGGCTCCGACAGGCGGGGCATACACCGCAGTTGGTGTAGGGATTGACGGTTACCTTCATGCCTTTGCGCAGGGTGGCAGGTACGTCGGGGCCCATGCCGATGATTTCGGCACCTATCTCGTGACCCGGAATGACGTGCGGCTTGGCCATGGTGTTCAGACCGCGGTAGGTGTTGAGGTCGCTGCCGCAGAAACCTACATATTCTATTTTTAGTAATACCTCATTGGCACCGCAACTGGGGCGGTCCATCTCCACGACTTTCATGACGCGTGGCTCTGTAATCTGAATTGCTTTCACCTTAATATGATTTACGATTTACGATTTACTATTTACTATTTGTGATTTGCTATTCGCTCATGTTTTTGATATAGGGTAGCTCGACGAGCTTGCCGAAGCTGAAGAACTGCTTGGCATTGTCGCAAAGGAAGAGGCGTTTCTCGTTGTCCGACAGTTCCTGCGACTTCGTGACGAAGTCGTACGACATGCGGTAGGTGATGGCGGTGATAGTGCGCGGATAGT
>CAMOQW010000103.1 GCA_946623195.1 uncultured Prevotella sp.
AGAGCGCTGCAGTCACATTGCAGAGGTCATCGGTTCGAGCCCGATCGTCCCTACCAAGCGGAAGGAGCTGAGAATGTTTTCTCGGCTCTTTTTCGATTTATTTAGCGACAATAATTTGGCCTTCTCGTAAATTTTCCGTACTTTTGCAGGAAATTCAAAATAACTAACCGTAATGGACGACGAAACAAGAGAAGACGGTGGTGTGTACCAACCGTCTGAAATACCGGAGCAGGGCACTGCAGAGCAACCCGAAGAGCAGTCGGAGGAAGGACACTCCGACTATCAGCCCGTCAACCGATTCGATGCTGCCGCCGTGCACCACCTCAGCGGCATGTATCAGAACTGGTTCCTCGACTATGCCAGCTACACCATCCTGGACCGTGCCGTGCCCCACATCGAGGACGGCCTGAAACCCGTGCAGCGCCGCATTCTGCACTCGATGAAGCGCATGGACGACGGCAGATATAACAAGGTGGCCAACATCGTGGGCCACACCATGCAGTTTCACCCGCACGGCGATGCCTCCATCGGCGACGCCCTGGTGCAGTTGGGGCAGAAAGACCTGCTCATCGACACGCAGGGCAACTGGGGCAACATTCTGACGGGCAACAAGGCGGCGGCTCCGCGATACATCGAGGCCCGCCTCAGCAAGTTTGCCCTGGACACCGTGTTCAATCCCAAGACTACGGAATGGCAGATGTCGTACGACGGGCGCAACAAGGAGCCTATCACGCTGCCTGTCAAGTTTCCGCTGCTGCTGGCCCAGGGTGCCGAGGGTATTGCCGTGGGACTGTCTACCAAGGTGCTGCCCCATAACTTCGTGGAAATCTGCGATGCCGCCATCTCGTATCTGCACGACGAGTCTTTCCGCCTCTACCCCGACTTTCCGACGGGCGGCAGCATCGACGTGTCGAAATACAGCGACGGACAGCGCGGCGGCGTGCTGAAGGTGCGCGCCAAGATCGAGAAGCTGGACCCGAAGACACTCGTCATCCGCGAGATACCTTATTCGAAGACTACGGAGACCATCATCGACAGCATTCTGAAAGCCATCGAGAAAGGTAAGATCAAGGCCCGCCATGTGGAAGACCTGACCGCTGCGAAGGTGGAGATTCAGGTGCAGCTGGCCCCGGGCGTATCGTCGGACAAGACGCTGGACGCCCTGTATGCCTTCTCCGACTGCGAAATCAACATTTCGCCCAACTGCTGTGTCATCGAAGACAACAAGCCGAAGTTTCTGACTATCAGCGACGTGCTGCGCCACTCGGTAGACCGCACCAAGGACCTGATCCGGCAGGAACTGGAAATCCGCAAGGGCGAGCTGCTGGAACAGCTGCACTTCTGTTCCTTGGAGAAAATCTTCATCGAGGAGCGTATCTATAAAGACAAGAAGTTCGAACAGGCTCCCGACATCGACTCCGTCTGCGAGCATATTGACGAGCGGCTGACCCCTTACTATCCGCAGATGGTGCGCGAGGTGACCAAGGACGACATCCTCAAGCTGCTGGAAATCAAGATGCAGCGCATCCTGAAGTTCAACAAGGACAAGGCCGACGAGCTGATGGCCCGCATCAAGGCCGAGATTGACGCGATAGACCGCGACCTGGCCAACCTGGTGGAGGTGACGGCAGAATGGTTCCAGTTTCTGAAGGACAAATACGGCAAGGAGCACCCCCGGCAGACCGAAATCCGCAACTTCGACACCATCGAGGCCACCAAGGTGGTGGAGGCTAACCAGAAGCTCTACATCAACCGTCAGGACGGTTTCATCGGTACCGGCCTGAAGAAGGACGAGTTCGTGTGCAACTGTTCCGACATCGACGACATCATCATCTTCTACAAGGACGGCAAGTTCAAGGTGGTCCGCGTAGCCGACAAGCTGTTTGTGGGCAAGAACGTGATATGGCTGAGCGTGTTCAAGAAGAACGACCAGCGCACCATCTACAACTGTGTCTACCGCGACGGCCGCAAGGGCTTCTACTATATCAAGCGCTTCTGCGTATCCAGCGTCACCCGCGACCGTGAATACGACATCACGGCCGGTACGGAGGGGTCGCGCATCGTTTACTTTACCGCCAACCCGAACGGCGAGGCCGAGGTCATCAAGGTGACGCTCGACCCGGCGCCCAAGTTGAAGCGCATCTTCTTCGACAAGGACTTCTCGGAGGTCATCATCAAGGGGCGTGCCTCCAAGGGCAACATCCTGACGAAGTACCAGATTCACCGCATCGGACTGAAGAGCCACGGCCACTCCACGCTGGGAGGCCGCAAGGTGTGGTACGACCCCGACGTCAACCGCCTGAACTACGACGAGCACGGACGACTGCTGGGCGAGTTCAACGACGGCGACCAGATACTGGTCATCCTCAAGAATGGCGACTACTACCTGAGTGGCTTCGATGCCAACGTGCACTTCGAGGACAACATCGACCGGCTGGAGAAATACGAGCCGGAGAAGGTGTGGAGCTGTGTGCTCTTCGATGCCGACAACCAGGGCTATCCCTACGTCAAGCGCTTCCTCATGGAGGCTTCGAAACGCAAGCAGAACTATCTGGGCGAGAACCCGGAGTCCAGGCAGATACTGCTGACCGACACCTGCTACCCACGCCTGCAAGTGACCTATGGCGGTAACGACGAGTTCCGCGGACAAGAGGAGGTGGACGTCGAACAGTTCATCGGCGTCAAAGGCTTCAAGGCTAAAGGCAAGCGACTTACTACCTGGCAGACGGAGAGCATCGTGGAACTGGAACCCACCCGATTCCCGCAGGAGTCTGACAAGGAAACGGAGGAAGAGGAAGAAGAACCCGAGAACCTGGACCCCGACGCAGGCAAAAGCCAGCAAGAGGTGATTGACGAGATGACCGGACAACTAAGGCTGTTCACCGACGATGATGAATAACACAAGAAGGCGCAGCGGGCTTCTGGCTCTTGTCCTGGCGCTGTCGGTCACCTCAGCCTATGGTCAGGAGCTGGCCACCGACAGCCTGCATCCCAAAATCATCACCCGAAGCCACATGCTGGGTGTCGGTCTCAGCAAGGTGCTCGACACGTACCTGTCGGCAGAGCATTTCAGCGGCATAGGCTTCTCGTTCTTGGCCACCGTGGAGCGCCAGCGACCGGAGCACCGCTGGTCGACCGTCATGGAGCATGAGGCCAACTTCTCCTCCGTGAAAGACCGGGCGCGCTCCAGGCAGGAACTGGAGGGTGCCTACAATTTCTACTGGGGGCGTCTCTATGGCTGGCAACTCCTTGACAACCGACTGACACTGCAGGCCGGCGGAGTGGTGAACGCCTCGGCGGGCTTCATCTACAATACCGGCAACTCCAACAATCTCGCACAGGCCAGGGTGCATCTGAACCTGATGCCGACGGGAGTGGCCACCTACCGCTTTATGCTGTGGAGACACTGGATGTCGGCACGCTACGAACTGGCACTGCCCCTGGCCGGCATCATGTTCTCGCCCAACTACGGACAGTCTTACTACGAGATTTTCGCTCAGGGCAACTACGACCATAACATCGTGCCTACCACCTTTGTCTCCGCTCCTGAATGGCGTCACCTCTTCACACTCGATGCCCAGCTGTCGCGGCGCCTGACACTGCGCATCGGCTATCTGGGCAACATGCAGCAGGCGAAGGTCAACGGTCTGCGACAGCATGTCTACACCCACCGCTTCCTGATTGGCATCACCCGACGGTTTTCCATTATTCCTCATACGCTATGAACGTTATCCGCATCTTGTTTCTGGCTCTCTGCCCCTGGCTCTTCCTATCCTGCGTGGATACGGAAGAACAACCCGACACGCCCACCGGCAACTTTGAGGCCCTCTGGGAAATCATCGACCAGCACTACTGCTTCTTTGCCTATAAGCAGCATGAATATGGACTCGACTGGAACAGCGTCTATAATAAATATAAGGTACGCGTGAGCGACAAGATGGACGAACGCCAACTCTTCGAGGTGCTTTGCAATATGCTGGCAGAACTGCGCGACGGGCACGTCAACCTCTATACTTCCTACGACACAGGACGCTACTGGAGCTGGCAGGAGTCTTATCCCAAGAACTATAGCGACACGCTGGAACGCCGGTATATGGGCACCGACTACAAAATAACAGGGGGCCTGCGCTATCGGGTGCTCGACGACAACATCGGCTATCTGCGCTATGAGTCGTTCTCCTATCCCGTCGGCGAGAGCGGTCTCGACGATGCCCTCTCTTATCTGGCACTCTGCCGGGGACTCATCATCGACATCCGCAACAACGGAGGCGGCGAACTGACCACTGCCGAGCGGCTGGCGGCCCGCTTCGTCCAAGAGAAGACACTGGTCAGCTACATGCAGCACAAGACGGGTACGGGCCACGACGACTTCTCGCCACTCGAAGCGCGCTATCTGGAACCCTCCAGCAAATTCCGCTGGCACAAGCCCGTCTGCGTGCTCACCAACCGTAGCGTCTATAGTGCCGCTAACGACTTTGCCGTCATGATGCATGCCCTGCCCAGCGTCAAACTGGTGGGCGACCGCACGGGAGGCGGCAGTGGACTGCCCATGTCCAGCTCGCTGCCCAATGGCTGGAACGTACGGTTCTCGGCCTGTCCCATGTTCGACCGCAACAAGCAGCATACTGAGTTCGGCATCGATCCGGACGTTGCCGTCGGACTCTCCAACGACGATGTCGCACGTGGAATTGACACCATAATTGAGGTTGCAAGAAAACTTTTGGCCGAATAATTTGGTGGTTTCAAAAAAAAGCAGTACCTTTGCGCCGCAAATCGACTCCAGTCCCTTACGGGGAATTGACTTCGTCGATTCCGCGCCTGTGGCGGAATTGGTAGACGCGCTAGACTTAGGATCTAGTATCTCACGATGTGCAGGTTCGAGTCCTGTCAGGCGCACTAAAGCAAAAAGGTCGGCATAGCTCAGCTGGTTAGAGTATCACCTTGACATGGTGGGGGTCCTTGGTTCGAGTCCAAGTGTCGACACAAAGAAGAATCGCAAGTAGTTTTAGCTAACTACTTGCGATTTTGTTCTACGCTGCGGATGCAGTTGAGGGCATTGAG
>CAMOQW010000104.1 GCA_946623195.1 uncultured Prevotella sp.
CTCAACTCTCAACGAAACAAAGGTGTATCAACAAGAGACTATCAAACCCTATAGCAATGGCGAAAAAGCCACGCAGGTGGAGCAGATGTTCGACAACATCGCTCCCACCTACGATACGCTGAACCATCGTCTCTCGTGGAACATCGACCGAGGATGGCGGCGCAAGGCCATCCGCCAACTGGCACCTTTTTCTCCCCGGTCGGTGCTCGACATTGCCACCGGCACTGGCGACTTCGCCATCATGGCCGCACAGATGCTACACCCAGAGCAGTTGGTGGGAGCCGACATTTCGGAAGGCATGATGCAGATAGGTCGCCAGAAAGTGCAGCAGTCGGGGTTGGAGCATGTCATCCGCTTCGAGAGGGAGGACTGTACCGCCCTCTCCTATCCCGATGCCACGTTTGATGCCGTGACAGCCGCCTTCGGCATCCGCAACTTTGCCGACCTGGACCGCGGACTGAGCGAGATGTGCCGCGTCCTGAAGAAGGGCGGCCACCTGAGCATTGTGGAACTGACACAGCCCGTCACGTTCCCCATGAAGCAACTGTTTCGCATCTATTCACACACCGTGCTGCCCGTCTACGGTCGCATGATTTCCAAGGACACGGCAGCCTACACTTACCTCACCAAGACCATCGAAGCCTTCCCGCAAGGCGAGCGCATGGTTGACATCCTGCTACGGGCGGGCTTCGCCGAAGCCTCGTTCCGCCGGCTGACCTTCGGCATTTGCACAATGTATTTCGCTACCAAATAATTATAGAAGTTATGGACAAGTACGGACTTATCGGCTACCCCTTAGGGCACTCGTTCTCCATCAGCTACTTCAATCAGAAGTTTCAGGATGAATCCATCAATGCCGTCTACGAGAACTTTGAGATTCCCACCATCGAAGCCCTGGACGAGGTGCTCGATTCCAATCCCAACCTGCGTGGACTGAACGTCACCATCCCCTACAAGGAGAAGGTGCTGCCCTTCCTCAACAGCATCTCACCCGAGGCCCGGGCCATCGGAGCCGTCAACGTCATCCGCGTCATCCATGAGGGCAAGAGCATCAAGCTGAAGGGCTACAACTCCGACGTCATCGGCTTCACCAAGAGCATAGAGCCTATGCTCGACAAGAAATCACACAAGAAAGCCCTCATCCTGGGAACGGGCGGAGCATCGAAGGCCATCGACTACGGGCTGCGCAATCTGGGGCTGGAGACGGTATTTGTAAGCCGCTACGAACGGCCGGGCACTATCCAGTACAAGAGCATCACACCTGAGGTCATACAGGAATACAACGTCGTCGTCAACTGCACGCCGGTGGGCATGTACCCGCATACCGAGGAGTGTCCTGAGTTGCCCTACGAGGCGATGGACCAGCACACCATCCTATACGACCTGATTTACAACCCCGACGAAACCATGTTCATGAAGCGAGGCGCACAATACGGCGCACAGACCAAGAACGGACTGGAGATGCTGCTTCTGCAGGCCTTCGCTTCCTGGGAGTTCTGGCACGAGAAATAAAGCTATGGACGACTTAAAATCATCTGTCAATACGCTGACTGCCCAGTACAACGCGACTATCCAAGCCCTTGAGGATGCCTTTGAGCTTGAAAAGGGCCACGTAGGACGGGTGGACAAGCTCCGGAGACAGTATTCCAGGCGCTACGAACAACTGCATCAGGAATACCGCGGCAAGCGGCAGGCCCTCACAGCTGCCTACAAGGAAGCTCATCCTGCATGGACCAAGGCACGCCGCCTGTGGGAATACGTCTTCTTTGCAGGCATTCTGGCAGCTATGGTGTGCTGTGGAGCATCCCTTCCCACCGACGACAGCCCCGCAGCTTCTGCTTTCGTCCAGCAAGACATCCGGGAATGGAATGCCGACAACATCCCCATCCCCTATCTGCAAGACTCCACGCAATACGTGTCCAATCCCGACAGCGTACTCTCGCCACTGGCCGTCAGTCGGATGAATGCCGCTCTCCAGCGCCTGGAGCACGAGCTGGGCGTGCAGTCTGTGTTCATTGTGGTCAACCACATCGAGAATGACGACCCCTTCCGTATGGCCCAGGACGTGGGCAACAAATACGGTGTGGGTTACAACGATCGCGGACTGGTCGTCGTGGTGGGTTATCTCGACCACAGCATCAACATGTCGCCGGGCCGCTCGCTTGAGGCAGACCTCACCGATGCCGAGTGTCACCGTCTGGAACAGCAGTATGTGGTGCCGGCCATGCGTGCCGAGATGCCCGACAGCGGCATGATATACCTCGCCGAGGCCGTTTATGCCACGCTGCAGAAGAAGCAGCTGCCTGAGATGTCGAATCTCTTCAGCCAGAGCGATGAGGCAGATGACGACATAGCAGCAGCGCTGGGTCTGACCTCACTCTTCTTCCTGGGCTGGTGCATCTTCTTCCTGCGACTTAATCGCAAGTACCACTGGGTTGCCACCCTGGGCACTATAGCACTGTTGCCTAACCCATTCCATGTAGCCGAGACCCTCAGCTTTGGCGGAGGCGGCTTCGGAGGCGGAGGCTTCAGTGGCGGCGGCGGTGGTGGCTTCAGCGGAGGCTCGTTCGGCGGAGGCTCGTTCGGCGGAGGCGGAGCCACATCACGGTGGTAGTTGAGAGTTGGCAGTTGACAGTTATTCAGACATTTAGGTATCAATTTAAAAATATCAATTATTATGAAACTCAGTAAATCGCTTATCGGAATCATCGTAGCCGTCGTCGCCATCGGCTTATGGGCTACAAGTGCTTACAACTCCATGGTGCAGGAGCAGGAGAAAGCCACAACGGCCTGGAGCAATGTGCAGTCGGCCTACCAGCGCCGTGCCGACCTCATCCCCAATCTGGTGGAGGTGGTCAAGGGCTATGCCGCTCACGAGAAGGAGACATTAGAAGGAGTAGTGGCAGCACGCTCCAAGGCAACGTCCATCAACGTCGACCCCACTAACATGACCCCCGAGAAGCTCAAGGAGTTCCAGCAGGCTCAGGGCGAGCTGGGCGCAGCACTTGGTCGTCTTATCGCCATCCAGGAGAACTATCCCGACCTGAAGGCCAACGAGAACTTCCGCGACCTGCAGGTACAGCTCGAAGGCACCGAGAACCGCATCAATGAGGCTCGCAACACATTCAACAAGACCGTACAGGACTACAACATCTCTATACGCAAGTTCCCCAAGACCCTGCTGGCCGGCATGTTCGGTTTCGACAAGATGTCGAAGTTCGAGGCTGAGGCCGGTGCCGAGAAGGCTCCCCAGGTAAAGTTTTAATTGACAGTCTGATATGAACAATCGCTATATGCTACGCGGCGTGAGTGCTGCCAAAGAGGACGTACACGCCGCTATCAAGAACATAGACAAGGGCATCTTCCCGCAGGCCTTCTGCAAGATCATCCCCGACATTCTGGGCGGCGACCCGGCATACTGCAACATCATGCATGCCGACGGCGCCGGCACCAAGTCGAGCCTGGCCTACATGTACTGGAAGGAGACCGGCGACCTCTCCGTATGGAAGGGCATTGCCCAGGATGCCATCGTGATGAACACCGACGACCTGCTGTGCGTCGGAGCCGTGGACAATATCCTCGTCTCTTCCACCATCGGGCGCAACAAGATGCTCGTGCCGGGTGAGGTCATCTCGGCCATCATCAACGGTACCGACGAATTGCTCCAGGAGCTGCGCGAGATGGGCATCGGCATCTGGCCCACCGGCGGCGAGACAGCCGACGTAGGCGACCTGGTGCGCACCATCATCGTCGACTCTACCGTCACCTGCCGCATGAAGCGCAGCGACGTGATAGACAATGCCAACATCCGCCCGGGCGATGTCATCGTAGGTCTCTCATCAACGGGTCAGGCCACCTACGAGCACCGCTACAACGGCGGCATGGGTTCTAACGGGCTGACCTCAGCACGCCACGATGTCTTCTCGAAATATCTGGCCGAGAAATACCCTGAGTCGTACGACCATGCCGTGCCCGACGAGCTGGTGTATAGCGGCAAGTACAAGCTGACGGATACGCTTGCTGTCAACGGGACACAAGAATGTTCAATGGGTGAACTGGTGCTCTCCCCCACCCGCACCTATGCCCCCGTCATCAAGCGACTGCTCGACGAGCTGCGCCCTGAGATTCACGGCATGGTGCACTGCACGGGCGGTGCCCAGACCAAGGTGCTGCACTTCGTAGGCGAGAACTGCCGCGTCGTCAAGGACAACATGTTCCCAGTACCCCCGTTGTTCCAGGCCATCCACGACTGCTCGGGCACCGACTGGCGCGAGATGTACCAGGTGTTCAACATGGGTCACCGCATGGAAATCTACGTCCGCCCGGAAGTCGCCGACCAGGTCATTGCCATCAGCCGCTCGTTCAACATCGATGCCCAGGTGGTAGGCCGCATCGAGGAGGGCAAGCGCAGCCTGACCATCAAATCAGAATTTGGAGAATTTAATTATTAATGGAAACAAACAGCATACTACAGAAACTGGACGGCCTGGAGGCCCGCTTCGAGGAGGTGTCAACACTGATTACCGACCCCGCCGTCATCGGCGACCAGCAGCGGTTCGTCAAGCTCACCAAGGAATATAAAGACCTGGGCGACATCATGTCGGCCCGCAAGCGATACATCGACTGCCTGGAAGCTATCAGGGAGGCCAAGGACATCCTGGCCAACGAGGACGATCCGGAGATGAAGGAGATGGCCCGCGAGCAGCTGGCGGAGAACGAGGCCCTGCAACCCCATGTGGAGGAGGAAATCAAGCTGGCCCTGATACCGAAAGACCCCGAGGACGCCAAGAACGTGCAGATGGAGATCCGTGCCGGTACGGGCGGCGACGAGGCTGCCCTGTTTGCCGGCGACCTGTTCAAGATGTACAAGTCGTTCTGCGACTCGAAGGGCTGGCAGCTGTCGATTACCAGCGTTTCTGAGGGTGCCGTAGGCGGATTCAAGGAAATCGACTTTGCCGTCAGCGGTGATGATGTCTATGGCACGCTGAAGTACGAGTCGGGTGTCCACCGCGTACAGCGTGTGCCGGCCACGGAGACGCAGGG
>CAMOQW010000105.1 GCA_946623195.1 uncultured Prevotella sp.
TCGCTGATGTCCAGCTTCTCAATATAGTAGATGAGCTCCTGCTCCAGGCGGTTCTTGTCGTAGTCGGCTTCAGGAATCTGCTTCAGTCCGTCCACGATGCGGCAGCGGATTTTCTCTACCCTACCCTTCTCATAGGGTTCTATGGAGGCCAACAGGCGCTCTATGTTGTCTATCTTCTCATTGAATTTCTTCTCCAAGGCAGCACCCTCCTGAATCCGGAAGTCCACCAGGTGCTGCACAGCATCGCAGACACCCTGGCGCACCTGCTGCCACTCGTCGTCCTCCAGCACCTCCACCTCGGTCTTGGTCAGCACGTCGGGCATACGGGTCAGAACCTGCATCCAGTCTACTTGGGCGTTCATGTGCTGCTCGTCGGCAAAGGCCTGAAGCTGCGAATAGTATTTCTGCATCAGGGCAGTATTCACAGCGGCCACAGCCGAGTCGTCTTTTTCTATCCACACGCTGAACTCCACCTTGCCGCGCTGCAACCGGTCGGCAATAATCTGGCGCATCTCCATCTCCTTCTCACGATAGAGCGGTGCTATGCGGGCCGTCAAGTCCAGCTGCTTAGAGTTCAGCGACTTGATTTCCACATTGATTTTCTTTCCTTTGTAGGCTACAACAGTCTTTCCGTAGCCTGTCATTGACTGTATCATAATTGTTGTAATTCATTAATTGGATGCAAAGGTACACAAAATTTTATAATTTATCGCGCTTTATTCATAAATATTTCGTAACTTTGCAAGCTAAAAAGGAAAGATATGGCTTGCATACTACATATAGAGACAAGTACCAACGTTTGTTCCGTAGCCGTCTCCGAGGATGGCCAGTGCATCTTCGAGCAGTCGGAGCATGGCGAGAAAGGAGCCGGAGCCGAACGTCTGGGTACGATGGTCGACGAGGCATTGTCGTTTACCGACAACCATGCCATCCCCTTCGATGCCGTCAGCGTCAGCTGCGGGCCGGGGTCCTATACGGGGCTGCGCATCGGGGTATCGATGGCCAAGGGCATCTGCTTTGGCCGCGACTTGAAGCTGATTGCCGTCCCCACGCTGGAGCTGCTGTGCGTCCCCGTGCTGCTGCGCCATCCCGACCTGGAAGAGAATGCCCTGCTGTGCCCCATGCTCGATGCCCGCCGCATGGAGGTCTATGCCGCACTCTACGACCGTGCGCTGAAGGTGGTCAGACCCGTCAGCGCCGATGTAGTGACTGCCGACACCTATGAGCAGTGGCTCGCGGAACGACCCGTGTACTTCTTCGGCAACGGAGCCGCCAAATGCATGGAGACCATCCATCATCCCAACGCCCACTTCCTGGAAGGCATCGAGCCCTTGGCCAAATGGATGCAACCGCTGGCTGAGCGCCGCTTCCTGAACGAGCAATTTGAAGACGTGGCCTACTTTGTACCTTTCTACCTGAAGGACTTTGTAGCCATCAAGCCCAAGAGTCTGCTCTAAGCCCCGAATTGTCAAACAGTAAATTACCAGATAGTAAATGAACATACAAGGATTAGACTACAACACGCAACGAGAGAAGTTGCTGATGCCTGAATACGGACGCGAGATACAAAGAATGGTGGATTTGGCGGTCAGTCTGCCCACCAAGGAGGATCGCACTAGGTGTGCCCGCAACATCATCCGGCAGATGGAGCAGAAGAACCCGCAGATCCGCGACAGCAAGGACTACGAGCAGACGCTGTGGGACCACCTCTTCCTGATGAGCCATAAGCAGCTGGACATCGACTGGCCCTACGACGTGAGCGAAGCAGAGAAAATACTGACGAAGCCACAGCCCATGCAGCATCCCAAGCATGACGGCAAGGCCAGCTTGCGCCACTACGGCCGCCTGATGACGGAAATCTTCGAGAAGCTGAAGACCATGCCCGCAGGCGAAGAACGCAACGAACTGGTGCGCCAGACCGCCAACCAGATGAAGCGCGACCTGATGGCATGGGGACATGGCACCATAGACGACGAGAAAGTGGCCGACGACCTGGCGCGCTTCACGGACGGCGTCATCCAGATCAACTTGTCCGACTTCCGCTTCGAACCCGTACGCCATGAAGCTGCGGGCAACGAATCCAGACGTAACAAAAAGCGCAAATAGAGATGGCATCATTCAAAATAGAGGGTGGCCGTCTCCTCAGTGGCACCATCACCCCGCAGGGAGCCAAGAATGAGGCCCTGCAGGTCATCTGTGCCACGCTGCTGACTGGCGATGCCGTCACCATCGGCAATATTCCCGACATCCGCGATGTCAACAACCTCATCCACCTCCTACGCGACATCGGCGTAAAGGTAACCCAGGACGGCAAGTCGTTTACCTTCCAGGCAGACACGTTGAACATGGACTATCTGGAGAGCGACGATTTCGTTCACAAATGTGCCGAACTGCGTGGCAGCGTCATGATGATTGGGCCGCTGCTGGCTCGCATGGGCAAGGCCATCGTCACCAAACCCGGCGGCGACAAGATAGGGCGGCGCCGACTGGACACGCACTTCCTGGGGTTCAAGAGCCTCGGGGCCAAATTCAGCCACATCGAGAAGCGCAACGTCTATGAAATCGCCGCCAAGAAGCTGAAGGGCACCTACATGTTGCTGGACGAGGCCTCCGTGACCGGTACGGCCAACATCATCATGGCGGCAGTATTGGCCGAAGGCATCACCACCATCTATAATGCTGCCTGCGAACCCTACGTGCAGCAACTCTGTCGGATGCTCAACCGCATGGGGGCCCGCATCAGCGGCATCGGCTCCAACCTGCTCACCATCGAGGGTGTCAGAGTACTGCACGGCACGGAGCACCGGCTGCTGCCCGACATGATTGAGGTGGGCTCGTTCATCGGCATGGCGGCCATGTGCGGCGACGGCGTACGCATCAAGGATGTGTCGCTGAAAGACCTCGGCATCATCCCCGACGCCTTCCGCCGGCTGGGCGTCAAGGTGGAAGTGGATGGCGACGACTTATACATTCCCCGCCAGAAGCACTACGTCGTCGACACCTTTATCGACGGCACCATCATGACATTGGCCGATGCCCCCTGGCCGGGACTGACCCCCGACTTGCTGTCGGTACTCATCGTGGTGGCCACGCAGGCCCGCGGTTCGGTACTGTTCCACCAGAAGATGTTCGAAAGCCGCCTGTTCTTCGTCGACCGACTCATCGACATGGGGGCCCAGATTATTCTCTGCGACCCGCACCGTGCCGTCGTCGTTGGCCACGACCGCAACCGCCAGTTGCGCGGCAGCCGCATGTCGAGTCCCGACATCCGCGCAGGTATCGCCCTGCTGATAGCCGCCATGAGTGCCAGTGGCACCAGCACCATCAGCAACATCGAGCAGATTGACCGGGGCTACGAGCACATCGAGGCCCGTCTAAATGCCCTTGGGGCCTGCATCGAAAGGGTAAAGTGAAAAGTGAAAAGAGAAATATTAGCTACCGCATAGATGATCAAGAAAGAAGAGGTATATCAGATAGGACGCATCGGCAAGTCGCACGGCGTACGTGGCGAGGTGTCCTTCCAGTTCGACGACGACATCTTCGACCGCGTGGATGCCGACTATCTCGTCCTGGAGATGGACGGCATCCTGGTGCCTTTCTTCATGGAGGAATACCGCTTCCGCTCCGACTCACTCTGTCTGGTCAAGTTCTGCGACATCGACAGCCAGCAGCAGGCTCAGGAGCTGACGGGCTGCAACGTCTTTTTCCCCCGGGCCCTGGCTGAGAAAGCCGACGAGGGCCCGTCGCTGTCCAGTCTGGTGGGATTCCGCATCCTCGATGCCGACAGCAGCAGAGCGGTGGGACGCATAGCAGCCATCGACGACCAGACGCAGAACATCCTCTTCGAACTGGAGGACGGACGGCTCATTCCCGCCAACGACGACCTGGTGGTAGAAATAGATACAGACCATCAAGCCATCACGATGAACATTCCCGAAGGATTATTAGAGATATGAGAAAAAAACAAATAGCCATACTCGGCTCCACAGGGTCGATAGGCACACAGGCACTACAGGTCATAGAAGAACATGCCGACCTCTATGAGGTATATTGTCTGACGGCAAACAACAAAGTGGAACTGCTGGCCGAACAGGCTCACCGGTTCAAGCCTGCCGCCATCGTCATTGCCAACGAAGCGCGCTACGACGAGTTGAAACGACTGATGAGCGACCAGCCCGACATCAAGGTGTATGCGGGTGTCAAGGCCTTGGACGACATCGTGGAGGCCGGTCCCATCGACATGGTGCTTACGGCGATGGTGGGCTTTGCCGGGCTGTCGCCCACCATACATGCCATCAAGGCTCGCAAGACCATCTGTCTGGCCAACAAGGAGACCTTGGTGGTGGCCGGAGAACTCATCTGCCAGCTGTCGCAGGAGTTCCACGCCCCCATCCTACCCGTTGACAGCGAACATTCTGCCATCTTCCAGAGCCTGGTGGGCGAAGAGCAGAACCCCATCGAGAAAATCCTGCTGACGGCATCGGGCGGCCCGTTCCGCAATTTCACCCTGCAACAGCTGCAGACCGTCACCAAGGCCGATGCCCTGCGCCATCCGACATGGGACATGGGTGCCAAGATCACTATCGACTCGGCCACCATGATGAACAAAGGCTTCGAGGTCATCGAGGCCAAATGGCTGTTCGGCGTCAAAGCCTCGCAGATTCAGGTGCTGGTGCATCCGCAAAGCATCGTCCACTCTGCCGTACAGTTCCGCGATGGTGCCGTCAAGGCACAACTCGGCGTGCCCGACATGCGGCTGCCCATCCAGTATGCCTTCTCGTTCCCCAACCGCCTCAGCCTGTCGGGCGACCGCCTGGACTTCTTTGCCCAGAAGCTGGAGTTCTTCGAACCCGACCTCAACAAGTTCCGCTGTCTGGCCTTGGCGTTCGAGGCCATCCAGAAGGGCGGCAACATGCCCTGCATCGTCAATGCCGCCAACGAGATTGTCAACCGGGCCTTCCTGGAAGACCGCTGCTCCTTCCTGCAGATGAGCGACAT
>CAMOQW010000106.1 GCA_946623195.1 uncultured Prevotella sp.
TGCAGGAGTCGATGCTGGCCTTCTCGGAGTCGGCATTGCAGGATGCTGACGTGCTGCTCTACGTCACAGACGTGGTGGAGTCGCCAGAGAAGAACATGGACTTTCTGGAGAAAGTGCAGCGCATGGACATTCCCGTGCTGCTGCTAATCAACAAGATAGACTGCCTCACTCCCGACCCTTCTCCGAATGGCGAGAGGAATATTCAGAAAAAGCTTGGCGATTTGGTGGACAAATGGCACGCCCTGCTGCCTCATGCTGAGATACTGCCCCTGTCGGCGAAGAACAAGTTTGGCGTCGACATGCTGTTGAAGCGCATCCAGGAGTTGCTGCCCGAGAGTCCGGCTTATTTCGACAAGGACCAGCTGACGGACAAGCCTGCCCGCTTCTTCGTCAGCGAGATTATCCGCGAAAAAATACTGCTCTACTACGACAAGGAGATTCCCTATGCCGTTGAGGTGCGCGTGGAGCGTTTCAAGGAGACGGAGAAGAACATCCACATCAATGCCGTCATCTATGTGGAGCGCGACTCACAGAAGGGCATCATCATCGGCCATCAGGGCATGGCCTTGAAGAAAGTCTCTACCGAGGCACGCAAGGCCCTGGAGAAATTCTTCGACAAGAGCATCTTCCTGGAAACCTTCGTTAAGGTTGACAAAGACTGGCGAAGCTCGCAACGCGAGCTCGATGCCTTCGGATATAATCCCGAATAGGTTGCTCAAATTAATCGGCAATGCTTGCGTATTGCCGATTTTTTTTGTACCTTTGCACCCAAAACATAAGAGTTATGGGAAACTTAGTAGCGATAGTAGGACGCCCAAACGTTGGCAAGTCCACCCTGTTTAACAGGCTGACCAACTCGCGCCGCGCCATTGTGAGCGACGAGGCTGGCACCACTCGTGACCGTCAGTATGGCAAGTGTGAATGGAACGGACGCGAGTTCTCTGTAGTCGACACGGGTGGCTGGGTGGTCAACTCGGACGATGTATTCGAGGAGGAAATCCGCAAGCAGGTCATCGTAGCCACCGAGGAGGCCGACTTGGTACTGTTCCTCGTCGACATCAAGAATGGTGTCACCGACCTCGATGTGGACGTTGCCCTCATCTTGCGCCGTTCCAAACTGCCTGTGGTGCTGGTGGCCAACAAAGCCGATGACGGCAAGGACCTTTACGGACAGTATGAGTTCTACAAGTTGGGCCTGGGCGACCCCTTCTGCGTCAGTGCTGCCACGGGGTCCGGTACGGGTGACCTGCTAGATTTCGTGCTAACGAAACTACCCGCCACTGAGGTTTCCGACATCGACGACAACACCCCTCGCTTTGCCGTGGTGGGACGTCCCAATGCAGGTAAGTCGAGCATCATCAACGCCTTCATCGGTGAAGACCGTAACATCGTGACCGACATTGCCGGCACCACGCGTGACAGCATCTATACCAAGTACGATAAGTTTGGCTTCGACTTCTATCTGGTTGATACCGCCGGCATCCGCCGCAAGAACAAGGTGACGGAAGACCTGGAATTCTACAGTGTGATGCGCTCCATCCGCGCCATCGAGAACTCTGACGTCTGTATCCTGATGATTGATGCCACGCGAGGCATCGAAGCCCAGGATATGAATATCTTCCAACTGATTCAGAAGAACAATAAGTCGCTGGTCGTGGTAGTCAACAAGTGGGACCTGGTGGAAGACAAGTCGCAGATAGCCATCAAGACCTTCGAGACGGCCATCCGTCAGCGTATGGCGCCCTTTGTCGACTTCCCCATCATCTTCGCCTCGGCAGTCACCAAGCAGCGCATCTTCAAGGTGCTCGAGACTGCAAAGCAGGTCTATCTGAACCGCAAAATCAAGATTGGCACGTCGAAGCTCAACGAGGTGATGCTGCCCATCATCGAAGCCACACCGCCACCCAGCATCAAGGGAAAGTACATCAAAATCAAGTATGTCTCGCAGGTGCCCGATACTCAGATTCCCACCTTCGTCTTCTATGCCAACCTGCCACAGTATGTCAAGGAGCCTTATCGTAGGTTCCTGGAGAACAAGATGCGTGAGAACTGGACGCTGACAGGTACTCCGATCAACGTATTCATCCGTCAGAAATGAGAAAGCTCCTTTATGTTGCCTGCCTTGTGGCTGCCCTGTCGGCTTGTTCCAACGGCACATCGGAGCAGGCTGCTGCCGAGGCTGCCAAGTCGTACTACGACCAGTTGCGCGAAGGTTATTATGAAGGTTTCCTGGAGGGCAAGGCCGGCATAGACAGTCTGCCCGCTGACTACTGCGAGCAACTGCTGGATGTCTGCCGTCACTACATGGATGATCTTGTCCGCAAGCATCAGGGCATCAGCGAGGTGCGTATCTCGGAAAATGTAGGACGCACGGAAACAAGTCTTCATCTCACTCATGCCTTCCTGCTGCTCTGCTATGGCGATTCCACACAAGAAGAAATTACCGTCCCGATGATAGAGGTCGGCGGGGTGTGGAAGATGAAGTAAGCAACGACTGATTAGGCACCCAGCGTAATGGTTTCCACATTGACGGGTTCGTGGAGGAAGAGCTGGGCTTGTTCTTTGAATTTCTCGGCATTCTCAGTGGTCAGGTATTGCACCTGTCCATTTTTTGTACAACGCTGTTCTATCTCCGGATGGCGGAAGAAATACTGTTGTAGTGATTCGGCAACATATTCCCCCTGTGAGATGATGCGGATGCCGCGTGGCATATACTTGTGAATCTTAGGCAGCAGCAGCGGATAGTGTGTACATCCTAAGATGACAGTATCAATGTCTGGGTCCTTTCGCAGCAATTGGTCGATGGCTTTCTTAACGAAATAGTCGGCTCCGGGAGAGTCGGCCTCGTTGTATTCCACCAGCGGTACCCAGAAAGGACAGGCCACACCCGTCACGTGGACATCGGGAAACAACTTACGGATTTCCAGATTGTATGATTCACTCCTGATGGTACCCTCGGTGGCGAAGATGCCAACGTGTCGGCTCTGTGTCAGTGGACCAATGATTTCCGTCGTAGGACGGATAATGCCCAAAACCCGACGCTGGGCGTCGAGTTTGGGCAAATCGTTCTGTTGTATGCTGCGCAGTGCCTTGGCCGATGCCGTATTGCACCCCAGGATAACCAGGTGGCACCCCATCTCGAAGAGTTTCACGACAGCCTGTCGCGTAAACTCATACACTACGTCGAACGAACGCGTGCCATATGGCGCACGGGCATTGTCGCCCAGATAAAGATAGTCGTACTGGGGTAGCAGCTGACGGATGCCATGCAGAATAGTCAATCCGCCATAGCCACTGTCGAAAATGCCGATAGGTCCCGGCTGACTGGGCAGCATCATGGGTAGAGAGTTATTTCAGCAGGTCCTTGACGGTCTCTGTGATGTCGTCACCCATCTGCTTGTTGAGCCAGGGAGTGCTGTTCACGTCAGTATTCAGGATGAAGGCATAGCCGCGCTCTTCGCCTATCTGGGCCAGTACGGCATTCAGCTTCTCCTTCAGCGGAGCCATCGCCTCACAGTGTGCCTGACAGAGCAATTTCTTGCTCTCCTTCTTGAAGGCGATGTTCTTGTCAAGCATCTCCTGCAGTTCGCTCTGGCGCTTCTGCAGGATGGTCTGCGGGAAACCGGCCTGTCCGTCGAGGAACTCCTCATATTTCTTGTTGAAGTCGTCCTCCACGCGCTTTTGCTCTGCCTCATATTTCTCGCGCAACATCTGCTGGTTAGCCTCTACCGTGGCATACTCCGGCATGGCCTTGAAAACAGAATCATAGCTCAGGTAGCCAAATTTCAGCGTCTGCTCTGTCTGGGCAGATGCCGTCAGTGTGGCTACGACCATCAAGACTAACAAAATAACCTTCTTCATATCCTCTCGCGTTTTACTTCAATCCGAGTTTAGCCTTTACCTGTGCGGTGACGTCAGTAGACAGCGTGGTGCTGATGTAGGGGATTCCACCGGCAAGGTCCATGATGTAGACATAGCCACCGGCCTGGCCTACAGACTTGATAGCGTCGACAACCTTGGTGGTGATGGCCTGCATCTTCTCCTGCTGCTCCTTGGCCAGAGCCTGCTGGTTGTCCTGATAGCTCTGCTGAATCTTCTGATACATCTCCTGCAGCTCTGTCTCGCGGCGCTGCTTGATGTTGGCGGGCAGAGTGGCCTGCTCCTTCTCGTAAGCCTCTGACTTCTTCTGCAACTCTTCCTGCATCGACTTCAGGTCGGCTTCATACTGCTTGGTGAGGGCCTCGATGTCGGCACGAGCCTTGGTGAACTCCGGCATAGCCTGGATGACTTCCTGTGAGTTGACGTGTCCGAACTTCTGTGCCATGGCGGCCATGGGGGCCAGCATCATGAGCATGAATAAAAACTTCTTCATCTTCTTTCTAATCATTTAATGTTATAATATTAATCTTTCATTTTAAATCCTTCATCTAATTGGCATAGCCAAGCTTGGAGAGCACCTCGTTGGAGATGTCTACCTTGGGGGAACCATAGATAATGCCCTGGTCGCTGGCACGGTCGAGGATAAGCTGATAGCCGCGCAGGTCGGCAATGTCCTTGACGGCATTGTAGATTTCCTCCTGGATAGGCGTCATAAGGGCTGTGCGCTTCTTGAAGAGTTCACCCTGCGGACCGAAGTATTTCTTCTTCAAGTCGGCAGCTTCTTTCTCTTTCTCCATAATGGCGTCCTGGCGGGCCTTCTTCTGTTCCTGCGAGAGGAACACTACTTCGTTCTGATAGTTCTTGTAGAGCGTCTGGGCTTCTACCTGCAGAGCGTCGACTTCGGCCTGCCACTTCTTCGATACCTGGTTGAGTTGCTCATTGGCGCGCTCGTAGGCAGGAATATTCTTGAAGATATAGTCCATGTCGACCAGGGCGAACTTCTGTGCTTGCAGCGACATTGTCGCTGCACACATGACAATCAGTAATATTGCTTTTCTTATCATAATGTCAATGTTCAATGTTC
>CAMOQW010000107.1 GCA_946623195.1 uncultured Prevotella sp.
CCGGCATAGAGCACGGGATACTTCTTGAAATACTCGGGCATGGGTTCTCCGGCATCAATGCGGGCCTTGAGCTTGGCGTGAGCTATGTCGCGAGCCACGATAATCGTACCCTTCAGGTTGACGCGGGTCGACACGGGATACTTCGACAGTTCCTTACGCACGGCATCGATGCCTTCGTTCAAGTCGATGACGATGGTGTTCTGACCCTCGCCGGCCTGAGCGTATTCAGCAGGAATCAGTTCAGAGGGGTTGGCATCCATCTTCTCCAGCCAGATACCATCGGCATTAATCTTAGCCTTGATGTTGCGGTCGGCCGAACAACTGACACCCATGCCGATGGGGCAGGAAGCACCATGACGCGGCAGACGGATAACGCGGATGTCGTGAGCCAGACACTTACCGCCAAACTGTGCGCCAAGACCAATCTTATGAGCCTCGTCGAGCAGCTTCTGCTCCAGGTCAATATCACGGAAGGCACGGCCAGTCTCGTCGCCCGTGGTAGGCAGCGAGTCGTAGTACTTGATGCTGGCCAGTTTCACCGTCAGCAGGTTCTTCTCAGCACTCGTACCGCCGATGACGAAGGCGATGTGATAAGGAGGACAGGCAGCAGTGCCCAGCGACTTCATCTTCTCCACCAGGAAAGGCAGCAGCGTGCCTTCATTCTGGATGGTAGCCTTGGTCATGGGATAGAAATAGGTCTTGTTGGCCGAACCACCACCCTTGGCCACCATGACGAACCGGTACTCGGCACCCTCAGTAGCCTCGATATCAATCTGGGCGGGCAGGTTGCAACGGGTGTTCACCTCGTCGTACATGTTGAGCGGAGCATTCTGCGAATAGCGCAGGTTATCCTGCGTGAAGGTGTTGTAGACACCACGCGACAGGGCCTCTTCGTCCTCGAAGCCTGTCCACACCTGCTGTCCCTTCTCACCATGTATGATTGCCGTACCGGTGTCCTGGCAGAAAGGCAGGATGCCACGTGCAGCCACCTCGGCATTACGCAGGAACTGCAGGGCCACATACTTGTCGTTGTCGCTGGCCTCGGGGTCGCTGAGGATAGCGGCCACCTGCAGGTTATGCTCACGGCGCAACATGAACTCCACGTCGTGGAAGGCCTGCTGGGCCAACAAGGTCAGGGCCTCCTTGGAGACCTTCACAATCTGTTTTCCCTCAAACTCTGCGGTACTGACACCTTCCTTGGTCAGAAGACGGTACTCAGTTTTGTCTTCGCCCATCTGAAACATCGGGGCATACTTGAATTCTACGTTCTTAGCCATATTGTATTTGTTTTATTAGTAATTAATAGCCGAAAATATCTTCGAGTGTAAGACGACGCACGGGCCCGATCTTCTCCAGTGCAGGCATGTCGAGTTCCTTTTCGTCGCCCAGAATGAGGTAGCGATAGGGCTTGCGGGCTATCTGCTGCTGTTCGAAGCGGACAATGTCCTGCAGCGTGAGCGACTTCAGGTCGCGGTATATCTTCTCGTTCAGGTCGTAGTCCAAGCCACGACGCTTAGCCGTCAGGTAGGCACTGATGACGCCGAACTTGGTGGTGCGCTGTGAGGCCAACTGCTTCTCCACAGCATCCTTGGCAATCTGGAAAGCGGCCTCCGACTGCGGAATAGTGTCCAGAATCTGGTGGAACTGATGTACGCAGTCCATCATCTTATCGTTCTGGGTGATGATGTGCGTAAAGAAGCTCTCCTTCTCGTCCTTCTTAGCAGGCCGGTTATAGACGGCATAGGCATTATAGGCCAGTCCGCGTGCCTCACGCAACTCCTGGAACACAATACCGTTCATGCCGCCGCCGAAGTACTCGTTGAAAAGGGTCATCACGCCAGCCTCGTCAGGATTGAAATCACGGCCCTCGTTGTGGAACATACGCATGTAGATGTTCTTGGCCTCAAAGGGGGCTATCCATATCTCGTTCTGCGGAGTAGTCTGCTTCATATAGGGCTTACCCTTGGGTACTGCAGCCATCCGCTTTGGCGACTGACGTGCCTTGCCGATGGTAGTCGCCAGTTCCTGCTCGCTCAACGGACCATAGTATAACACTGTATGCTGCATGCCGCTAAGGTCTTTCAGCAGTCCTAACAGTTGCTGGGGAGCAGTGTGGCGCAACTGCTCGGCCGACATCTTGTCGCGGGAAAGGTTATGCTCGCCGTAGACACCATACTCATAGAGCATGTCGAAGCAGGTGCGCTGGTCTTTCTTGGCATCGTCACGGGCCTTCAGCACCAAGTCGACATACTGGCTGTACGACTGTTCATCTGCTTTAGCATGCTGAAGCAAGTCTTCCAAAAGGGCAAGGGCAGCAGGCATATTCTCGTTAAGTCCTGAAAGCGAGATGCTCAGATTGTCACTGTTCACATTAACGCTATAATTGCAGGCTAACTTATAGAACTGCTGCTTGATGTCGGCGGCAGTCAGCCTGTCTGTTCCCACATAGTCCAGGTAGCCAGCAGCAATGTCGTAGCGGTTGTCGTCCTGCTGTCCGAAATCGTAGCGAAACATCAGCTGGAACAGGTCGTTCTCCGTGTTCTGCTTATACAACAAGGAGATGCCCTTCCTCATGTTTTCTATGGTCAGGTCGCGCTTAAAGTCAACAAACTGCGGCTGGATGGGCTTCACTTCAGAATGCTGTATGTCATACACAAACTGGCTCACCAGGTCACGGTTGGTGGGTATAGGCGTAATGGCAGGCTTGTCTATCTTCTTCTGCAGCGTGTCAACGCCCTGATGCTTGAACACGGTAGCATATCCGTCAGTGAAGAAGCGGTTGGCAAAGTCGACAATCTGCTGCTTTGTCATCTTCTCTATCCTACCCATCTGCGAGACCTTCTGCTGCCAGGGTATTCCGTTGATGAAAGCCTCCAGATGCAGCTGTGTGCGCCAGCGGTTGTAGTCGAGTGCACGCTGGTAGAGCAGTTTCCTGTTGTTGACGACCGATGGCAACAGGTCGTCAGAGAAGTTGCCCCGCTTCAGGTTGTCTATCTCCTTGAGCATCAGCGTGCGCACCTCCTCCAGTGTCTGTCCGCTGTTCGGCTTACCGTCCAGATAGAAGACGGAGTAGTCCTGCATAGGCATCACCCCACCCGAGGCCCCCTGCACCCGCATGGCCTGATTCAGGTTCAGGTCGAAGAGTCCAGCCTTGCCGTTCGACAGCATCTCACCGATGACCTCCAGCGTGTCGCACTGTAGGTCGCAAGCCTTCTTGGCCAGCCATGCCGTCACCACATATTCAGCCTGCTGACCTATCACACTGGTATCGGCAGGCGCCAAGAGTCGGGGCTGTTTGGGGAAAACGGGTTGTGACACATCAGTGGCAGGCTGCCACTGGCCGAAGTAGCGGTCGATGATGGCAACGGTCTTGTCAGGGTCAAAGTCGCCAGCCATACAGATAGCCACATTATTGGGCACATACCACTTGTTGAAGTAGTTCTTGATGTTCGTAATGGAGGGGTTCTTCAGGTGCTCCTGGGTGCCGATAGTGGTCTGTGTACCGTAGGGGTGCGTTGGTGTCAGTTTCTTTCCCAAGGCACTCCAAACCTTGTCGCCATCGTCAGTCAGATAGATGTTATATTCTTCATAGACAGCCTCCAGCTCGGTGTGGAAACCACGGATGACCATGTGCTGGAACCGGTCAGCCTGAATCTTGGCCCAATTCTCTATCTCGTTGGAGGGTATATCCTCCGTATAGCATGTCACGTCATTCGAGGTAAAGGCATTGGTGCCCTGGGCTCCGATGGCGGCCATCAGCTTGTCGTACTCATTGGGTATAAAGTACTGGGCAGCCACCTGCGACACCGAGTCAATCTCATGGTAGGCCTGCCGGCGGGCCGCAGGGTCTGTCAGCCGGCGGTAGGCTTCATAGCGCTGTTCTATCTCGTCCAGCAGCGGAGCCTCGGCCTCGGGGTTGGTAGTGCCGAACTGGCGGGTGCCCTTGAACATCAGGTGTTCCAGGTAGTGTGCCAGGCCAGTCGTCTCGGCAGGGTCGTTCTTCGACCCCGTGCGCACGGCGACGTATGTCTGGATGCGGGGTTTCTCTTTATTCACCGAGAGATACACCTTCAACCCGTTGTCCAGCGTATAGATGCGCGTCTGTGTCAGGTCGCCGGCCACCGTCTCGTACTTATAGTCCCTGGCCTGAACACCGAGTGTGACGGCAACCAGAGCGGCTGCCAGCAGAAGCTTAGTCTTCATAGTCTATTTCGTGATCTAATTTCGAGATAAATTCGTCGTACACCTCCTGGTCGACGTCGCCCATGGCGAACTCCTTGTCGGCATCCTTCCTGATTTCTGCTATCCAGGCACGGCGGGCACGCACATAGTCTTCGCGGATGCGCTGCATGGTCTGCTCCGTCAGCTCGTCGATGCCATAGTAGTCCAGTATCAGCTTGTAGGTCCATGTCCACTGGTATTCCCGGTAGTGGTCGTTGATGTCGTAGAAGCGGTTCAGCACGTCACAGATGCTCTCCAGGGCACCGCTCTTGATGTCATCAATGAGGCGCTGCTCTTCAGTAGCCGGCAACAGCAGACCGCTCAGGTCGTTCCAGTCGCCCTCGCCAATCGTGTCTGTCGGCTTGCCGAGGAATCCTCCCTTGATGGCACGCTTCAGCACAGCACCCATATAGATGCGCAGAGCGATGTCGTAATACTTGATACCCTTGCGGAGCGACGAGGCATTGATGATGTACTCGTGGTAGTTATAGGACGACACGTTGTCGCCGCAAGCCTGACGCAGGGCCTCCAGAATCTTCTTGCCCTGAACAATCTCGCCCACGGTGAATGGCGACAGCCAGTCGAAGTTGATAACGCTCTTACGGCACGAGGCGGCACGCTTGTCGCGCTTGGGCCATTTCTTGATGTCGCG
>CAMOQW010000108.1 GCA_946623195.1 uncultured Prevotella sp.
CTACATGTAGACTACATGTAGTTTACATACATATTCTACCCCATTTCATACACGCCACATAGCCCTTCAAACCCCTTCCGGCCTGAGTTTTCTACTAACCTTGCAACTATTAAATGCCAACCTATCATCTCAATTCTCTAGAGAATTCAACGGATACTAGGCCTTTCAGAAATCATTAACCCGCGGTTAACCTTTCAATTCTCTAGAGAATTCAACTTCAAAACACCGCATAACAACTACAAACATCGGCCTTTTATATCACGCCCCAGCCTTACAAATAGCAGGAAAACCCCCGTTTTTGGCCAAAACATGTAGGCTACATGTAGGCTACATGTAGGCTTTATGTAGGCATCATTTATCGAAAAACGTCTTAGCTACAACGAGTTACACCACTTTTATGTAGGCATGTAGGCTATATCGCGAAAACGCTGCAACAACCATTCTTTCTGTTCGGCAATGGTCATGTGGCTGTTGTCGAGCAGAATGGCATCGTCAGCTTGACGCAGTGGCGAAACCTCACGGTGTGAGTCGATGTAGTCACGCTCCTGTACGTTCTTGAGGATGTCGGCATAGTCGGCCTCCATACCCTTCGCCTTCAGCTCGTCGTAGCGGCGCTGTGCACGCACCTCGGCTGATGCCGTAACGAAAATCTTCAGTTCGGCATGTGGGAAGACTACGGTGCCAATGTCGCGGCCGTCCATCACGATGCCGCCTGCCTGCCCCATGCGCTGCTGCTGGGCTACCAGAGCAGAGCGTACGAATCCCAGTGCTGCAATGGGACTCACGTGGCTACTTACCTCCAGGGTGCGGATTTCGCGCTCCACGTCTTCACCGTTCAGGTAGGTAACGGTTTTCCCGTCTACCAGCCGCTGGTCAATCTGTATGTCAGCCATCCGTGCTGCCAGTTCCTGCTCCTTGATGCTGCCGTCCTCGTTGAAGAGTCCGTGGCGCAGCGCATACAGGGTGACGCTGCGATACATGGCTCCGGTGTCTACATACACATAGCCCACTTCGCGGGCCAGGTCTTTGGCCATCGTGCTCTTGCCGCACGAGCTGTGGCCGTCGATGGCAATAGTTATTTTCTTCATAGTGAATATGTTGCGTTGATAAGTATGGATGATGCCGACACGTGGTACTTGGCGTAGGCGGCATGTAGTTTGAAGCGCTGCAGCTGAAGTCCGGCACCTATCGAGAATCCTGCTCCGTGGTTTGACTCTCCTTCGTCTTCGGCAATCTTCATCTCGCTCGAACGGCGGAAGTTATAGCCGGCAGCTATATAGATGTTGCTGCCCAACAGCAGGTCGGCACCTACAGCCAGATGCTTGATGAAGCCCTGATCCCAGTTGTTAAGCCTCGACAGGGTGGCCGACAGCCGCAGTGGCGAACCGATAAGTCGCTTGGTGACACCCAGTTGGAGGTCGAGGGGGATACGTTCAAATTCGTCGTCGTAGGCTTTCACTTGTCCCCCCAGGTTCTTTGCGACCGCCGACAGCGACCAGCCTTTCTCCTCGTTGTAGTAATTCAGACCGAGGTCGATGGCAACGGCTGCCGACGAATAGCTGCCGATGGACGACGAGATAAACCGGGCCGTGATGCCGCCGCTGAACCGGTTGCCCAAAAGGTAGGCAAACGAGCCTGCCAATGCGATGTCCTTGGCCGAGAATGTGCCTTGCTCTATATTCTCAACGGAGGTTTCCTTCATCGAACCGTAGTCCATATATTGTGCCGATACGCCCCACGTGGCGCGCTCCTTCACGGCTTTGACAAACGAGGCTGATGCCGTCTTGGCCCCTTCCATGTAGGTCATGAAGTTGAGGTTGATGCTCTTGTCGCTGACGCCGCTGATGAGGGCCGGATTGTGGAAGATGAGTGTAGGGTCGTCGTCGGTCAGTGTAATGTTGTCGCCACCCAACGCTGCGACATGGGCACTGACGGGCAAGCGCAGAAAGCTGTAGACTTCCTGGCTTTCCTGCGACCATGCCGTGAGGACTGAAAGGGCGCTGATGACAACTAAAACACTCTTTTTCATCTAATATTTGCTAAATGCCGTGCAAAGTTAGTAAAAACTCTAAACTTTTTCGTACCTTTGCACAATAATTAACGCAAATGCGCCCATTTTATTGCGCTGACGATGGAACAAAAGAAGACGCCAAGGGCTGATATCGAGCAACGACGCACCACGGGATTCCTGCTGGGGCTCGTCTTCGTGCTGTCGCTGCTCTATGTCTCGTTGGAGTGGAACTCGGCCGAACATGCCGACCATTTCGACCCCATCGACCTGGCCGACCTGATGCACGAAACGGAATTGGTGCCCATGTCGAACGAAGAGCTGACCACCCGTGTGGAAGAGAAACAGCAAGTGGAACAGTCGGAACAGCTACGGGTGGTTGATGACGACGTGGAACTCTCCGACCCCGACGAGCCATTGGAGGGCGAGGACGGCGAAGATGACGAGACGCTGCTGCAAGACCTGCAGGACGACAACGACAAGGCACTGGCCTCACTGGATGTAGACCCTAACAATCCGCTCAACTTCCATGTGGTAGAAGACTTGCCGCAATATCCCGGCGGTGCCGTTGAGTTCATGAAGTGGCTCACGCGCAACCTCCAGTATCCCGCCATCGCCCGCAGCCGGAAGACGCAGGGCAAGGTGGTGGCAGTCTTTTATGTAGAAAAGGATGGCAGCGTGACGGGCATCAGCATCACCCAGTCGCTGTCGCCGGAGTGTGACCGCGAGGCCCTCCGCGTCCTGCGCAAGATGCCCAAGTGGCAGCCCGGCATCCAGAACGACCAGCCCTGCCGCACCAAAGTCAGCATCCCGATAGTCTTTAAACTCTAATCATACATCATACATATATGAAACAACTAACATCTGATGAAATCCTGCAGAAAGTCAACGCCTTTCTTGGCAGCCTGCCCTACGACCGCCAGCCGTCGTCACTCTACGAGCCCGTTCAGTATGTCCTCTCCATAGGCGGTAAGCGCATCCGCCCCGTGCTCATGCTGCTGGGCTACAATCTCTGGCGCGAACAGCCGGAAGACATCCTGATGCCTGCGTGCGGTATTGAGACCTACCACAACTATACCCTGCTGCATGACGACCTGATGGACAATGCCGACATGCGGCGTGGCCACGAGACGGTGCACCGCCGCTGGAATGCCAACAAGGCCATCCTCTCCGGCGACTCCATGCTGGTGCTGGCCTATCAGCGGGTGGCCCAGGTGCCTGCCGAGAAGCTGCAGCAGGTGCTCGACATTTTCACCATCACGGCCCTCGAGATAGGTGAAGGACAGGAATACGACATGGCTTTCGAAACACGTAACGACGTGACGGAAGACGAGTATATTGAAATGATTCGACTGAAGACCTCCGTGCTGCTGGCCTGCGCCCTGAAGATAGGTGCCGTCCTGGCCGATGCCCCCCAGGAAGATGCCGACCGCCTCTATCGCTTAGGCGAACAGGTAGGTCTGGCGTTTCAGTTGCAGGACGACCTGCTGGATGTCTATGGCGACCCGAAGGTGTTCGGCAAGGCTATCGGTGGCGACATCACGTCGAACAAGAAAACCTATATGCTGATCAACGCCGTCAATCGGGCCAATGCCCGGCAGCGCCAGGAACTGGAGCGCTGGATTACCGCTGAGGATTTCGATCGCCAGGAGAAGGTGGAAGCTGTTACCCGCCTTTATGATGAGATTGGCATCCGTGAACTCTGCGAGCAGAAAATCAGCTTCTACTTCGAACAGGCCCGTCAGACCTTGGCGGAAGTCAACATTCCCGAGGAGCGCAAGCTGGTGCTCAGTGCCTATATGGACGAGCTGCTGCATCGTAACAAATGACATTGAACATTGGACATTGAACATTGAACATTAAACTTTCAACTTTGAACTACATCGATACCCATTGCCATCTGGACGGCGAGGAGTTCAGCGAAGACCGCTCCGCCGTGGTGCTGCGAGCCCGTGAGGCTGGCTGCACGCGGATTTTCCTGCCGGCCATCGACCTCAAGTCGTGCCATACCGTCCTCGATACCTGTGCCAGCTTCCCAGGCTACTGCTACCCCATGCTCGGCCTCCATCCCGAGGAGGTGCGCGGCGACTGGCGCGAGCAGCTGACGGCCATCCGTCAACTTATCGAGACCAATCACCAACAGC
This sequence comes from uncultured Prevotella sp., assembly GCA_946623195.1. The sequence goes on from CAMOQW010000108.1 coordinate 4,153, forward strand.
CAATGTCCAATGTTCAACGTTCAATGTTCAATGCTCAATGTCCTATCGCCATCGGCGAAGTAGGCCTTGACTACTATTGGAGCCGTGAGTACGCCCAGGAGCAGCTGCTGGCCTTCGAAGAGCAGGTGCGCTGGTCGGTAGAAACCCGCCTGCCCTTGATGATTCACTGCCGGAAGGCACAAAACGAGCTGCTGTCTATATTAAAAAGGTACGCGCACGACTTGCCTGGTGGCGTATTCCATTGCTTCACCGGCAACGAACAGGAGGCTCGCCAGCTGTTGGAGTTCGACCGTTTTGTGCTGGGCATCGGTGGCGTGCTGACCTTTAAGAAGAGCCATCTGCCCGAAGTATTGCCCGCCTGTGTCCCCTTAGAGCGCATAGTCCTGGAGACCGATGCCCCCTACATGGCTCCCGTGCCCCATCGCGGGCAGCGTAATGAGCCGGCCTTCGTGACAGAGGTGCTCCAACGCTTGGCCGAGGCTTACGGCATCAGTGCCGACGAAATGGCACGGCGCACCAATGCCAACGTAGAGCGGGTGTTTGGACTCTCCTAAACCCAAAAAAAGTTAAAATCAACGTTGCGGCAGCAAATTCTTCATTCTTCATTCTTCATTCTTCATTAAAAATGTGTAACTTTGCAGCCGCTTAAAATAAGGAGAGGTGCTCGAGTGGTTGAAGAGGCACGCCTGGAAAGCGTGTAACCGGCA
>CAMOQW010000109.1 GCA_946623195.1 uncultured Prevotella sp.
TTAAAGATCTGAAATCGGCCAATCACTTCGACCGCGTGACCTTCAACGGCAGGGAATTGCCCGATGCCCGCATCACCCACCAGGAGTTGATGGAGGGCGGCGAGCTGGTGTTCCATGTTTCTGCGGAGAAGGCACATCGCAAGGGGCTGCCCCCTTGTGATGTGCCCCGCGATGCTACCCCCTCGTTCAGACCCCCTCTGACTCCCCCTGACTCAGGGGGAGAAAGAGTTTCCCTGTCCATCTCATACACGCTCAACCGCCAGCACCGCACGTGGCCCCTCACCTACGGATGGCAGGGCGACACGCTGGTTGCCAGATGCAAGGAAGCCACCTACCTGATGCCACGGGCTGTCGCCGAGAGAGCCGAAGGCTTCTGCTGGGACATACCTGCCGACGGTGTCGTATATCAGCCCAAAGGAACGTTTGCCTTCATCTCAAGACAGGCCATGGACCACCTCCGCGACAAGGGTTGGTTCGTCTACGACGGCATCACTTGGCGCCGCGTGGGTGAAGTCTCCGAAGGGCCCTGTCGTGTGCGTGCGGACATCGACCAGACGGAAATGCTGCTGGACTACTGCGAGCCAATAGGCCTGTACCTGGTCAGCGAGATGCGTCGCAACCCCTTGGGCATCGACTGGATTGTAGGCCCAGAAGGCTCACAATGATAGTTTTTCGGATAATTATTTGGTGGTTTCAGTAAAAATAGCTATTTTTGCAAGCGTAGTAAAAGAACCTATAAACTGAATGACGAATCGTCTGCTAACAATCATAGCCCTCCTGATATGGTGCCTGGCACCGTATGCCGTCACTGCAGAGAGCGGGGAGCCTGTTGACTCGGTCCTTGCCCTGATTGGGGAAGAGATAGAGTATCAGGCGAAGACGGGCAATCAGAAGAACGAAGGCAAGGCCCGCTGGCAGAAGATTGTCACCCTGAAGAACTATTCGCAGACCAGGCAGCTGATAGAAGAGGCCACCGTCCAGATGGAGTGGTTTCTCAAGCATAGCCAGTGGGACAACTACTACCACACCTGGCAGCTGAAGGCCAACGCCCTGTGCGCCTTAGGAAAACTACAGACAGGCCTGCAGGAGACGCAACGTATGCTGAACGATGCCAAGGAGCGCGACAACAAGCTGGGACGGGCAATGGCATACAAGCAGATAGGTGCCATCTATCTGAACATGAAGCAGACCGAACCGGCCATCGAGGCCCTGCAGCACTATGCCGAGCTAATGAAGGACGAGCAGGATGACTTCAGCTCGCTAAGCAACATCTACTACCGCATGGCCAAGGCCTACGACTACGACAAAGCCTACGGCCGTGAGCTGGCGGTGACTGAGGAGTGGCTCAGATTCCTGCACGAGAAAGTGGGCAAGCTGCAAAGGACAGACGTCAGAGAGTGCTACAATGCCTGCTATCTGGCACGGACTGCCGCCTTCATCGGACTGCAAAGACTCGATGATGCCGAGACGGCACTGGACACCGCATGGCATCATGCCCACCTGATTAACACAGGGCTCAGCCTGCACCACTACTATAAGATGCAGGCGCGATACCAGCTGGCCAGGGGCAACGCTGCCAAGACGCTGCTCTATACCGACAGCGTCAGACAGGCCACCCACGAGAAGGACGACCATACCGACGAGGTGAGGGCACAAGCCCTGATGATGCTCGGGCGCGGTATTGAGGCGGCACAGATCTACCAGCGGCTTTACCATGAGAAGGACTCTGTATTCGGTCGTGATGCCCGTCAGCACCTTGATGAACTGAACACCCTGTTCCAGGTGGATGAGATCAAGACCGAGCAGCAACGTACCAAGCTGTTGTTCACGCTGATAGCTGCCGGCTCAATCATGCTGGCCCTGCTGTTGCTCATGGTGTACGGCTGGCGTGCCGCCGCCCGGCAGAAGAAGGTCAATGAGCAGCTCCGTCAGGCCAATGAGCGGGCTATGGTGTCGTCGAAGATGAAGTCGGAGTTCATCCGTAACATCTCACACGAGATACGTACGCCGCTGAACATCGTTTCGGGCTTCACACAGATACTGACGGCACCCGACATGGAACTGCCCGACGAGGAGAAGGCCGACTTGCAGGAGCGCATCGAGGAGAACACCGACCGCATCACCAAGCTCGTGGACCGTATGCTCGAACTGAGCGATGCCAGTAGCGAGGCAGTCATAGAGCGCAACGACCAGACCGACGCTCTGGAGCTGGCCTCGGAGGCCATTGGCCATTCACGGATAGACCTTCACACGCGGCCCACCAACGCAGAGGCCATCGTCGTGTTTGAATTCCCCCACGGTGAGACGGCATCATCCGTGAAACTGCGCACTAACAAGCTGTATGCCGTCCGTACGCTGGCCCAGATATTGGAGAATGCGGTGAAGTTCACCCTGAAGGGCTGCATCACCCTCCGCCTGGAGGCCACCGACCGGACGGTACGTTTCACGGTGGAGGATACCGGCATCGGCATCCCAAAGGAACAGGCAGAGCACATCTTCGATGAGTTCGTACAGCTCGACAGCTTCTCCGACGGTACAGGCATCGGGCTGACCGTGGCGCGTTCCATCGCCCAGAGGATGGGGGGCGACCTGTGGCTTGATACTGGCTATACGAATGGCTCCCGCTTTGTGTTTGAACTGCTTAGAAACTAACTACTACATGATCAGATTGAATAGATTTTTACTGATTGGCATGGCCTGGCTGATGGCTTGCCCACTGTTTGCCCAGTACGAGAGGCTGGGGGGTGTGTACTATGCCTATCCCGCAACGGCGACAAAGCTCGCTGACGCCCCAGAAGGCTTTGAGCCTTTCTACATCTCCCACTATGGGCGTCACGGCTCGCGTTGGCTGCCCAGCGACCATCGTTACGAATGGGTGAACAGACAGTTTGAGGACAAGCAGAACCTGACGAAGTTGGGCAAGAATGTACGTAAGCGGCTGGCCAAGGTATGGAAGAATGCTCAGGGGCATGGCGGCTTGCTCACACCCCTTGGCGGCCGTCAGCACCGTGCTATCGCCCGTCGTATGTATCAGAACTTCCCGCAGCTCTTCACGGCTGATGCCCGTCTGACAGCCCGTTCCAGCACTGTCGCCCGTTGCAAGGCCAGCATGGAGAACTTCGTGGCAGAGCTAAGGGCGCAGAATCCTTCGATATGGATAGAGCCTCTCACCCGTCAGGAGGACATGGCCTGGATAGCCTATACCTCGCCGGAGGAGCAGGCACTGGAGCATCGCACGCATATCCCTCTGAAACTGTCGCCCGACAGGTTCGTCAAGGCGTTGTTTGTGGATCCTTCGAAGGTGAAGAATCCCACAAAACTGCTGACCGAACTCCACACCATCGCTTCCGACATGCAGGATGTGCAGCTGAAGGTCTCGCTATATGACATCTTTACGCCAGAAGAGTTCGAGGCTGTTTATCAGCTGAACAACAAGCGGATGACCGTCTGCAATGGCGACCTGATACTCAACGAAGGGATTCCCGCCCGCAGTGCCATCTCACTTTGGCAACGTATCGAGGCCGACGCCGATGCCGCCATCTCCCGTGGTGGCACGGGGGCCGACCTGCGCTTCGGCCACGATACGAATCTCTACCGGCTGCTCACGCTGATGGGTGTCGATTTTCGAGGAAAGAGTAAGAAGGAAGGAGGAGGGAGGTATGACCTGATGGACCAAATACTGCCAATGGCAGCCAATCTGCAGATGGTGTTCTACCGCAACACCCAAGGGGAGGTCATCATCCAGCTGCTGCACAACGAGCAGTCTATCGGCTTCCTGTCTTGGACAGAACTGAAGGCGAGGGTCCGTCAGCGCATGCACGACATAGAGCACCTGCGCCAGCTCTGCGCCCTGAATACGATGGTGGGCACAGCACCTGCCAACACCCGTACGGCAGGCCTTTTTGGAAAAGGCTCTGAAGAGCACGGACAGACGTTGCCTGCCGTTCTCACGCCCAACGGCCAGAATTTCTGGACACCGCAGACCCGCGATACGGAGAAGAAGTGCGTGGCACCTTATTATTATACCGACTCGCTGTTTCAGGGCTTCCGCAACAGCCACTGGATAGTGGGCGGCTGCACGCAGGACTACGGCTCGTTCACGCTCTCGGCATTCAGCGGCCACAAGGGGCGCATAAGAACAGCAGAGAGCCGGGCCAGTCGCTTCAGCCACGACGGTGAGGTATCCCATCCCCATTATTATGCCGTTCGCCTGCCCGACGAACATCTGCTGCTGGAGATGACAGGCAGCAGCCATGCTGCCATCTTCCGCATCACGCCAGAGAAGGACGAGCAGGTGCACATCTTCCTGCAGCCCAACAGCGACGAGGGACAGGGGTATATCCAGGCAGACACCCTGAACAAGACGGTTTACGGCTATAACCCCGTACACCGTATCTATCAGGGCTGGGGCCAGCCGGCAGGCTTCAGCGGCCATTTCCTGCTGAGATATACCGATGAGGCCGCTGCCATCGCCAATTCAGGGGATATCCTTGACGGTGCAGACCGGCCTAATGGCGTGCTACTGACCTTCAAGGGTAAGGCGCATGAGCCAATCATTCTGAAGGTAGCCTCCTCGTTTACCAGTCGTGAGGGGGCAGAGGGTAATCTCAAAGCCGAAGCCGAAGGGATAACTTTCGAAGAGATGGCAGAGCAGACGGCAAAAGCCTGGATTGCCCGTCTCCATACGATTGATGTGGAGGATACGGATACGGCCCGTGTCAATCAGTTCTATGGGGCACTCTATCGTGCCTCCTTCCTCCCCCGTGAGATGAGCGATGCTGATGGCAGCTATCCTAAGTTTGCCGAGGGGGCTAGTATTTCTAGCCCCACTAGTATGACTAGTTCTCCTAGTAT
>CAMOQW010000110.1 GCA_946623195.1 uncultured Prevotella sp.
CTGCGGCTACTGCTGCCCCTGCATCAACTGCAACCCCTGCATCAACTGCCGGAACCACAACTACCACCACTGTTGCCCAGCCAAAGGTGATAACTACGGTAGCTCCCGTTGTCGTTGCAGCCACACCTAGGGATAGTAAGTCGTATATCGTGAAAACAAAGAATGTGAAACCCGAACCCAAGAAGTCAGAGGCCAAGGTCAATTCTGCAGCTAAGGAAGACGCGGAGGAAGCCACCGACTTCATGGGTAGGAATTTCCGTTTCTACAGCATGTGCGACTGGAAGCCGGGCATGCGTTTTATGGTGATGCCGGAAAAGTATGACATGCTGGTGAATACTTTCTGTGATGCTAATACAAACAAGGAGGTGAGCAGTGCCCGACTGCGCCATAAGATTATGGTGTATAAAGGTCATCAGGAAATGGCTAATGGTCGCGTACACATTAATTTCTATTGCGAAGACGATAAGAAAAACTACTATTACGAACTGCCCAACGGAACCTTTGACGACTATTGCTTTGGCAAATTAGGCGTGCCGACACTGGCTTATTTGGACGATGTTGACAAGGCCCGCGAGCTGTTGTTGGGTAAGGAGCTGCTTACGCGTACCGAGTTTTTCCGTGAAGATACAGAGTACGACGGTGATGGCTTCCGTGAGGTGCGCTATCCGAAAAACAAGGTGGTTAAGGTGAAGGAGATAGGTGTGGGCACCCGCGCTTTCCCTGTTAAGATTATCGTGGAGGATGAACAGGGCAACCAGTTCTATCAGAATGTGACCATGAGTAAGACCAACTGCGGAATGCGCGACGACGAATTTATCGTTGACAACGAGAAATTCCTGTTTCAAGGTTCCTTTGAATTTTCTGGTGCTGACATGCCGGTGTCCAGCGACATCAAGAGCTACCTGAACCAGACAGTACATACCAAGGTGGCTGTTGCCATGAGCAGTAAGGGAGCCGGCAAGGTGCGTGACGTGAAAGTTCCCAAGTACACAGGCTTCATCATTGATGAAATTACCCCTGTTAAGGACACACACTATTATACGCTGACACTGCGCGAGACGGAAACCCGTCGCGTTTATTACAAGGACGTTGCTTTCAAGGAAGAAGATGTGGAGGGCAACGAAATGGCCACTGTTCGCGAATACTACTTTGGCTATTTGTTCGGAAAAGGTGACGGTGCTCTTCGTAACACCAGTCTTGAAACCCGTACCGCCATCCGTGAGGGACGTGTGATTCCCGGCATGTCGGAAGACGAGGTCATGATGGCGGTAGGTGAACCCTTCCAGAGGATGACCAACAGCGAAGGGCTGGAGGAGTGGTACTATACCCGTTCGAACGGTGTGCTGCTCGTAGTGCAGATGAAGAAAGGCAAGGTGGTCAAGGCCGGCGGTCGCAAAGTGAAGACCAATGCTGGCAAGAAGAAATCAAGTAAGGGCAGTAGGAACACCCGTGCCGGTGGTACCTGGGTAAACGGTACACCGCTGTAATTTTGGCAATAAGAGGCACATGGTGCGTATGACAAAATGTCAGACACAGTCATGTGCCTCTGGAAACATACTTCGTGGCGGGTTAATGGGCTTCCCTGTCATGAAATCAGATAACAATTAGCCTACAACTTAAATTACTAGAACTGCAAAATGAAAAAGATTTTGTTATTAGTCTGTGCCACTTTCGCACTTGCATCATGTGTTACTACCGTTAAGACGGCCAAAGTTGCCAACACCAAAGGACAGTTGCTGACAGCTACCGTGGCTGATTTGGAAGTTTCGCCCATTCGTGTCACCTATTCAATGGCCCCCTCTAAGGAGGTTCAGCGCGCCGGTCTTGGCAACGTAAAGCAGGCTGTCGTCCAGGAGTGTCTGCTCAAGAATGGCAATGCTGATGTCTTGGTAGATGCAGAGTTCACCATTGAACAGGAAAAGTTGCTCTTTGGACGCCGCATCAATTTGATTACCGTCAGTGGCCATCCCGCCCGTTTCAAGAACTATCACTCTCTGAACGACTCTGTATGGTGCAATCGCTGGTTCCGTGCTGGCTACGGCAATGAGGTTTCCCGTCCGTCAAGCGGTGGCTTGTTCAAGAAGTGATTCTCCCCAAACGTCATTTTCAGACAATGAAACAAACAATAAGTCTTGTGGCGCTTTCGGCCGCCATGCTGTTGTCGTCGTGTGTTACGACAGTGAAAACAGCACGGATAGCTGAGACCAGTGCGGCTATCAAGAATGTCACAGTGGCAGACTTGAAGGTGACTGATCATCGCATCACTTATACCATGACTCCCACGAAGTCTGTTCAGCGTGCAGGCTTGAATAATGTCAAGCAGGCAGCTGTCCAGGAGGCTTTGACCCAGAATGGTAATGCCGACGTGATGGTGGAGCCGGAATTCGTGATAGAGCAGAAACGCACGCTGTTCGGTTCGCGCATCAGTTCTATCACGGTGACGGGTCGTCCTGCCTACTATCAGAATTTCCGTACGTTGCCTGACTCTGTATGGCACAAGCCGGGTTTCTATGGTCAGCCTGATGTGGTGTGCTGTAAACATCATGATGACGACGATTTGGGCTATGATGCTAAACGCGGCGGCATTGCCGGCTTGGTTGGCAAGCTGACCAGTAAGTCGCGGAAGTCGGATGTTGCTGAACGTGATTTCAGTTTCCGTCGTACAGGTCTTGGTTTCCAGATAGACCTCATTGGCGGCTATGAACGTACGCACTTCAAGTACGAAGGCTACGTAAGGGATGATTACAAGAGCGATGGTGCAGGATACATTGGTGCTTTAGGCACTATCGGTGTTCAGACCACTCCCCACTGGTTCTTCGGTGTGGGCTCCGGTTATATGCATGGTTGGGACTATAAGACAGACGTCGTTCCCATTTTCGGCGACGTCCGCTACTATTTCTCGCCTCGCGGGAGTTCGTTCTTCATTGATTACAAGGTTGGTGGCAGCTTCAGTGTTGGCAACAGCTATCAGAAGGGCGGTGTGATGATGGCTCCTGCCATCGGCTACAGCTTTGGTGCCGTCAGTCTGGCAGTGCAGTACGTCTATCAGCAGTTTAAGGCTGATGGCAATCCTGACCTGAAAATTAATTCCGACCATTTCGGACTTTCTATAGGCTTTAAGATTTAGGTCATTGACGATATAGAGAAAACAAAAGAATGGTTGCTCCGGCTTCTGTGTGGGGCAACCATTCTTTTCGTTACTGTTCTTAGTTCTTGTCGGAAATGGCCTGCATGATTTTTGCCTCCAGTTCCTCGCAGAGCTCTGGGTTGTCTTTCAGCAGTTGCTTGGTGCCGTCGCGGCCTTGTGCCAGTTTCGAGTCGCCATAGCTGAACCAGGAGCCACTCTTCTTGATGATGTTATACTCGACACCCAGGTCTACAATCTCGCCAATCCTCGAGATACCTTCGCCGAAGGTGATTTCAAACTCTGCCTTGCGGAAAGGGGGGGCCACCTTGTTCTTTACCACCTTTACGCGGACCTGATTGCCAATGGGCTGGTCGCCGTCTTTCAGTGTGGTCACCTTGCGGATGTCCAGACGAACGGAAGCATAGAACTTCAGGGCGTTACCGCCTGTCGTCGTCTCCGGATTGCCGAACATCACGCCAATCTTCTCACGCAGCTGGTTGATGAAGATACAGGTGGTGTTGGTTTTAGAGATGGTGGCAGTCAGTTTGCGGAGAGCCTGCGACATCAGTCGGGCATGCAGTCCAACGGCAGAATCGCCCATGTCGCCCTCTATCTCCTTCTTTGGTGTCAGGGCTGCCACTGAGTCTACCACGAGGATGTCGATGGCTGACGAGCGTATCAGCTGGTCGGCAATGTCGAGAGCCTGCTCGCCGTTGTCTGGCTGCGATATAAACAGATTGTCCACGTCAACGCCCAGCTTCTCAGCATAGAAGCGGTCGAAGGCATGCTCGGCATCAATGAATGCTGCTATGCCGCCAGTCTTCTGGGCCTCGGCAATGGCATGGATGGCCAGCGTGGTCTTACCAGACGACTCCGGTCCGTAAATCTCGATGATTCGTCCACGGGGATAGCCGCCCACGCCCAGTGCAGCGTTGAGGCCTATTGAACCAGTAGGAATCACTTCTACGTTTTCAATTTTCTCATCGCCCATCTTCATAATGCTGCCCTTGCCGAAATCCTTCTCAATTTTCGACAGCGCGGCCTGCAGGGCTTTCATTTTCTCTTGTTGTGGGGTCAGTGCCCCTTCTTCTTCTTTTTTTGCCATTTTTTATTGTAGGGTTGTTAGGGTTGTTAGGGTTGTTAGGGGGAGTAGGGATATTTTACAACTCCAGGTCGCCGTCGTGGATTTCGTGCCAAGGCAGTCCCTGCTTGTTAAGCTGCTCCATGAAGGGGTCAGGGTCGAATTCCTCCACATTATAGACACCGGGTTTCTTCCAGAGCCCCTTGCAGAACATCATGGCACCAATCATGGCGGGTACGCCCGTCGTGTAGCTCACGCCCTGCATACCGGTCTCCTCGTAGGCGGCGCGGTGCGAGCAGTTGTTGTAGACGTAGTAGGTGTGCTCCTTGCCATCATTTCCGATACCTCGGATGCGGCAGCCTATGCTGGTCTCGCCCTCGTAGTTCTCGCCCAGGTCCTGCGGATTGGGCAGCACAGCCTTCAGGAACTGCAGGGGTACTATCTTCACCTTGACGGTGGTTCCAGGTTTCATGTTGCAGGATTCAGGATTGGCCAGCGGAGCTTCATATTCTACCTCGTCAATGCGGCTCATGCCGATGTTCTGTATCACCTCCAGATGCTTCAG
>CAMOQW010000111.1 GCA_946623195.1 uncultured Prevotella sp.
GCGACCCCAACCTTGGCAAGGTTGTGCTCTACCAACTGAGCTATTTCCGCTTGTATTCCTTCGGAATCCAATCGGCATCCTTGGCTGCGCCTCGGCATAAAAGCAAGCTTTTCTGCTCTCGGCTTGCACAAGAATTCCGCCTTTTCTGAAGGGCATCTCTCTCGATTGCGGATGCAAAGGTAATGCTTTTTTCGGAACTGGCAAACTTTTTTGCGGTTTTTTTTCGAAAAATCGCATTAATCCATCCTATTTCGGTAATCTTCGTAGCCAAATTGGCGCAAAATCTCCAGTTTTCCGTCCATTTTCAGCATACCGATGGCAGGGTGTGTGATACCGTTGAAGGTATTCGTCTTCACCGTCGTGTAGTGTATCATATCCTCGAATATCACCTCCTCGCCCACCTGCAGTTCGTGGTCGAAGCGCCAATAACCCATGAAGTCACCACTCAGACAGCTGTTGCCACCAAGCCTATACACCCACTGTTCACTATTCACTCTTTCACTATTCACTTCCAGATGTTCCGCATTACGAACATCTGGATAGTACGGCATTTCCAGACAGTCGGGCATGTGGCACGTAAAGCTCACGTCCAGTATCGCCGTCTTGATGCCCTTATCCTCCACCACGTCCACCACGCTGGCCACCAGCGGACCCGTTTGCCACGCAAAGGCACTGCCTGGTTCGAAGATCACCTTCAGCCATGGGTAGCGCTTGTGGAATCCGTCCATCATCCTCACCAGCCTTTCTATGTCGTAGTCCTTGCGCGTCACCAGGTGTCCCCCTCCGAAGTTTACCCACTCCAGTTGCGGAAACCACTTCGCAAATTTCTCCTCGATGTGCACCAACGTACGCTCAAACACATCCGACCCGCTCTCGCAGTGGCAGTGACAGTGAAATCCGCGTATGTCCTCCGGCAACCGTTCCGGCAATTTGTCTGCCGTCACCCCGAATCGTGTCCCGGGCGCGCACGGGTTATATAATAAGGTACCCACCTCCGAGTATTCCGGGTTCACCCTCAGACCTATCGAGCACTCCCCTGCCCGCTCGTGGAATCGCTCATACTGCGACAGCGAGTTGAATGTCAGATGACTCGAACAATGCACTATCTCGCTGAATTCCTCGTCCTTATACGCAGGCGAATACGTGTGCGCCTTCGCCCCAAACTCATCAAAGGCCAGTCGCGCCTCCGATAGCGAACTTGCCGTTGTTGCGTTGATATACTCGCGGAATATGGGGAATGTCTTCCACAGTGCAAACGCCTTGAACGCCAATATCCACTCCGCGTCCGTCCGCTGTGCCACCTCGCGTATCAGTGCCAGGTTCTTGCGCAGTTTCTCTTCCTCTATAATATAAATAGGTGTATTCATCGCTTGCAAAGTTACTGCGTTTTTTCTGAATCAACAAGGAAGATGACATTTTTTCGCTATTTCCCACCCTTTTATATAATTTTTTTTGTATCTTTGCACCAGATATAAATATTACAAACCTCAAAACGCAAAGTCTATGAAGACTAAAATCCGAAAATACCTGTATTCCGCCGTCCTGATGATCGGGGCAGCGATGATGATGGCCGCTTGTGCGGTTGAGCGTGACAATGCTTCGGGTGGCAGCCCGACGGTAAATCCTGGCAACGACCCGGCAACAGACCAGTTGCTGGTGAAGGTGACTGCCGATGTGCCTACCGCCGTGTTGAGCCAGTTTGACGCAACCTCCATGGGTGGTGCTTTGGTGCGCCGTCTTGGACAGACAACCAGTGAGATTACCCCTGAGACGAAGATGGTGCTCATCAAGGGCGAGGACATCCTGGGCCGTCCGCTAAAGGAGTGGCTTGAGGCCGCCAAGATATACCTGCGCGGAGGCTATGTCGCCATAGAGAAGCCTCACAATGCCCATCTGGTGAATTTCATGGAGCAGTTGGCCGACAAGATGGCAAAGGCGGAGGACGAGCTGATGCTGAACAACGGCATTAGCATTGTGCGCCCTACCGTCGCCAACACGGCAACGAAGTCGGACGTGGCCGCCCGCTTCAAGGCCCGCATCGCCAACATCGAGGCAAGGGCTGACCGGCGTGCTGCCGGCGAGAAGGAGGCAGTAGCCGAACTGGTTATCTTTGCCAACAACGGATACTACAGCTGTGCACCCGCGGCAACGAATAACGTCCTCGTCCGAATCAAGGACAAGAATGGCAATGTGACGACCAAGGAGGAGCGCGTCAAGGTGGAACCTACAATGCGCGAATCGGGACTGCAGGCCGACGGAGCCGCCCAGTGGCTCAACACGCGCGACGAGGCACAGCAGATGCGTCGTGCCAGTCGCAGAGCCAGCGGCAGCGATGCTATTAACGACCTGATGAGCGCCGACGAGGAACACAACTATCAGGCCCCCCTGTGTGGCTATGTACCTCCTTTTTCCTATCCCCATCGTGTCAATGGTTTTAATGAGATTGTCCGTACCTGGGGTGTCCACAACATGGAGACCAAGAAGGACTATTATTTCATAGAGCAGAAAATAGTGGCATCTGTCGGTGGCAAACAGGGAGGCGACGACCGTTTTAACCCTGCCAAGACCCTCTATTACGGTCCTTACGAGAAGGATAAATTCTATGATGATGTGTCCTATGGTTCCTGGTTCAGCGGTGGCCAGTACAGCATGAATCTTTCGGGTAAGGGAAATGTTCAGCTGGAGGACGCCAAGCCGTCCACTGACAACAACGAGGGCAGCACGACCGTCAGCGTGGGCACCTTTGAGGCAACCACTAAAACCATCGGTGGTACCATCACGCCCGGTTACACTCAAAAAACGGGAGCCAGCATTACAGGTTCAGGCACTTTCTCTACAGGCTATACGCAAGGCAATGCTTTCTTCATGGGCAGCACCGTCAACTATAAGGAGCTGGCCTGCAAGAAGAATACCGACGGCACGAAGGTCAGTTGGACCTACAGCTGCGGTTCCGACATGATGGAAGGCGACTGGGACGAACACCCCTTGGCTCCCGATGTGCTTACCGGCGATGTGGACCTCGACAACCAAATATGCTGGTCAGTGAGCAATCCTGAGGGGAACTACAATCTGACCATCGAACAGAATATACCGATGAACACCCTTCAGTCCGATGAGGATTCAGAAGAAAAACAAATCATTGAAACCATTGTAGATGCTTTGGAAAACGCCAAGCCACTCTCGTTCACATTGCCTGTTCCCAACCGTTCGAAACAGATATGGAACATGGACGTGACCTTCCCCGAAATTACTCAGGACGGGTATAATGAGGTGAAACCCAAGCTGACCGCTGCCCTGCAAAACCAGTTCCCCAGCGTCTATCAGCCGGAACTCTTATTGGCAGACCAGACTCCCGAGAGCGAGAACACCATCAGGCAGGTTGTCAATATATCGAAGAACATGTTGACGGACGCAAACGCCCTGCAGACGCTGCGCGAGTATGCACTGACCTACAAGATTAGTCAGTTCACCATCAAGTGGTACTGCTCGGGTACGACTCATAACACCTTCCAACTGACCGTCAAGGCAGAGGGCGACCCCATCGTCCCAGGCGCGGAAATTACGCGCGACCCTGTTGACCTTTCCAAGCTTACCGCAGACTATGTGGCACAGGACGGCGACGTGCTGACCGGAACGCTCGGCGGCAACTATCAGATATCCCTTGCCCCAGGAGCCGCCGTTACGCTGAACGGCGTGACCATCAACGGCACGAACGATGGCAACTACAACTGGGCAGGTATTACGTTAACGGGCAATGCTATCCTCGTGTTGGCAGACGGGTCTAAGAATGTTGTCAAAGGATTTTTCGAGGACGCCCCGGGAATCCTTATTCCTCCAGCATGTAAGCTCATCATCCAAGGCAATACGGGAACCCTCGATGCCAGCAGCAACGGACGAGGCTGCGGTATCGGTTGCCATCACAATTTTAATGGTGGCAACATCGAGATTCAGGGTGGCGTCATAACAGCTACAGGAGGAGTTGGTTGTGCAGGAATCGGTGCATCACCGGGCCAGCTTTGTGGTAATATCAATATCAGCGGAGGCACGGTAACCGCCCAGGGTGGCCTTTATGCTTCCGGTATTGGCAGTGGACGCATAGCTAATGAGAATGATAAATCCGTATGCGGTACGATTACGATTTCTGGTGGTACGGTGACAGCTACCGGCGGCTCAGATAAGGACACTGCAAATGAAGGATCTGCTGGTATTGGTTCCGGATTCTACGGAAAGGCAGGAGACATCATTTTGAGCGGTGGCACCATCACGGCCACAGCAGGTGGAGATGGTAATGGAATTGGTGCCGGACATGGCGGTTCTTGTGATAATATCACGATCACGAAAGGGGTCACCAGCGTAACCGTAACAGGTGATATCGGTGGTGCTAGAGGTTCCGTCACCATCGAGGAAGGCGCCAATGTAATCAAGAAATGAAACAAGTCTAAACCAGAGAGACTGGTTGTTGATTGAATCATAGTGGGGACCGACAGATTTCATTCTGTCAGCCCCCTACTCTTACATCTTCCCTCTTCCTTCTTACATCGGAATCGGTCCATGTCCCATACATCGCAACGCCACACTCTGTACCTTTAGGTCAGAGAACTCGTGGTTGTGATGGCCGTGAGGAAGGCTGTGAGAGCGGTCAAAGCGACCAAGGTCGATTACATCGTTCATCGTTCGGGTCCTTCGTAAACTTCAGCTTCTTCTCAATTGCTTTTACTTTCAT
>CAMOQW010000112.1 GCA_946623195.1 uncultured Prevotella sp.
TGGAGGAGGTGTGGCCCAACATCGAGGTGTTCTTCCACGGCGGCGTGGCCTTCACGCCCTACCGCAAGCAGTATGAGCAGCTGATTACCTCGCCCGACATGCACTATATGGAGACCTACAATGCCTCAGAGGGATTCTTCGGACTCCAGGACGACCCTGCCGACAAGTCCATGCTGCTGATGCTGGACTATGGGGTGTTCTATGAGTTCGAGCCCATGGACGGCGGCGACATTGTGCCGCTGTGGGGCGTGGAAAAAGGCAAGAACTACGCCATGCTCATCTCTACATCGTGTGGACTCTGGCGTTACAAGATTGGCGATACGGTGCGCTTCACCAGCACCAACCCCTATAAGTTTGTGATTTCCGGTCGCACCAAGAGTTTCATCAACGCCTTTGGCGAAGAGCTCATTGTCGACAATGCCGAGCAGGGCCTGGCCTATGCCTGCGAGCAGACGGGAGCCGAGGTGCTGGAATATACGGCAGCCCCCGTCTTCATGGATGCCCGGGCCAAGTGCCGCCACCAGTGGCTCATCGAGTTCTCCAAGCCCCCTGAGAACCTGCAGCAGTTTGCCACATTGCTCGACCAGAAGTTGCAGCAGCTGAACAGCGACTACGAGGCAAAGCGCTATAAGGACATCACCCTGCAGCATCTGGAGCTTATCGCGGCCCGCCCCGGTCTGTTCAACGACTGGTTGAAGCTGCGGGGCAAGCTGGGCGGACAGAACAAGGTGCCCCGCCTTAGCAACTCGCGCGAACACATAGACCAATTGCTGCGACTAAATGAAGGATGAAGGATGAAGAATGAAGAATTTGCTTCCGCTTCCAAGGGGAAAGGAATGGAAAAGTCTGAAATGAATAGGATGAGGTGGCTGCTTTATTTAGCTACATTCTTCATTCTTCATTCCTCATTCTTCATTGCCGGTTGTGCACGCATGGGGTCGCCTGATGGCGGCTGGTACGACGATGACCCGCCTCGCGTCCTGGGCAGTACGCCCGACGACCAGGCCACCAATGTAACAGCCAAGAAGATCACCATCTTTTTCAATGAATACATCAAGCTTGACAACCCCACGGAGAATGTCATCGTGTCGCCGCCACAACTCGAGATGCCAGAAATCAAGACCGCGGGCAAGAAAATCGTCGTGGAACTGAAGGACACGCTGAAGCCCAACACCACCTATACCATCGACTTCAGCGATGCCATCTCCGACAACAACGAGGGCAACCCGCTGGGCAACTACACCTTCACCTTCTCTACCGGCGAGCAGATTGACACCTTCGAGGTGGCGGGCTATGTGCTCGACGCTTCTAACCTGGAACCCGTCAAGGGCATCAGCGTAGGACTCTATGACGACCTGGCCGACTCTGCCTTCCGCACCAAGCCGCTGATGCGCGTCTCGCGCACCGATGCCTCAGGCCATTTCGTCATCAAGGGCGTAGCTCCCGGAACCTATCGGGCCTATGCCATTCAGGATGTCGATGCCGACTACAGGTTTACGCAGAAGAGCGAGATGATAGCCTTCTCTCACCAGACCCACAACCCGACGGCACGGCCCGACATCCGCCAGGACACCATCTGGCGCGATTCGCTGCATATCGACGACATCCTCCGCGTGCCCTACACCCACTTCTATCCCGACGACGTGGTGCTGCTGGCCTTCCAGGAGGTGCAGACAGACCGTTTCCTCATCAAGACCGAGCGTCAGAACGCTGACCGCATCGGCATCTATTTCAGCTATGGCAATCCACAGCTGCCGGTTATCCGAGGACTGAACTTCGAGTCCGACTCCGCTTTTGTCCTGGAGGCGAGCCCCAGCAAGGATACGCTGACCTATTGGCTTCGCGACACCATGCTCATCAATCAGGACACCCTGCGATTCTCTATGGAGTATCTGATGACCGACACCCTCGGTGCACTGGTCACCCAGACAGACACCATCGAGGCGCTGGCCAAGGTACCATACGCCAAGCGCCTGAAAGACGAGAAGAAGGCCTACGAGGACTGGGAGAAGGAACAGGAGAAGAAAAAGAAGAAGGATGAGCCTTACGACAGCATCTATCCTGTCAAGGCCCTGGAGCCACGATACAACGTGTCGCAGTCGATGGATCCCGACCAGCGTGTTACCATCGAACTGCCCACCCCGCTGGCCATGCTCGACACGACCTTCCTGCACCTCTATTCCAAGATAGACTCACTCTGGTATAAGGCTCCCTTCGAATTTGCCCGTAAGGACTCCCTGTTGCGCACCTTTGAGCTGACCGTCGACTGGCATCCTGACACGGAGTACAGTCTGGAGATTGATTCTGCGGCATTTATCGACATCTATGGCCACGCCTCCAAGGAATACGTACAGGGCATCCGGGTAAAAGCACTCGACGAGTATGCCACCATCATCCTCCAGACCTCTGGCATCAGCGATAGCAGCCTGGTAGTGCAGCTGCTCGACAAGAACGACAAGGTGTTGAAGCAGGTACGGAGCGAGAGGGATGGCTCAGCGACCTTCTTCTATGTCAATCCAGGCACTTACTATGCCCGGGCCTTCGTTGACCGTAACGGCAACGGACAGTGGGACACGGGGCTCTACAATGACGGCCAGCAGGCTGAGGAGGTCTACTATTATTCACGCCCCATCGAGTGCAAGGCCAAGTGGGATGTTCCCCTGCAATGGAACCTGACGGCCCGCAAGCGTTATGAGCAGAAACCCGGTGAACTGAGGAAGCAGAAGGCAGAAAAGCAGAAGCGCCAACTCAAGAACCGCAATGCCGAACGGGCCCGCCAGTTGGGCATAGAATACGTGAAGAAACAAACTGTAAAGTGAAAAGAACTGAAGAATTGAAGAACTGAAAAAGAAAAACAACAGCAATGATGAAGAAACTGATATTGATGATAGCATTCCTGCAGGGTGCCTTGTTGAATGTGCATTGGTCGGCAGCCAATGCTCAGTGCGGCATCGAGAACTTTGCGTTCCGGTCGGGCGAGTTCCTCAGCTACGACCTCTACTTCAACTGGCAGTTTGTATGGGTCAAGGTGGGCACAGCCTCCATGTCTACCGTTCAGTCAAAATACAAGGGGCAGCAGGCCTTCCGCAGCAGTCTGATCACACGAGGCAACGCCCAGGCCGACAAATTCTTTGTGATGCGCGACACGCTGCTCTGCTATACCAACGAAAACCTGTCGCCGCTTTATTTCCGGAAGGGTGCCCTGGAGGGCAGCCGCTATTACATCGATGAATTGTGGTACACCTACCCCAACAGCAACTGCCACCTGAAGATGCATCGCGTGGATGCCGATGGCGAACAGCACTGGAAGGAGGCCGAATACAAGGACTGCATCTACGACATGATGAGCATTTTCCTCCGAGCCCGCAACTTCGATGCTTCCAAGCTGAAGGAGGGCGAGAACATTCCCATGCCCATCAGCGATGCCCGCAGCCTGTCGAACTCATGGCTCAAGTACACCGGCAAGACGACCATCAAGATGAAGAACGGCACCGACAAGTACCGCTGCCTGGTATTCTCGTTCATCGAGCGTCAGAACAGCCAGAACCACGAACTGATCCGCTTCTACATCACCGACGACAAGAACCACCTGCCGGTCCGCCTTGACCTCTTCCTCTCCTTCGGTTCTGCCAAGTGCTACCTCAGCGGCTACAAGGGCCTGCGAAACCCCATGGAGTCGAAGGTGCAGTGAAAAAACAGGAAAGAGGTTGCCGGTGTGTGTCAGCAACCTCTTTTCTGTTTGATGGGGTATGTCCCCCCTTGGCTTAGTCGGTCATGATAATCAGGAACTTGGAGATGCTCCAGAACTTCGCCGGGTCGTTGATGTGCAGCACGGTCTTCCCGCCTTTCTCCTCAGTGGTGTACGACTCCTCCGGCATCTGCGTCATGATCTTGATTTTCTTCGAGTTGATGGTCACCTCGGTGTATTCACGGATGTTCACCGACTTGAACAGGTTCTTGCTCACATTGCTGACATCCACCTTGGCCTTCTTCAGGAATCCTGTCGACAGCAGACCCTTGTCTTTCAGTTCCTGCTTGGTGCCAATCTTCACATAGCCCATGTTCAGCATGTCGTCCTGCGTGCTAATCATGTCCTGCTGGGCCGAGATGGTCTCCTGCTGCTGAGCATTCTGGCTGGTCAGGTTTTCCACCCGCGTGTTCAGCTCCTGGATGCTCAGGTTCTTGTTGTCCAGTTCAGCCTGCAACTCCATGATGCGGTTGCTCTTCTCTTCCAGCTGGCCTTTCAGCATGTTGATCACGCTCTTCATCATGGCGGCGTTCTTGCTGTCGGCCCTCATCTGCTGCTCCAGGCTGTTGATTTTCGTACGCTGCTCTTCCAGCGACTGCTTGAGCACCGTCAGCTGTTCCTTGATGCGCTGCCTGTTGGGCACAGGACTTTCCTTGCTCGTATTGAAGATGTCCGTCTCCTTAGCAGAGATGCTGTCCAGACCGGTGGCGATGACGCTCAGGAAGTCTTTCAGTTCGTTGTAGTCGTTTTGGGTGCTCACTAATGCTGTACGCAGCGAGTCTGTCGTCTCTTTCGAGGCTGTCTGGTTGCCACATGAAATGACCGTCATGGCCATCAGTGCCACAAGACCGAATGCACAAATCTTTTTCATATTGTCCTTTTTTCTTAAAGTTACTTTTTCGGAGCAAAGGTACACAGAATATACGAAATAACAAAACTTTTGAAGATTTTTTCACG
>CAMOQW010000113.1 GCA_946623195.1 uncultured Prevotella sp.
GGACCCTTGCGGTTGTAGGTGTCGTAGCGCAGACCGTGGCTCAGGAACCACTGCTCGTCGCGGTAGAAGTGCTCGTCGACGAGGTCGGCCTTCAGGTCGGTCATGGCCTTCCAGCCCTCCTGGAACTTATAGGTGTCGTCGGGGACGTCCTCGGGGACGGGACCGCTGGTGCCGACAATCTTGATGTTGGGATATTTTTCGCGGATGGCCTTGACAAAGGGCTTCAGACGCTTGTAGTAGAAGGGGCCCCACTGCTCGTTGCCCACACCGATATAGTGCATGTGGAAGGGTTCGGGGTGGCCCATCTCGGCACGAATCTTGCCCCACTTGGAGTCGGCAGGACCGTTGGCAAACTCGATGAGGTCGAGGCAGTCGTCGATGTAGGGCTGCAGGTCGGCTTCAGCCACGTGGGCGTCCTCGCGCTCCCAGTTCTGATACTGGCAGGCCATGCCGACGTTGAGGATGGGCAGCGGTTCGGCACCGATGTCCTCCGACAGCTGGAAGAACTCGAAGAAGCCGAGTCCGTAGGACTGGTAGTAGTCGGGATAGTAGCGATAGTCGAAGGTGTGTTCCCAGCGGTTGCCGTTGAGCGGACGGTTCTCCACCGGGCCGATGCTGTTCTTCCACTGGTAGCGGGTGTCGAGGTCGGTACCCTCGACGATGCAGCCGCCGGGGAAGCGGAAGATGCCGGGATGCAGGTCGGCCAGGGCCTGTGCCAGGTCGCGGCGCATACCATTCTCACGATTCTTGTAGGTGTTGACGGGGAACAGCGACACGTGCTCCAGGGCCACGCTGTTGGTGCCCTTCAGGAAGATGCGCAGCTTGGCGTGCTTCAGCGTCTGCCGGGCGGTCAGCGTGACGGTGTACTTCTTCCACTGGGCAGAAGTGATGGCGACCTCCTCGTTGACGAACTCCTGATGCTCGCCCATCGACTGCTCGTTGATGAGCTGGACACGGATGGCTCCGGTGCCCTTGGGGGCCTTGGCCCACACGGAGAAGCGATACTGTTCGCCCTTCTTGACACCAATGCCGAAGAAGCCCTCGTTGGTGAGACCCGTGCGGCGCTCCTTGTGGCCGGGGTCGGAGAGCTCCACGTAGTGAGGGCACCGCTCGAAGGGGCCGTCGTCCTTCACATCGACGCAGCCGAAGGCCTGCCAGCCCATGAGGTGCTGAGGAAACTCGAA
Source organism: uncultured Prevotella sp. (assembly GCA_946623195.1). Next base: position 1,185 of record CAMOQW010000113.1, read on the forward strand.
GGAACGGTTCTTGACGAGCTCACCATAAAGTCCACCGTCGGCAGCGAAGTTGATATCCTCGAAGAAGATGCCGTACATGGTTTGCTGGATGGGCGCTCCCAGCTTCCGGGTGTTGACGTCCATCACGTTCTGTGCGGTGGCCGTCAGGGCGCTTGCCAAAAGCAATGCGCAGGTTAGAAATTGCTTTTTCATTTTTGGTAGTATTTAAAGATGTTTCCGTTATTTCCGACAAAATTAGTTAAAAAGTTTCATTATTGCAAGGTTTTTCGCAAAAAAGCATTACTTTTGTGCATTATTAAGAATTCATAAGGTTTAAAAATCATGCAAGAGAATCAGTCAGGTAGCAAAGCCTACCTCATTTCAATCGTGATGGTCGCCGTGCTGGGTGGCCTGTTGTTTGGTTATGACACTGCCGTCATTTCGGGTGCTGAGAAGGGCCTGCAGGCATTCTTCATGGAGGCTAAGGACTTTGCCTATACCGACGGCTGGCACGGGTTTACGTCGGCTTCGGCCCTCATCGGCTGCATCATCGGCTCGGCGCTGTCGGGATTTCTGGCCACCAATCTGGGCCGTAAGAAGTCGTTGATCATTGCCGGTCTGCTGTTCTTTGTGTCGGCACTGGGTTCGATGGACCCGGAGTTCCTGTTCTTCGACTATGGCGTGCCCACCTATTCGTTGCTGATCATGTTTAACATCTACCGCGTCATCGGCGGTATCGGCGTGGGACTGGCCTCGGCCATCTGTCCGATGTACATCGGCGAGGTGGCACCCAGCAACATACGCGGTATGCTGGTGTCGTGGAACCAGTTTGCCATCATCTTCGGTCAGCTGGTGGTCTACTTCGTCAACTTCTTCATCCTGGGCGACCACATCCAGCCGCTGGTGGAGGAGATGGGCAAGGGCATTGCCGCCATCAACCCCGCCGCACAGTGGACGGTGACCACCGGATGGCGCTATATGTTCGGTAGCGAGGCCGTGCCGGCAGGACTCTTCGCCCTGCTGATCTGCTTCGTACCCGAGACGCCCCGCTACCTGGTGTCTATCGGACAAGACCGGAAGGCTGAGGGCATACTGGCCAAGATCAACGGTGCTGCCAAGGCCCAGCAGATTCTGCAGGACATCAAGGACACCATGACCGTGAAGACCGAGAAGCTGCTGACCTACGGATGGATGTGCATCTTCGTGGGCATCATGCTCAGCGTGTTCCAGCAGGCTGTTGGCATCAATGCCGTGCTCTACTATGCTCCGCGCATCTTCGGCGACATGGGTATGGACGACCCGATGATGCTGACCGTATTCATGGGTATTATCAATATCACGTTCACCCTCGTTGCTGTATTCACCGTCGAGAAGTGGGGCCGTAAGCCGCTGCTCATTTCCGGCTCATTAGGTATGGCCCTGGGAGCGCTGGGCGTCGCCGTCACCTTCGGCAACGACAGCCTGGCCTTGGTCACCGCTGCCTCGCTGCTCATCTACAGTGCCTCGTTCATGTTCTCGTGGGGCCCCATCTGCTGGGTGCTGATAGCCGAAATCTTCCCCAACACCATCCGTGGCGGTGCCGTAGCCATTGCTGTGGCCTTCCAGTGGATTTTCAACTTCATCGTCTCTTCCACCTTCGTGCCCATGTTTAACATGCACCTGACGGAGGGCGACGACTTCGGCCACTGGTTCACCTACGGGCTGTATGGCATCATCTGCGTGGTGGCTGCCCTGTTTGTGTGGAAACTGGTGCCCGAGACGAAGGGCAAGACCCTGGAGGATATGACCAAATTGTGGAAAAAATCTTAATGAAGTCAGCACCAAGATGAAAAAGATATTAGTAGCAGAAGACAACGACAGCAACTGGATTCTGATGACCTACGTGCTGAAGCGTAACTATGAGTTTGCCCGTGCCAAGAACGGACAGGAAGCCGTAGACATGGCGCTCACGGGCGACTACGACCTGGTGCTGATGGACATGAAGATGCCCGTGATGGACGGTCTGGAGGCCACGCGGCTGATACGTGCCCAGAACCCGACACTTCCCATCATCGCCCTGACGGCCAATGCCTTCGACAGCGACCGCCAGAAGGCTTTCGATGCCGGATGCAACGACTTCCTCTCGAAGCCTGTCAATTCGGAGAAATGCCTGCAGGTCATCGCCAGGTACGTTTGATGTTTGGTGCATCATGCGTCAAGAAAAGAGCTAAGGTCCGAATGTTCCTTAGCTCTTTTTCGACTATACCTTATTATATATACTACTACATATAGCCCAGCCAGCGCAGGATGTCGTTGAGGTTGGCCACGACCATCAGCAAGATGAGGATGCCGAAACCGACGTATTCTGCCCTGATCATGAAGTTCTCGGACGGTTTGCGGCGGGTAATCATCTCGTAGAGCAGGAAGAGCACGTGGCCACCGTCGAGGGCCGGAATGGGCAGGATGTTCATGAAGGCCAGGATGATGCTGAGGAATGCCGTCATCTTCCAGAACATGTACCAGTCCCACATGGGTGGGAACAGCGAGCCGATGGCTCCGAAGCCGCCCAGCGACTTGGCACCTTCTGCCGAGAACACGTATTTCATGTCGTCAACGTAAGATGCCAGCACATGCCAGCCATACTTGATGCCGGCGGGAATGCTCTCCAGGAAGCCGTACTCGATGGTGACGGGCTTGTAGAGTGCGGGAATGCTCTGCACCACGAAGCCTAACTTGAGGTCGGGGGTCAGCGTGACTGAGGCCGTGTCGGTCCTGGCGTCGTTGCCATAGACGATGGTCACCGTGCGGGCCTTCAGGCTGTCGGCCGCCGTCTTGGAGGTCAGCAGCATGTCCTGGCGACGGCCCAGCTGGTCGATGAACGCGTTGTAGGAGTCTACGGCGGTGCCGTTGAGGGCTAGAATGCGGTCGCCCTTCTGCATACCAATCTCTGCTGCCGGTGTGCCGGGCAGGATGCTGTCAACCTTGGCAGGCAACAGCGGACGTACGAACGACGGGTCGGCTTTGAGCATACCCAGCAGGTTCAGGTCGCCGGGCAGAGACAGGCTCATGTGTCTGCCGTCGCGGATGATGTCTACACGCCTGGCTTCCGACAGCTCCCGATAGAGGTCGGCGCTGAAATCCTTGAACGAGCCATTCTCGGTGCCCAGCAGGATGTCGCCATCCTGGAAACCGTACGACTTGGCTTCCTCGTTGAACTTCATACCCAGGGTCATGTCCTTGACGGGAATATAGGTGTCGCCCCACCAGAAGAGTATCTGGCCGTAGATGAACAGCGCCAGCAGGAAATTGACCAGTACGCCGCCAATCATGATGAGCAGGCGCTGCCAGGCCGGTTTGGCACGGAACTCATAGTCCTGGACGGGCTGCTTCATCTGTTCGGTGTCGAAGCTCTCGTCTATCATGCCCGCTATCTTGCAGTAGCCGCCCAGGGGCAGCCAGCCTATGCCGTACTCGGT
>CAMOQW010000114.1 GCA_946623195.1 uncultured Prevotella sp.
CCCTCCTGGCTGACCTCGAACTGGACGCTCTTGCCGGAACCGTAGGTGACGGCGACGGCTGCCGTACGGGCAGCATCGGAGACGGCATCGTCGACGGTAATCTCTATCGGGCCGTCACCGTCGGCACTGGATGTGCGGCTGAAATGTAGCCAGTTGACACCCGATGGCGGCACAATCTGCCAGGCGGTATTGCTAGTCACTATCAGTTGCTGGGCCTCCGTGGTGGTGGCAGCAAAACTGAATGCGGTCTTACTGATGTTCAGGGCATCGTCGCCACCCGTCTGACGGACCGTGATCTTCTGCTTCAGTCCACCGTCGGAAACCAGCGTGATGGTAGCCTCGCGCAGCAGTCCGGGCGTGGTGTTCTGGTCGGAAGTGATGACGAGCGTTCCGTTGCCATTACCCTGGAGGGGCGACACGGCCAGGTCGTTGCCGAAGTTGCCACGGTCCAGCTCCACCGTCCAACGGCAGTCTGCCTGGATGTTCACGTCCTGAGCAGGCTTGGTCTCGTTGGCACGATACTGTATTTCGTTGCCGCCCAGCACCATCAGTATTTCCTTGGCAGGCTTTGCCTCCGGCTGGTCGTCAGACTTGCAGCCGACGAAACCTGCCATGATGGGCAGCGCGGCCAGTATTGCAATGATATTCTTAGTCTTCATATCGTTTCTGTCTTTATATATATAATAAGGTGTAGGTTAGAAATTGAAGATAGCACCGATGGTAGCCATGAAGCCTCCGGCAGCGATGTCGCTGTTGTCGCTGAGTCGCTTGAAATTGTCGTCCTTCGTGACACCTACCGAATAGGCCGGATTGGCAAACAGGTAGAGCCGCTCCATGGGTGCCCACATCAGTTTGGCACCGATGCTGATGCAGTTGGCCGAAGCACCGTCGCCATAGGTATTGGTGCCGTTGGCCACCGTACCCGTCAGCCGCTCCATCTCGTAGCCCACCTGCGGTGTGAGTCCCAGGCGTTCGGTCAGTTCAAACTGGTAACCCAACTTGATGGCCAGCGTAGAGCGCTTGTAGGTCATAGAACTCAGGTAGGTGTCGTTGCCGTCGGTAGAATACCATGGCACTTCGGCCGACTTAGTGAGACCGAAGTTGTAGCTCACCTGCAAGTCAACGTTCTTGTAGGTGGCGCCGGCCAGTGCGGTGATGCCGCCCAGTGAGCGGATGGTATAGCCGGCACCGAAATAGAACGTGGTAGGCTTGATATAGCGCACCTTGTCGAGGGTGACGGTATCGCGGGTGGTCTCATTATGCTTGACGGTATATTCCAGTCCGCTCTTGGGGACATAGCCCTTGCGACTGAGGGCTATCTGGTAGGTACCGACAGGCAGCGTGTGAACCTCGGTGAGGTCGATGGGGTCCTGGCCGTTCAGCGTAGCCTTGGCATCGCGGGGCCGGGTGTAGATGCTCAGTCGTCCGGTATGGGGCGTGGGGGCAGCAGCCTTCACCGTGTTGCGCTGCTGGGCCACCACGGTGAACGACGTCTTCTCCGGGTCGCAGTCGGCCTTACGGGTTTCCACGATATAGGTACCCTCGCGCAACTGGGTCTGCCAGAGACCGTTACCCATGTTCTTGCCCTCAAACCAGATGTCGGCCTTGTTCTCGACGGTCACCATCACGTCGCCGAAGTGGTCGGACATGTCGCGCTGCTCCACATTGACCATCTTAGCGGTCTTGGTGTCTTCGTCGGTGGTAATCCATACCTCCATCTCTCCTTCGTAGCGGTCTTTCTTGGCCTCAATCTTATGCTTGCCGAAGTTCAGGTACTTGTTATAGATAGGAGCCTCACCCACGGGTTCGTTGTCGATGTAAATCTGCGAACCTGCCACCTGTGAGGTGATGTTGGCATAGCGGCCGGTACCGATGTCGATGAGCATCTCGTAGGTGCGGGCTCCGGATACGGGGATGGGATAGTTCCAGTTACGCAGCACTCCGAACTGGGGGTGGCTGATGATGAGCTTCTGTGCACGGCGCGGCACATAGAGCCATATCTCGCCGGCATGTTCCTCGGTGGCCACGATGCCTAACGAACCGCCATCGAACGTGAAGCCACGTTCAGGGGTCTGAATCTTAATCAGCGCTGCCGTCTCACCGTTCTGGTCGAGCTTCGACGTTCCGTGGGTGTTGGCCGTCAGGTCGGTCTCCAGCAACTTGAACTCTACTACTTTCATCGTCTGTGCCGTAGTCTGCAGGACTGCAGCCAGACAGAAAAGGGTCGCGATAAATAGTTTCTTCTTCATATCTTTTTATACTTTTTACTTCTTACTTCATTACTTCTCACCTCTTCCATCTTCACGATCTCTGCAACAGGATAACGGTGGTGGGCTGGTTCTCCATGCCCGACATGGTCTCGCCTACCCGTGAGCCGATGTAGGTGGGGTCGCAGATGACGAACTTACGTCCGTCCAGCGTAATATAGTCGCAATTGGCGGGAATGGCCTCGGTAAAGTTGACGGCCATAGCCAGATGACCGGGATAGTGCACCAACACAACATCGAGACCTACCAAGTCGCGAACGAGGTGGGAAAGCAGAATGCTGCGGTCCTCGCAGTCGCAATAGGGGTAGAACAGCGTCTCTTCACCGAAGAAGGCACGGTCGCAACCCCAGATATCCTCATCGTAACGATAGAGGAAGGTGTCAGAATTGGTGATTTCTCCGTCAAGGTCTACCATACCATGCATCCACCACAGCAACTGTTGCACGGCGTCCACCTGATTATAACCGGCTAACTTCTCCTTCAACTGGGGATAGAGCTGGTCGCGAATGCCCGGTTCGATAGGCGAGTTGGCATACATGGCCCAACGGGTCATGAAGTTGTTTTCAACCATTGACGAGGGATAGGTATCGTAGAAATCTATATAGTTCTTGTTGGAAGTGATGGTCACTGAGAAGTCGGGATTCTTACGCGACTTGATGGTACGCTGAATAGTTGGGTTGTCTGACAGTATCTGTTCTGTGGAGATACGCAACGACAGGGTACTCTCCTTAGGGAAGGATGCCTGACAGATACCTAAACTCTTGGGCTGGTCGCCACTCAACAGGAAAAACCATTCGCCGTCCAACGAGTAGAACAGCTTGTTGTAGATGAAGTGGCGGGTAGCCGCCAACATGTATAGCTTATTATCAGCATGGGCCAGACGCATCTTATAGCCCGACTGGGAATAGAGGAAGGCCTGAGCCAGTACGGCCTCGTTGGTGTCGCCATAGAACTGGCGGGTCAGCGAGAGCAACATCTGGTAGTAGGCCCAGTCACTGAAGCCGTGACTCTTTCGCTCCTGCAGACAGTCGTAGAGCATGTTCTCGAACTGCTGGCCGGGGAACACGTGTTCGATGGCATCGGCCACGTCGTTGCTCTTGACGCTGGGCAGACGGAAGCGGCAGTTGTCGCCAATGCGAACCTTACACTCCGTACCAAACACGGTGAACGACATGTAGTCGTTAGCCTTCTCCACTTTAGGCTCGGCCGGCACCTGCGGCTGTGCCTGCGGTGCTACGGGTTCGGGCTTCACCACCTCCTGCACCGTGTACTGCACCGGTCTCTGCTCAACCGGCTTGGGCTTTACAACAGGCTGTTTCGTACGCTTATGCTTACGACCGAAGAGCTTGCTGAACAGCGAGGCGGTCTCAGCATCGGCTCCCGGAGCCAGCTGGGGTTCCACATGCTCGTCCTTGGGAGCCTCCACTGCCGGACTGGCCTGATAGTCTTTCCAGGCCTTGCGAACGAAATCGCTGTAGTCCTTCAGCATCTCCTTGCGGAACTTGTTGTAATTCTCATACATCTTCTGACGCTCAGCGGCAAAGCCGGGGTCGTTCTTGCTGTAGAAGTCGTCCTTGGTTTGCTTGCCGAAGAAGTCGTCCTTGTCCTCTGTACCGAAGAAGTCGTCCTTGTCCTTCTGCGTAATCTGAGCCGATGTCGTAGCGCATACTAATGCCAACAACATGAATAACACCGTTTTCTTCATAATATATATCGTTTTAGTTACTTAATCACTACTTTCCGGCCGTCCTTGATGTAGACGCCCTTCGCTGTAGGCCGCGCTTGCAGCCGTCGTCCGTTCAGGTCGTACCAGCGGTCACCGCTTACCTCTGACCTCTCAACTCTTACCTCTTCAATACCCGTGGCATCGCTGCCCATCAGCTTCTGGACAGGAATCATGCGGGGCGAGGGGTTGTCATCATCGCTGCTGCCCTGGCGGTGCACGGTGTAGGCCTCGAAGGGGCGCACCTCACGGTAGTCGCGCTCAAACACGCTGCCCTCCAGGTAGCTGCCTCGCACCTGCCCCACATTCAGCGCCCATACCGACGACGAGCGGCCTACGGCCACCGTCGTGGGCACCATCGTGATGCTGGAGTCGGCCAGTGCCGTCACCTTCGCTGCTGTCACGGGAACCGTAGCGTTCTGCGCCGAGAAGGTCACCCGTCCGCCCAGGTTGTATTCAGCACTGTACTCCTCGTTGTTAGGCATCGATAGCACATAGGGCACGTTGGCCTCTATCCGCGTGGCACGCTGAAGGCCGTCCGGCGTCAGTCTGCGCAGCCAGAAGTGCTTGCCGCTCTCCGTACTGCCGAAGGGCGCAATGTCGCCCTGCT
>CAMOQW010000115.1 GCA_946623195.1 uncultured Prevotella sp.
CTGTCTTCGTGTCCCAGGCCCATACCTTGGCGCGTCCCAATGGGGGCTCGCCCGTCTCTGTGGGCTGGTATTTGTCTATCTCAGGCAACTCTAAAGGCAGGCATTCCTTGGGAATCATGTAGGGCATGTCGTCCTTGTAGTAGACGGGGAACGGCTCGCCCCAATAGCGCTGACGTGAGAAGATGGCATCCCTCAGGCGATAGTTCACTTTCACGCGGCCCAAGCCCTGCTCAGTGACGTATTTCTTCGTGGCGGCTATGGCCTCCTTGACGGTCAGGCCGTTGAGGATGAGGCCGGATTGTCCTGAAACCCGCGGACTATTGCACATGATGCCATCCTTGGCATCGTAGCTTTCCTCGGAGACGTCGGCCCCCTCAATCAGCGGGATGATGGGCAGTCCGAAGTGCTTGGCGAAGGCATAGTCGCGCGAGTCGTGGGCAGGAACGGCCATGATGGCTCCCGTGCCATAGCCGGCCAGCACGTATTCGGCTATCCAGATGGGTATTTTTTCTTGGGTAAAGGGATTGATGGCATAGGAGCCAGAGAATACTCCCGTCACCTTATGGTCCATCTGGCGATCGCGCTCTGTGCGCTTCTTCACATACTCCAGGTATTTGTCCACCTCCTCTTTCTGTTCAGGAGTGGTCAGCTGGGCCACGAGGTCACTCTCAGGAGCCAGCACCATGAAGGTGACGCCAAACATCGTGTCGGCGCGGGTGGTGAAGATGGTGAAGTGCTTATCGCTGTCAGCCACCTTGAATACCACTTCCGTACCTTCGGAGCGCCCTATCCAGTTGCGCTGGGTTTCCTTCAGCGAGTCGGTCCAATCGATTTCCTCCAAGCCGTCGAGCAGGCGCTGAGCATAGGCCGATACGCGCAGGCACCACTGGCGCATCTTCTTCTGCACCACGGGATAGCCGCCGCGCACAGAGACACCGTCTACCACCTCATCGTTGGCCAGCACGGTGCCCAGCTTCGGACACCAATTGACCATCGTGTCGGCCAGATAGGCTATGCGGTAGTTCATCAGCACCTCCTGCTTCTTCTTCTCTGAGAACGAAGCCCAGTCTGAGGCGGTGAAGTGCAGCTCCTCCGTACCTAAGGCATTGCAGTTCTCGGTGCCCATCAGTTCGAAGTGCTCGATGAGCTTGATGGTGGGCTGGGCCTTGTTTGACGACAGCGAGAAATAGCTCTTGAACATGCGCTGGAAGGCCCACTGCGTCCACTTATAGTAGATGGGGTCGCAGGTGCGCACCTCGCGCTCCCAGTCGAACGAGAAGCCTATCTTGTCAAGCTGGCTCCTGTATCTGTCGATGTTCTCGAAGGTGGTCTTCTCTGGGTGCTGACCCGTCTGGATGGCATACTGCTCGGCGGGCAGTCCGTAGGCATCGTAGCCCATGGGATTCAGCACGTTGTAGCCCTGCTGGCGCTTGTAGCGGGCATAGATGTCGCTGGCTATGTAGCCTAGTGGGTGTCCGACGTGCAGTCCGGCTCCGCTGGGGTAGGGGAACATGTTCAGCACGTAGTACTTCTTGCGTGTGGGGTCTTCCGTCACTCGGTAGGTCTGCATCTCTACCCACCGCTTTTGCCATTTCTGTTCAATGTCTCTAAAGTTGTATTCCATATCCTTGTTTTTTTGTTTTGTTTTTCTGCTTTAGTTTGCAAAGTTACGATTTATCTTTCAGAAAACCAACGAAAGGCTTATCTTTTTATCACTTTCACGGCCTTTCCGTTCTTCTTTTTCACTATCTGGATGCCCCTGCGCGACTTTGTGGAACGTTTGCCGTCGGTCGACCAGACCCTTTCCTGCTGGCTGGCATCCTGCTGCTGGCGAATGGTCTGGATGGCCGTAGCGTCGTAGTGGTCGTAGCTGAAGGCTTTGTCCTTCAGGTTGCCCCAGATATATTGCTCCAGGCCAGGATAGTCGATGAAGGGGTTGCGGTTCTGCTGAATGTCATAGACGGCATTGTTGCGGTTGACCTCTTTCTGGCTGACTGGGTCCTGTGCAGCCCACTTCATGAGCATCTCCAACTGCCATGAGGTCAGCCCCGGGTAGGTGGAGCCATCGATGGTGGAGCGGCAGTCGGCGCAGGTTTGATACCAGTCGGCCAGCTTCTCCTCATAGCATGTCACCATATAGAAATAGGTGCGGGCAAAGTCGCCCTTGTATTCATCGTTGGGTTCAAAAACGATGCCTGTATAGCCGGGATAGGTGCAGGCTCCGAGTTTGCTGAAGTTGTTGGCCGACTGGTATTTCTCGCCCTTGGTCTCGCCGAAGGGGTAGTTCGAGCGGCGGTTGTTTACGTAGCCGTCGGTAGGGTAGAGGTGGTGCAGGTCGGTGTACATCGGCATCACCTTGCCGCCAAACCAGCTGTTGGGCCAGGAGTGCTCGCGGTTGTAGACATCGCCCTCCTGACTGTATTGGCCGGCCTGGTCGGTGCCGAAGGTGAACTCGCGCAGGTTGCTGTACATGTCCCACACCTTGCCGTTCTCCTTGGCATCCGTTTTCTGGAAGTGGGTCCACAGGGCCTTGTAGGCATCGCTTAACGAGCCGCCCTCCGTGCGGTTGTAGATGATTTCGCACAGGGCAGTCTTCAGTTGGGCGCCCTTCTTGCCGTCGGCCCGTCGGTAGTAGTCGTCGGCCGAGCTGCCGGTTTCTTGTGCGTGGCTGCACGAGGTGGCCATCAGCATCAGCATGACGATTGTCATCATTGATTTCATAAGCGGTATGTCGTTTTGTTGTTTTTGCGCTCAAAGGTACGACAATTTTTCGGAATCTGCAATAAAAAAGGTCATAGAAATGTTGTCTCTTATCATCTTCAGCTAAAAAAAGTTGCCTAAATTGTTCCACATCCTAATAATTTTGCCTACCTTTGCAGCACAAAACGCATTATTAACTTCAAAAAACAAAACGCTTATGAACAAAATTTTACGCTATTCCTTTGTAGCCCTCATGGCTATGATTGGTATGGGCAATGCTTTTGCCGAAGATGTGGTGTTCGACTTCACCACCTATGGTTTTGGGAATGCCGAGGATGTTACCACAAGGGATTTCCGTAGTGACGGAGACAAAATTGTGATAAACTTTGAAAATGGCACCAACGAAAAGAATGGTCCCAAGTATTACAACACAGGTACTGCCATCCGCTGCTATGGTGGCAATAAAATCGCCGTCAAGCTGAACCTTGAAACCCAGGTAGTTACCAAGGCTGAGTTCACATTCGCCAGTGGTGAAGGAACCAACGAAATGACTGTGAAGGGCTCTACCGACGAGGGGTCCTTCGATGGCACCACCTGGACAGGAAGAGAAAGTGGCGGCCTGACAGCTGAGATTGGCGGCACCTCTGGTCACCGTCGTATTCAGAAGATTGTTTTCACGCTCACTCCCAAGGATGCTGAAATCTATACCGTGGCAGGCACCCTTCCTCTGGTCAACAAGTCATGGGACCCCTCAGACGCTGCAGCAGAAATGGCTACCTCCGACGGTGTGGCCTATACTTATGTGAAAGAGGGCATCACGCTGGAGAAAGGCGCTACCTACGAGTTCAAAGTGGTGAAGGGCCATGCCTGGGGTGAGGAGTATCCTTCTTCCAACTACAAGGTGACAGTAGACGAGACGGCTACCTATACGGCCACCATCACCTTCAATGCCACTACTAAGGAAGTAGGCTGCCAGACGGTGAAGACCGGTGCTGCTGCTGAGGTTAGCCACACTTACAGCGTCATTGGTACGTTAGTGGGCAACTGGGATGTTGACACCGAGATGACCAAGGGCAGCGACGGTCTCTTCAGGGCTGTGTTCGATAATGTGGCCAAGGGCAAATATGAGTTTAAGGTGCGCGCAGACAAGGCTTGGGACATTGCCTATCCCAGCGGCAACTATCAGTTGGAAATAATGGACGATGATGTTACTGTAACCATTACCTTCGATGAAAAGGAGAAGGAAATACAAACTAAGATTGACAAAACCATTAGCGTTGCCAACGCTTTGGAAATCATCAATGGCCTGGACAATGGTACCAAGACGGATGATGAATACAGGGTTAAGGGCTACGTAGTGGGTACTCCCGACTTCCAGCGCAATACAAGTGGTGTCCTCTATGGCAACGTGAACTTCGAAATGGCTGACCAGAGGAACGGCACAACCACACTGACCGTATTCCGCGCCAAGAACTTTGGCAACGAAAGCTTCACCGAGGAAACCATCAACGGACTGAAGGATGGCGATGAGGTCATTCTTAAGGGCAAGTTGCAGAAGTATGTGAAGGGTGAAGAAATAATTCCCGAGCTCGTCAGCGGCTGGCTTGTCTCTGTCAACGGCGTTGACACCGGCATCACGTCCGTCAAGGCTGCCGCCCAGCAGCAGGGTGCCGTCTACAACCTGAAGGGCCAGCA
>CAMOQW010000116.1 GCA_946623195.1 uncultured Prevotella sp.
TTACCTCGGCCTTGCTGGACACAGACGCATTCTTATCGTATATGCGCTTATAGTCGAGAAAAGCCTGATAGATACCGCGCCCCAGTTTGTCGACACCATCGGAGGAGTGCAGGAAGCGCTCTTCGTCAGAGGTCGAAATAAATCCTAACTCAATCAGGCAACTGGGCATTGACGTTTCCCGAAGTACAAGGAATCCGGCCTGCTTGACACCCTTGTTCTGACGACCGGCAGAGGCACAGGCGCGTTGCTGTACGAACTTGGCCAGCTGTACGCTCTGGGCCATGTTATGGTCTTGCAGGAACTCAAACATGATGTAGCTCTCTGACGAGTTGGGGTCGAAACCCTGATAGCGCTGCTTATAGTCTTTCTCTATCAAGATGACGGAGTTCTCACGCTTTGCGACATCCAGATTGTCGGCAGCACGGTGCATGCCCAGCGTGTAGGTTTCCAGACCACGCGAAATGCGGCCCTTGGGCAGTGAATTGGTGTGAATGGAGATAAAGAGGTCGGCCTTGTTATGGTTGGCGATATCGGCCCGGGTATGCAACGGGATGAAGACATCCGTCTTGCGCGTGTAGACGACTTTCACATCCGGACAGTTGCGCTCCACCAGCCGTCCGAAGGCCAGCGCCACGTTCAGATTGATGGTCTTCTCCTTCGTAATGGCCCCCACGGCTCCCGTATCATGACCGCCATGACCGGCATCGATGACCAGCGTAAACTTCTTGCCGGCTGCTGCGGCGCAGCCCACCGTCAGCAGCACGATACCTATAAGAACTAATAACCTTTTCTTCATTGTCGGTGCAAAAGTACGCATTTTCTCCTAAAAACCTTACACTTGCTTTCAGGTTTTATCATTTATTAAGTGTAATTCCACCCCTGCCCCGCCACAGTCGGCTCCAATGGGGGGATTCACCTTGGTGATGGAGAGGTCGACGGAGGTAACCGCCGGAAAGCGGTCGAACACATGGTGAGCGATGCGTCCGGCCACATGTTCAACCAGTTGCGACGGGGTTTCCATCTCCTGTCGGACGATGTCGTAGAGCACACCATAGTCAAGGGTTACGTCCAGTATGTCGTGCTCCATGGCCTGCGTGACATCCAGGGCACAGCGTACGGTGACCAAGAAGTCGGCCCCCACCTCCTGCTCCTGGGGCATCACCCCATGAAAAGCATGGAAGCGGGCATCCTTCAGATAGATATAGCTTGACGTTATCCGCATATCATACTGCATTTCGTTATCCACATCGTGACGAGCCACAGTTCTTGCAAATCAGACAGCCCTCCTGGTAGACCAGGCTCTCGCTGCCGCAGTTAGGACACTTCTGGCCCCTGGCCTCCGTGCCGTCCTGTATGTACTTCTTCAGGGCACGTTCCACACCCACTTTCCAGGTGTTGATACTCTCCGACTTGAGCTGCAGCGACGAGACGAGGCGGATGACGTGGTCGATAGGCATACGGTAGCGCAGCACACCCGAGATGAGCTTGGCATAGTTCCAGTATTCCGGGTTGAACTTCTCGCTCAGTCCCTCGACGGTAGTCTTATAGCCGCGCTTGTTCTCAAACTGGAAGTCGTAGCGCTTGGTGCCGTCCTCGTTGACCTGCTTGATAATCTTACCCTTCACCACGGTCTTGGGCAGCACGATACCTTCCTCGTCATCCTGCAAACCGGTGAAGATCTCGTAGGGGTAGCCGTCCAGCAGTCCTACGAAGGCCACCCACTTCTCTTTGTTGTTCTGGAATCGCACCACGTCGCACTCCAGTTCCTTGGGGCGTACCTCGGTCACCTCCGGATGCTTGCAGGGGGCCTCCGGCATCTGCTCCATGTTGTTGTCCTTGGTGGTGTCCTCTTCCCTGTTCTCTTCCGTCTTCTTCTTGTCGTTCTTGGCCACGCTGATCATCACACCAGCCCTGCTGCCATCACGATAGATGGTACAACCCTTACAGCCGGTGCGCCAGGCCTCCACATAAAGGCGGTTCACCAGAGCCTCGTCGACATCGTTGGGCAGATTCACGGTGACGCTGATGCTATGGTCCACCCATTTCTGGATGGCACCCTGCATTCGCACCTTCATGAGCCAATCGACATCGTTGGCAGTGGCCTTGTAGTAAGGCGACTGGGCCACCAACTGGTCTATCTCCTCCTGACTGTAGTGCTTGGTGGTGTCGAGTCCGTTCACCTTCATCCACTCCATGAACTTAGGGTGATAGACAATATACTCCTCAAACGAGTCACCCACCTCGTCCACGAAGTCTACACGAACGTCAGTATCGTTGGGATTCACCTTGCGGCGACGCTTGTAGACGGGCAGGAACACGGGTTCTATGCCACTTGTGGTCTGCGTCATCAGCGAGGTGGTACCCGTAGGAGCGATGGTCAGACAGGCTATATTGCGACGCCCGTACTTCACCATGTCCTCATACAGTTGGCCATCGGCCTGCTTCAGTCGTAGGACGAAGGGGTTCTGGGCCTCGCGCCGGGCATCATAGATTTCAAAGGCGCCGCGCTCCCTGGCCATCTCCACGCTCGACCGGTAGGCACTCAGGGCCAGTGTCTTGTGCACCTCTACGCTGAAGTCGGTAGCTTCCTGTGTGCCGTAGCGCAAGCCCATGGCGGCTATCATGTCGCCCTCGGCAGTGATGCCCACGCCCGTACGGCGGCCTTTTGAGCTTTTGGCCTTGATTTTCTCCCACAGGTGCATCTCGGCACCTTTCACTTCCATCGTCTGGGGGTCGCTCGCCACCTTCTCCAGGATGAGGTCTATCTTTTCCAACTCCAGGTCTACGATGTCGTCCATCAGCCGCTGGGCCATGCGCACATGCTGCTTAAACAGTTCGTGGTCGAAGTAGGCCTCTCTGGTGAAAGGCTTCTTCACATACGAATAGAGATTGATACACAGCAGCCGGCAGGAGTCGTAGGGACACAAGGGTATCTCGCCACAGGGATTAGTCGATATGGTGCGGAAACCCAGGTCGGCATAACAGTCGGGAATACTCTCGCGCAGGATGGTGTCCCAGAACAGCACCCCCGGCTCGGCACTCTTCCAAGCATTATGCACTATCTTCTCCCAAAGTTGCTTGGCGGAAATCTCCTTGCGCACGTCAGGGTTGTCGCCCGTAATAGGGAACTGCTGCACGTAGGGTTTGTCCTCGATGGCACAGCGCATGAACTCGTCGTCTATCTTTACAGAGACGTTGGCACCTGTCACCTTACCCTCGGTCATCTTGGCATCGATAAAGGCCTCGGAGTCAGGATGCTTGATGCTGACCGACAGCATCAGTGCACCACGGCGGCCATCCTGGGCAACCTCGCGCGTACTATTACTATAACGCTCCATGAAGGGCACCAGGCCTGTTGATGTCAGCGCGGAATTGTTTACGGGCTGACCCTTCGGACGAATGTGGCTCAGGTCATGGCCCACACCGCCACGGCGCTTCATCAGCTGCACCTGCTCCTCATCGATGCGCATCACAGCACCGTAGGAGTCGGCATTTCCGTCAAGGCCTATCACAAAGCAGTTCGACAGCGATGCTATCTGGTGGTTGTTGCCGATACCCGTCATCGGACTGCCTGCCGGCACGATATAGCGGAAGTGATCCAGCAGGTCGAAAATTTCCTGGGCCGACAGCGGGTTCTTGTACTTCTGCTCGATGCGGGCCACCTCATTGGCTATGCGCCAGTGCATCTGTTCGGGCGATTTCTCATAAATGTTGCCGAAAGAGTCCTTCATGGCATACTTGTTTACCCATACGCGAGCTGCCAGCTCGTCGCCGCCGAAATAAGCTAAAGAGGCTTCGAAAGCCTCGTCGTAAGTATAAGTTTTATTTGATTCCATGTTTAGAAAAAATGCAATTTGCTGCAAAGGTAACACTTTTCCCTGACATAACAAGTAACTTTCTTGGAAAACTTTTCGGAAAGTTTCGGCACGAAAGTTTCCTGTTTTGGAAAATTCTTCGTACCTTCGCAGCTCCAAACAGTTCACATTATGAAGAATCTATCCACCCGGCGGACCATCCGCCAATACAGCACCCGGGAGGTGAGTCACGAGCTCCTGGGCCGCCTCATGACCGAGGCCAGTCGCACACAGACCATGGGTAACCTGCAGCTCTACAGTGTGGTCGTCACACGCTCAGCAGAGTTGAAAGCCCGTCTGGCACCAGCCCATTTCAACCAGCCCATGGTGACCAGTGCTCCCGTGGTGCTGACCATTTGTGCCGACTTCAACCGCACCAGTTTTTGGGCAAAATGCCGCAAGGCAGAGCCAGGATACGACAACTTCCTCTCTTTCATCA
>CAMOQW010000117.1 GCA_946623195.1 uncultured Prevotella sp.
TCTAAAACCGGCAGCGAGATAGTAAACTTGGTGCCTTTGCCCAGTTCGCTCTCGCAGAGAATCTTGCCCTGGTGCAGGTCGATAACTTTCTTGACGTAGGCCAGTCCGAGTCCGAACCCCTTGACGTCATGCTTGTTGCCGGTGTGCACGCGGTAGAACTTGTCGAAGATTTTCTTGACGTTCTCCTTCTTAATGCCCTGCCCCGTATCGCGGATGGAAAGGTAGAGATGTTCCTGGTCGTTCCAGGTGCGGATGTAGATGTCGAGGGGCTCGTCCTGCTTGCGATACTTCACGGCATTGTCCATCAGGTTGGTGATGGCATTCTGGAAGTGCACCTCGTCGACATAGATGGCAGAGTCGACGGCTTCTATCTCCGTATATATCTTACCGCCAGTATGTTCCACACGCAGATTAAAGGACTGGGCGATGGTCTCTACGGTCTCGTTGAGGTCGAGTTCCTTCTTATGGAACACCACGCTCTTCTTGTCGAACATCGACATCTGCAGCACCTTCTCAACCAGGAAACGCAGCCGCTTGGTCTCGTCGGCAATGACGGTACCCAGGTGCTTGGTCATCTGCTCCGACTTGGTGACGCTGTCGTCGTTCATCATCTGAGCGGCCAGCGAGATAGAGGCGATGGGCGTCTTCAACTCGTGGGTCATATTGTTGATGAAGTCGTTCTTGATTTCAGAGTAGCGCTTCTGGCGGAACACGACGACCAGGGTGAAGAGGAAGGTGATGAGCAGCACGATGGTGAAGATGATGCTGGGTATCATGAAGCGCACCGACGAGAAGATGTAGTTGTTCATCTCGGGGAAATGGATGCGCACCACGCCCATCTTCGACTGCGGGTCGTTGCGGAACAGCACCTGCTGATAGGTGTACTGCTTGCCCTTCTCGTCATATTCCGGACAACGGTAGACCTCGCGACCGTCGGTCGTGGAGACGGTGAAGTGGTAGGGAATATTGATGCCGTTGTTCTGCAACTCGTTGCGGATGTCGTGGTCGAGCATGCGGAAATTGACACGCTCCTTCAGCGGCTTGTCGCTGGCGGTATAAAGAATGTTGTAGACCACCTCGTCGAGCAGGGCTTTCTGATAGACGTAGCGGTTGCGCACGATTTCCTGCATGGTCTTGGTGGCATCAGCCAGCGAACTCTTGTCCTTGCGCAGTATCATGGCCTTGGGCACGCTGGCGGGCTTCATCTTCAGGGCCTTGACCTGGAACGATGAGTAGACGGTGCCGTCGTCGGCAGCCACGGCAAACTGATGCGACTGTGTGATGCTGCCCAGTCCGTCGACCATCACGGAGTCGGCGGTGAAGGCGCGGCGCTCGGTTTCCTTGACATCTTTTTCCAGATAACGCAGCGTCTCGTTCATCTCCAGATTACGCGAGGCCTGATAGAGGGAACGGTTCACACTCTCGTCGAACTGCTCTTTCTTCATCTTGACCATCTCCTCAACGTAGGAGAACTGAAGGAAGAGCAGCGCCAGGAACGAGAATCCCATGATGACGGCTATGGTCCAAATAGTAGACTTCTTCATATCGTTGGCAAAGTTAGCACTTTTCCCGATACAAAGAAGTCTTTTAGTTAATTAATTCCGTTAATTTTAACGATATTAACTTATTAATGCCTGTTTAGTTACATATTCGCAATTAGAAGTGCACCTTCACATCTACGCCAGCCTGGAAGGGATTGCCGCGCTGGGCGAAGTACGACGTGTCGCCTCCGAAGCTGCTCTTGATGGCAAAGGTGTTGTAGTTGGTGTTGGTGAGGTTGCGGGCCCAGAGCGAGACGACGACAGGTTTCAGGTCGGCATCCAGGTGGGCACCCAGGGTGGCATAGAACTTCTGTCCGTAGGTGTTCTCCTCGTCCCACCAGGTGCGTCCCTGTGCCGCCACGTTAGCACCCAGGGTGACACTCTTCAGCAGTCCGTCACCGATGTCAAAGCGGTAGTCGGCATGGGCTGCCAGCGTGTGCTCAGGAACGAAGGGTACGCGCTTGTCCTTATAGTCTACTGCCTTCAGCTGACCGTCCACGCTGGTGCTGTCGACATACTCCTTAAATACGGCACGCGTGTAGCCATAGGTGGCCCCCCATGTCAGCCGGTTGTCGAAGGCACTGCCGCGCAGGGTGGCCTCTATGCCGCAGCTGTAGCTCTTGCCGGCATTCACCATCATACGTCCGAAGCCGTACTGACTGGCAAACACGGAGAGCTGCTGATTGCGGATCTGCATGTAGTAGCCTGTCAGGTCGAGGTGCAGGCCGTCCAGCAGGTTCAGGTGGGCACCGAACTCGTAGTTCCAGCTTTCCTCGGGCTTGTAGGCAATGGTTTCACGGATATTCCGGTAGGCGGTGGCATCGTGCTGCAGCACCACCTCGCCACGGGCCGACTGGGCAGCGCCCTGCAGTTCGGCCTGCAGGATGTCGCTGAACATCTGTATGTTGAAACCACCGGCCCGATAGCCTTTCGATACGATGGCATAGACATTGCTGCCCTTCGAGTCGAGACGATAGGTCAGCCCCACCTTGGGCAACCATTGCTCGAAGGCGTTGTCTTCCTTCCGTTCCAGCAGCGAGCTGACCTTGGCCTGCACGTTGGTACCCATGACGCTCTCGTCCAGATGGGCCACGGCACTGGTGGCATAGTCGACGGAAGTCTGTGTCAGGTCGTAGCGCAGTCCGAGGGTGGCCGTCAGCCGGTCGGTCAGCTTCAGGTTGGTCTCGTGGAAGATGCCATAGTTGGTCTGCGGCGTGCGGAAGAATCCGGGGAGAGTCTCCATTTCCATAGTGATATGGCATCCTCCGGCACGCTCTATCATGGCCTTGGCGGCATCCATGCCCATTCGGGCGGCCATGGCGTTCAGCATACCATAGTAGGCGTAGTTCTGAATGGTCTGCGAGAGGAAGCTATTCATGGCGGGATTGAAGTAGACGGGAGCCTGCGTCTTCAGCCACTGGTGCGAGAAGAAGACGCCCATGGTGCCCTGCCACATGCCCAGCTGCCGACTCTTCAGCACCAGTTCGTGTGTCAACGCATTCTGCAGCTGTGCCTCCTCCATGTGCATGTAGTCGAGAGGTCGATAGTCGATGTCGATGAGCATGTCGTCCTTCAGGTACTGCCAGCTGAGTGTGTAGGCGAGGTCGGCCCAGTCGCCACGGTACTTCACGCTCAGTCCCGTGTTCAGCATGTTGCGCTTGTAGTTGCCCTGGCGGTTGGTGGCAGGGTCGGCGGCCTTCTGGGTGTCCATGTCCAGCAGACCGTAGTTGAAGCCGTTCTGCCGCACCCATTGGTAGTCGGCCATGAGGTTCAGTGTCAGGCGGCTGCTGGGCTGCATCACCAGTCGGAGCCGTCCGCCGGCCTCGTTGCTCTCGTCGGCACGCTCGCCGGTGGTCTGATTGCGGAAGAAACCGTTCTGACCCTGATAAAATGCCGCCAGCGAGAGTGCGAAGCGGTCGCTGAACCGATGGTAGTGGGCTATCTCGGCCTTGCGGTAGAAACGGGTGCCTGCCCCCAGACGGATGTCGGTGCCCTGATAGGTCATCGGATTCTTGGTGTACTGGCGGATGAGTCCTCCCTCGGTATTGATGCCGTAGAGGGTTCCCTGAGCACCGCGCAGCACGTCGATGCGGTCGAGTTCATAGCTGTAGCCATTGAAGGTAGACTTGCTGACCAGGGGGATGTCGTCCAGATAGACGCCCATGGACGGACTGTTAACACGGGAACCTATGCCGCGCACATAGATAGAAGAGGTGTAGCGTGAACCGTAGGCGGGCATGACGAGCGAGGGGATGTAGTCGGACATTTCGCGTAGGTCGCGGATGCCCAGCAGACTGATTTCCTTGTTGGTCAGCACGCTGGAGCTCAGCGGCTGCTGGCGCATCTTCAGGTATTCTTTCGACTGTGATACCACCACCACTTCGTCCAGGTCGCAGACGCGCGAGGTATCGGCCACGGCTCCGTTATTTTCGATTTCTGCCATTGCTGGCAGCGTTAAGGCGACGGCCATAGCCGTCAGAAGTATGTTCTTTTTCATTACTATATAGTTAAATTCGGGTGCAAAGGTAGTGCTTTTCTGCCTATCCTGCAATCCATATTTATGTGGATTTTTCGGACTGAGCCGATTTTTCACCGCCCAAGATGACCGATAGGCACAAAAAAGGGAACCCTTCGTCGGATTCCCCTTCTGCGGTGCGTACGAGACTCGAACTCGTGACCTCCTGCGTGACAGGCAGGC
>CAMOQW010000118.1 GCA_946623195.1 uncultured Prevotella sp.
TGGACATCCTGACTGCCTTCACATCATTACTGTACAACGACACCCAAGTACATTACACCAACACGATGACCAACCAAAAGGTGGTCTGTGACTATGACGTAGACCGTAATTTCGACGGCAAGTACGACGAGAAGGACCAAGAGGTGAGCAACCGCCTGAACGTAGGCTTGCTGTGCAGCGCCTGCACCTGGTCGTGCGGCAACCTGTGTACAGCCCGTATGAAGGAACTGGGTGCTCTGATCATCGGCGAGACATCCGGAGGCGGCTCATGCGCCATCCAGCAGATGGCGACAGCCGACGGTCTGGACTATCGGCTCTCGTCGTTCCGCTCCGGTTTGACATACAACAACGGCCAGAGCGTCGACCCCGGCATTGAGCCGCACAAGAAGTTAGACCGGATTAATCATCCTGAGTCGTTCTACGACATCGAGGCCCTGGGCAAGATGATGGACGAATACTACAAGTAATAACAACGTTCGGGAAACGAAAAGCGTGAGGTGATTTGCCTCACGCTTTTTTCGCTTTATGTCTTATGCCAGACAGAAGTCCAAGTCGTTGGTGATCTGCTCCCGGTCCAGATGCTGGCCAATAAAGACCAGTTTCTGCATGCGGTCGCCATACTGAGGGTCCCAGTCCTTGCGCAGCTGCGGGTTCATCGCCATCATGTTCTCCAGCTCGTCCTTGGGCATGGTGGCATACCACTGTCCGGCATTACGTAGCGACACCTGGCGGCCTGCCTGCTCGAAGACGTAGCAGATGTCTTCCTCGCCCTTGAAGTAGCAGATGCCCTTGGCGCGGATGATGCTCTTAGGCCACTTGCGGGCCACGAACTCGTCGAACAGGCTGAGGTTCAGCGGCCGGCGGGCATAGTAGACGAAGGTGCCGATGCCGTATTCCTCAGCTTCGCCCTCATCGTCGTGGTGATGGTGGTGGTGGTGGTGCTCATGTTCATCGTCATGATGATGATGTTCCTCGTGTTCGTCATCATCATCGTCGTCATCGTCGTGGTCTCCCTCCAGCTCCCGAATCCACGCTGCCGACGTGGCCACCTCGTCGAAGTTGAACTTCTCGGTATTGATCAGTTTGTCCAGGTCCACATTGCCATAGTCGCACTCGATGATGTCGGCCTTGGGCTGGATGGCACGTATAATCTGGCGCACCTCGGCCAGCTCTTCTTTCGACACCTCCGAGGCTTTGTTCAGCAGGATGATGTTGCAGAACTCTATCTGCTGGATAACCAGGTTCTCGATGTCCTCATCATCGATGTTCCGGCGCAGCAGGTCGTTGCCGTTGCGGAACTCGTCGCGCATACGGAGGGCATCCACTACGGTGACTATGCAGTCCAGCTGCAGGTAGCCGTCCTTGATGTACTCCGGCCCCAGCTGGGGGATGTTGACGATGGTCTGTGCGATGGGAGCCGGTTCGCAGATGCCGCTGGCCTCGATGACGATGTAGTCGAAGCGGTGCATGGCCAGAATGTCCTGCAACTGCTTCACCAGGTCCATCTTCAGCGTGCAGCAGATGCAGCCATTCTGCAGTGCCACCAGCGAGTCGTCCTGCTGGCCCACGACACCTCCCTTCTCTATCAGGTCGGCATCGATGTTCACCTCGCCGATGTCGTTCACGATGACGGCAAACTTGATGCCCCTCTCGTTCTGGAGGATGCGGTTCAACAGTGTTGTCTTTCCGCTGCCTAAATAACCCGTAAGCAGCAGGACGGGAACATTTTGAATTTTCATGTTTTCTCTTCTTATCTGTCTTTAATAGTTCTTTTCCGTTAACCTGTCGGTTCTTTAAAAACCGGGTGCAAAAGTACAAGTTTTTGTCGGGATTTGCAAGACAAGCCCTGCATTATTAATAATAGTTAGCAAAAAAGTTCACGCCATCCGGCTCTCTACTGTCACATTGCAACCGAGTTGCAAAACGGATGCCGTAACTTTGCAGCCAGAAAACAAACAAAATGTAATAAGAGAAAGAATATGGAACATCATTCAGAACATCATCACGAGCATGAGCATCATCACGAGCAACACCACGACGAGGGTGGCCAGAGCTTGCTGTGGAAGATAGTCGTTTCTGCCGTACTGCTGTTGGCAGCCGTGTGGGTGGAGCATCAATGGAGTCTGCCTACGTGGCAGCTGTTGCTGGTCTACCTTGTACCATATTTAATTGTAGGCTATGACACGCTGAAGGAGGCTGGTGAGGGCATAGCCGAGGGCGATCCCTTCAACGAGCACCTGCTGATGTCGGTAGCCACCATCGGTGCTCTGACCATCGGTTTCCTGCCAGGAGCCGAGACGGAGTTTCCCGAGGCGGTGTTCGTCATGCTGTTCTTCCAGGTGGGTGAGCTGTTTGAGGGCTATGCCGAGGGTAAGAGTCGCGAGAGCATTGCCCACCTGATGGATATCCGTCCTGATGTGGCCCATGTAGTGAGCGACGCCGTCGACGATAGTCTGACGGATGTCAGTCCCGAGGCGGTAGCCGTGGGACAGGTTATCGTGGTACGACCGGGCGAGAAAATACCTTTGGATGGCATGGTAGTGGAGGGTACAACGACACTGAACACCGTGGCGCTGACGGGCGAGAGTATGCCTCGCGAAATAGAGGTGGGCGACGAAGTGGTGTCTGGCTGCATCAACCAGTCGGGAGTCATCCGCGTGCGTACCACGAAGTCGTTTGGCGAGAGCACGGTGTCGAAGATTATCAGTCTGGTTGAACACGCCAGCGAACACAAGTCTAAGAGCGAGACCTTCATCACCCGCTTTGCCCGCGTCTATACCCCCGTCGTGGTCTGTGCCGCCCTGGTGCTGGCGGTGGTGCCGCCGCTGTTCTTGGCACTCACTGCGCAGACGGCTTTTCCCACTGCGTTCCCCGTGTGGCTCTATCGCGCACTGCTGTTCCTGGTGGTGTCGTGTCCCTGTGCCCTGGTACTCAGTGTCCCGCTGACCTTCTTCGGTGGCATTGGCGGTGCCTCGCGGAAAGGTATTCTCATCAAGGGTGCCAACTATATGGACGTGCTGTCGAAGGTGCAAACGCTGGTGTTCGACAAGACCGGCACGCTGACGCACGGACAGTTTGCTGTGGAAGCCATACATCCCGACGAGTTTGACGAGCACCAGCTGTTGCACTTGGCTGCCCATGTGGAGCATTTCTCCACCCACCCCATCGGTGCCGCCCTGCGCGATGCCTTCCCCGAGGAGGCTACCGACGGATGCCAGATAACTGACGTGGAGGAAGTGGCTGGCAAAGGCATCAAGGCTCGTGTCGGTGACAGGTTGGTGTGCGTGGGCAATACGAAGATGATGGATGCCGTAGGAGCCCGCTGGCACGACTGCCACCACGTAGGCACCATCATCCACGTGGCTGTAGACGGTCGCTATGCCGGACATATCGTCATCAACGACAAGGTGAAGCCGGATAGTAGTGCCGCCATTGGCCAGTTGCGCCAGCTGGGTGTCGCCCGCACGGTCATGCTGACGGGCGACCGTCAGGAGGTGGCAGCCCATGTGGCCGAGCAGTTGCATATAGACGAATATCATGCCGAGCTGTTGCCTGCCGACAAGGTCAGCTATATGGAGGGCCTCACCGCCCATTCATCGCCGGTGGCCTTCGTGGGCGATGGTGTCAACGATGCCCCGGTGCTGGCCCGTGCCGATGTGGGTATCGCCATGGGCGGTCTGGGCAGCGATGCCGCCATCGAGGCTGCCGACGTGGTGCTGATGGACGACAAGCCGTCGAAGATAGCCACTGCCATCCTGATAGCGCGCCGCACGCTGGACATAGCCCGACAGAACGTGTGGCTGGCCATCGGGGTGAAGGTGGCGGTGCTGCTGTTGGCGGTCTTCGGTCTGGCCACCATGTGGATGGCCGTCTTTGCCGACGTAGGCGTGACGGTGCTGGCCGTGCTGAACGCCATGAGGACGCTGAAAACGGATGAGAGATGACTCCACAACCTGCATCGAGGGCTTGATATCGGTTTACTTTTCCATATTGTTCTATTTATTTGACAACGACTTTCTTACCGTTGCTGATATATAGGCCCTTGGCGGGCTGGCCCTCTATGCGGCGGCCCTGCAGGTCGTAGAGGCGGGCGTCGCTGCCGACAGTACGGAGGCTGCTGATGCCCGTGTGACCATCCAA
>CAMOQW010000119.1 GCA_946623195.1 uncultured Prevotella sp.
CAGGCACGGCGGCGCAGCAGAGCGAGGGCCTGCTGTGGAACAAGGGCTTCAACGACCACATCCTGGAGCATGAGGGGGAGCTGGAGCGGTGGTTTGAATATCTGCGCGACAACCCGCGGCGGCTGGCCATACGGCGGGCTTATGCCGACTATTTCCGGGTGCGCTTCGATGTCAGCGCCGGCGGGCTGGCGTGTGCAGCCATTGGCAACCGTTTTCTGCTGACGTACCCCCAGCGGCTGCAGGTGCAGCTGTCGCGCCGGTTGACCGATGAGGAAATCGACCGGTGGGTGGGTTTCTTCCTTGCGGAGGCCCGTCGGGGCAGTGTCCTGGTGTCGCCAGCCATCTCCAGAGGTGAGAAGGCCGTCATGCGCGCTGCCATGGATGCCGGGATGCCCCTGATATTCATTGCCTCCTATGGCTTCACCCAGTTTTCGCATCCCGGCCATCAGTATTACGATGCCTGCGCCGAGGGGCGCCTGTTGCTGCTGGCTCCCTGGCCCCATCAGAACCGGAAGGTGGCGCTGACCCGTCAGCAGTGCCTGCAGCTCAACGCCATTGCCCGCCAGGTGTGCCTGTAGGGCTGGCAACAGAAAGGGAAAGCCTGCCGGCAGTCCGTCCGGCAAAACAGAAAGAGAGCGCGCCTCGCGGGGCACGCTCTCTCTTATTAGATTTATGATTGATGACACTATGGCCTTATTTCACCACCTTGATGGTGCGTACGGTGCCGTCGGTCATCACCTGCTTCATGATCAGCAAGCCCTTCTGAGCCTGGTTGACGCGGCGGCCGTTCAGGTCGTAGAGCTCGATGGCGCGGACCTTCACGTTGGTGGTCACCTTCTCGTCGATGCTGGTGACAGCCTCGTTGTAGAGGTCGTTGTAGTTGGCCTCGTTCACCTTGCCAGCCAGCAGCACGTGTACGTCGTCGAAGAATGCCTGAGACTCAGGACCCCATGCGAAGCCGAGGGTCAGATGACCGTCCTTGACCACGATGTTGTTGATTTCGCGATCCCAGCCAGAGTTGTTCACGTCAGCATAGCCGGCTGTGTTGGCTTCCTTGTCGAAGGTAGCACCTTCCTCCACGACAGGAGTATCCGACAGCTTCACGTAAGCGTAGGTACCTTCAGAGGTAGCGCTGTTGTCGTTACCACGAACCTTGATGTTGTAGATACCAATGGGCAGGTCGGTGATTTCCTGCTCGACAGAGGCAACAGCGTGCCAACCCGGGTGCAGGGCGCAGTCCTGAACGAACTGAGACTTCAGACCGTGGCTGGTGTTGCCGTTCCAGCTGCTCCATGCCTTGGCATTGCCGCTCACCTTCTCCCATCCGGGAACATCCTCAGAGTATGCGGGAGAGTAGAGGTTCGGGTTCTTCACGAATACGGTCATGTCGTAGGTCTTAGCCGTCTCCTCGAGGGTCTCGGGGTCGGTGGTCTTGAAGAAGTCGCCGGTAGCGTCGTCCTTGATCTTGCCGTAGACAACGGCCTTCAGGGTCTTCTTCAGCGCCTCAGCCATGTTGTCGTCGTCGTCGACGGCGTTCAGGGCCTGCTGGATCAGCGGATTCTCGGGATCGAGAACCTTCAGCGTCTCAGCACCCAGGCGCAGGCGCTCAACCAGTGCAGCCACACCCGTGGTCTCCATCTTGGGCTCGCCGGTGGTGAACATGTTCTTGGTGATGTTCACAATCTCGTCCAGCTCAGTGATGGCAGCCTGCAGCTGTGCGTCTTCCTTCAGCACGTCGAAGGTGTAGTGCTTCTGCCAGTTGGGTTCTTCCTCAGTACCGTCGTTCTGCATCACAGAGACACCGTGATACTTGTTGACAACGGTCACCAGCTTAGCATAGTCTTCCAGGGCGGCGAACTTGTCCTCAGCGTGCTGGCGGACCACGTCGCTACCGTCCTTGATGAGCTGGTCGTAGTTGTTGCACAGGGCCACGTGGTCTTTCAGGTCTTCGCTGGCCTTGTTGAGCAGTTCAGCAGCCGTGTAGCACTCAGAGGGCGAGGTGTAGGTGCCGTTCTCGGCATCAACCTTGGCGATAGCCTCGTTCAGAGCGGTCTGTGCAGCACCGTCGTAGCGCTCGTCGGCATAGTCGGTCTGTGTCTTCTTGGCCTTCTCCAAAGCTTCTCTTACAGCCAGCATCTCAACAGCACCGAAGGTGGAGGGGATGTAGCTGACCTTCACGTTGGCCAGGATGACACCATTCTGCCAGGCGTTCTCCGTAGGAGTACCCTCGGCATCCTTGGCAACAATCCAGTTCATCACGTAGTTGGCAGTAGCCTCGGGGGTGAAGTCGATGCTGGTGAAGGTAGAGCCCTTCACGGCATTGCGCTGCTCGCCCAGGCTGGGATTGTTCTCAACCACCTGCGAGAACACTTCCTGCTCGCCGTTCATAATCTGGAACTTCATGTAGTGACCTGCACCAGACCACTGGCAGCTGTTGAACGAAATGTTGTACTTCTTGCCAGCCTCCATATTGAGCAAGTGTGTCTCATCATTGGCACCATAGGTCAGGTACCATGTACGCATGTACAGACCACGGGTAAATTCACCGCCAGCGGCAAATTCCATCATACGGGCACCACTGCCGTAGTTGCCACCGGGAACGCGCTCCTCAGCAGGATCACCATCGGCATAAAGCTTGAAGCCCTCGGGAACAGAGTTGACTGCGCAACCCTCGAAGTAGCTGACGGGAATCAGGTCGAACGGAACATCAGTAGGATCGGGAGCACCTACGCTGAACTGATAGGTAGTATCGGTAGACAGCTCCAGAGCGTCGTTTTCAGGATAAACCTCAGAGAGGTTGATGGTGTGCATACCGTCTGCCATGTCGGCACCGGCGTAGGTCAGCTTAATCTCCTCCACCAGACCCTCGGCGGGGCTGACGGTCAGTGCCTGGCCGTCCAGCTTGGCTACAATCTTGTCGGCCTGGGCGAGCTTGTCGAACTTCACGGTGAACTCCTTCAGGTCTTTCTTGATGTTGAAAGAGCCCTGCTCAGGATAAGCAGCAACGACAGAGGGAGGCAGCATAGCGTAAGAGAATACATCGTCGGCATTGTTAACGGCAGCGTCATGGTCGGCAATTTCGTCAACTACGTTGGGAACAGCCTGTCCGGCGTTAGGACCACCGGCATACTTAATCTGGAGGTCACCCTCGGCATTCGTGAAGCTAACCTTCACCTCAGCATCTTCGTCAATGCTTTCCTCCATGAAGATATAGAAGCGACCATCGGCAAAAGCTTCAACAGAGAGAATCGTGGCTTCCTCGCCGTTGATGAGCACCTTGGCACTCTCCTTGGGTAATACTACACGGCTCTTGCCGGCAGCCTTGCACAATGCGGGAATGTTGGTCTCGAAACCGAAGTCAATCTGGATGGCCTCGCCGTCGAACATGGCTACCGTACCATATTTATATACCTCAAACTTGACATTGTCGAAGTAGTACTGCGTAGCAGTGGTCTTGTCGAGGTTCAGGTCGAATGCGATGCTCTTGAAGCCGTCGGCAACGTTCTTTTCGCTGATAACACCCTTGGCAGTAATGGTCTGCCACTCGCTGGTAGATTTGAAATTGCTCGAGAAATCAGAAGAAATGTCGCCACCACCGCACTTCCAGTTACGCGGCTCGGCATGTCCGCCGAAGGCGATTTCTGCATCGGGATTAGAGATGACGTCCATAGAGAAGCGCCACTCGGTGCCTAAAGGCTGTACCTCAGGCAGCACTACGAACAGCTGGGTAGACCAGGTCTCGGCAGCCTCTGCCGACGACTTGATGGCCAGACCGCGGCTGCCGTCTCTGCCAACACCGTCCTCGATGACGGGGTCGTAGGTGACATTGCCGTCGGAGCCGTTTCCATTGATTACATAGCGGAACGAGCTGAGGTCGTCGCCTTCCAAGTCGCTGTTGGACAGGATGTTAACCCAACCAACCTGCTTCTCCTTGCCCTTGCGGGTAACGACGATGCTCTCTACGGTCATGTTGGACCAGTTGGCACCCTTGATGGCGTGCAGATGGG
>CAMOQW010000120.1 GCA_946623195.1 uncultured Prevotella sp.
GTGACGAAGTCGTACGACATGCGGTAGGTGATGGCGGTGATAGTGCGCGGATAGTCCGACCCCCACATCAGCTTTTGCCAGCCCACGGCGTCGGCAGCCTCGCGGATGGCGCGGATGGCAGAAGGGTAGGGGTAGAACTCGTCGTTGAAAAGCCACGTGATGCCCCCGCTCTCCACATAGACATTCTTGTGGCGTGCCAGCCGTATCTGCGACATCCATTCAGGACGCGTCACCATGCCGAAGTGGCCGATGGCTATCTTCAGTCCGGGGAAGTCGGCTATCAGTTCCTCCATCATTCCCGTTTGTTTATCGCCGTCCATCAGCTCAATGCCGAGAATGATGCCGTTGCCTTCCATAAGCCACAGCACCTTGCGGAACTCGTCCTCTTCCAAGAAATGCTCCGGCAGGCGGGCGGCGGGAATCTTCAGACCGCGGAAGCCCCGGGCTATGAGGTGCAAGGCCTGCTGGTAGTAGTCGGGAAGGCGCCATTCCGGCATGCCGAAACAGAAGAAGCGGTCTGGATACTGCTGCTGCACCTGCATCAGGTAGTCGTTCTGCAGTCCGTCGATGAACTCCTGGGTGACTATGGCAGCACTGACCTGCGCATAGTCCATGTTGGAGAGAAACCGCTCGGCCGTATTCCGTCCGTCAGTCATCCAGGGGGGCAGCATCTGGCGCTCCTCGCCGAAGAAGAGGCTGCGGCTGCGGTTGGGCTCCAGCGGGTGAATGGGCTGCCCATCCACCACTGTATCTACATTCAGCCACAAATGGGCATGTGCATCAATAATCTTCATTCTATTGAACATTGAACATTATTGCTGAGCGGTAGCAATTTCTTCACTTATCACTAATCACTAATCACGTGTTGGCCCAGCTGACGCGCTGCTGGTCGCCGATAATCTCGCGCACTTCTTGGACCAGCTGCTCGTCCATAGGCTCCTCAATATAGGCGATGTTCGTGCGGATGGCCTCAGGGCGCGTGGTACTGAACACCGTCGAGGCTATGCGGGGATTGGAACACGAGAACTGCATGGCCAACTTCTCGATGGGGTAGCCCTTCCGACGGCAGTGCTCGGCAGCCCGTCGGCAGACCTCTACCAGGGGGCGCGGAGCCGGATGCCAGTCGGGCACGCCGCGCTCCGTCAGCAGGCCCATCGAGAAGGGCGATGCTGAGAGCACGCCGATGCCGCGCTCCTCGAAGAAGTCGAGGAAGTCGGCGAGCTTGTCGTCGCACAGGCAGTAGTGGCAGAAGTTCATGACGCTCTCCACCGTGCCAGGCTCGGAATGCTCGATGACCCAGCGCAGGTTTTCCAACTGCAGGTCGGTGATGCCCACATGGCGCACCACGCCCTCGCGCTTCAACTCGTGTAGGGCGGGAAGAGTCTCGTCGACCACCTTCTGCAAGCCGCCCTCCATGCGCCCTTGAAACTCGATGTCGTGTACGTTGATGATGTCTATGTAGTCGATGTTGAGGCGCTCCAGACTCTCATAGACGCTCTCCTTGGCACGGCGGGCCGAATAGTCCCACGTGTTGACGCCATCCTTGCCATAGCGCCCCACCTTGGTGGAGAGATAGTAGCGGTCGCGGGGAATGTCCTTCAGAGCCTTGCCCAGCACGGTCTCAGCTTTGTAGTGTCCGTAATAGGGCGACACGTCGATGATGTTGATGCCGGCATCGACGGCAGCAAAGACGGCATCGATGCCGCGATGCTCGTCGAATTGGTGGAACACGCCACCCAAAGAAGAGGCGCCGAAGCCCAGCTCCGACACCTTCATACCTGTATTACCTAATGTCCTGTAATTCATGGATGAGCGGTAGCAAAATCTTCACTTTTCACTTTTCACTCTTCACTTACCAAGGCATCGTGTCGCGCTCGTCAGGGCGATGGGCCTTGTTGTCTTCGTCCTTGATATACACCTGCAGGTCCTGGAAATAGCCCGTCTCGTCCTGCAGGCCCTTCAGCTCGGCCTTGGTGTCTTCAAAGCCCTTGAACTCCTTGGCGGATGCCAGATGGTTGGTAAACTCCAGTTTCTTGTTTGCTCTGTCGAGCACTGAGATCCACTCGTCCTTGGTGCGGTCTCCGATTACAAATTTCTTGCTCATAATAAGTCGGTGTTAAAGTAATAATGCCACAAAGGTAAGAAAAAAATGCGAATAACGTGCACGGAATTATGAATTATTAAACGTAATCGTTATAATATAGAAATATTTTTCGTACCTTTGCCGTCATGGAACAGATTACGAGTATGCAAAACCCGAAGTTGAAGCGGCTGCTGGCGCTGCAGCAGAAGTCGTCGGAGCGCCGCAGGGAGGGCTTGTTTGTTGTGGAGGGCCGTCAGGAGGTGATGCACTGCCTGGAGGCCGGCTACCGGTTGGACAGCGTGTTCTGCTGTCAGGAACTGTTGGGCGATGGCCTGACGCTGTCTGCCGATGTCAGGAAGTTCGCAGTGTCCAAGGATGTCTACCAGAAGGTGGCCTATCGCGGTTCGACGGAGGGGGTGATTGCCGAGGTGAGGCAGCGGCCCCAGGCACTCGGCGACTTGCAGCTGGCTGCACAGCCCCTCATTGTCGTGCTGGAGAGTGTGGAGAAACCCGGCAATCTGGGTGCCGTGCTGCGCTCGGCCGATGCTGCCGGCGTGGATGCCGTCATTGTCTGCGACCCGTTGACGGACCTGTATAATCCCAACCTGATACGCTCCTCGGTGGGGGCCTTCTTCACCGTACAGTCAGTGGCCTGCACGTCGGACGAGTGCATCAGTTGGCTGAAGTCGCACGGCATACAGATTCTGACCGCCCAACTGCAGGACTCCCGTCTCTACTACGATACGGACATGACCCGCAGTACGGCTATCGTGATGGGGACAGAACATAGCGGTCTGACGCCGCAATGGCGTCAGGCTGCTGATGCTCATATCCGCATTCCGATGCTCGGGCGTGTCGACTCACTCAATGTTTCCGTCAGTGCTGCCATCCTGATGTTTGAAGCAGTTCGGCAGCGAGAGCATAAAAAAGCGGGCACCCTCGGATGAGGATGTCCGCTTTTTTTAATCATATAGCAGGCTTACTCACCCTTGATGGCTGCCACACCGGGGAGCACCTTACCCTCAATGGCTTCGAGCAGTGCACCGCCGCCGGTAGAGATGTAGCTCACCTGGTCGGCCAGTCCGAACTTGTTGACGCAAGCCACGGAGTCGCCACCGCCAATCAGCGAGAAGGCACCCTCCTTGGTGGCTTCAGCAATGGCATCGCCGATAGCACGGCTGCCTGCAGTGAAGTCGTCGCACTCGAAGACACCGGCAGGACCGTTCCACAGAATGGTCTTGGCACCCTTGATGGCATCCTTGAAGGCCTGCTGGCTCTCAGGACCGGCATCCACGCCCTCGAAACCGGCAGGAACCTTGTTTGAGGGGCAGTTGATGATCTCAGAGCCGGGCTTCACGGTCATCGTGTCGAAGTCCAGACCGTTGGTAGCGGTGCAGTCGGTGCCGAGCACCAGCTCTACGCCGTTCTTCTTGGCCAGCTCTTCCACGCCCAGGGCAACGTCCAGCTTGTCGAGCTCCACGATGGAGTTGCCAATCTCGCCGTCGTGGGCCTTGGCGAAGGTGTAGGTCATGCCGCCGCAGAGGATGAGCTTGTCAACCTTGCCCAGCAGGTTCTCGATGATACCGATCTTGGAGCTGACCTTTGAGCCACCCATGATGGCCACGAACGGGCGCTTGATGTTCGACAGCACGTTGTCGACAGCCTGCACCTCCTTCTCCATCAGCAGACCGAGCATCTTGTTATCAGCGTCGAAGTAGTCGGCGATGACAGCCGTAGAGGCGTGCTTGCGGTGAGCGGTGCCGAAGGCGTCCATCACGTAGCAGTCGGCATAGCTGGCCAGCGTCTTGGCAAACTCCTTCTGGCTCTGCTTCATGGCCTTCTTGGCCTCGTCGTATTCGGGAGTACCTTTCTCCACGCC
>CAMOQW010000121.1 GCA_946623195.1 uncultured Prevotella sp.
GCCTACCTGTTCGGTGTTGAGAATGGTACAGCTACCAAGGGTGCATACGAGGCCAGCAAGAACAATCCCGAAGTAACATGGGAGAAGGCCTTCAAGCAGGACTACGGTTTCGACATGAACTTCTTCGACGACCGCCTGCGCACGGTGTTCGACTACTATAAAGAGCATCGTACCAACATTCTGGCCATCGACCGTCGCATCCCGTCGTTCATCGGCTTTACTCCGCCATACGCCAACTTCGGTATCGTGGACAGCCACGGTTGGGAAGTGTCGGTCAACTGGCAGGATAAGATTGGCAGTGACTTCCGTTACTCCGTGAAAGTGAACCTCTCTCACAACCAGAACGAGATCATCGAGGACCGTCAGGCTCCCCAGAAGAATGACTATATGTACACCGCCGGCCACCGTATCGGCGCTCGTTCACAGTATAAGTTCTGGAAGTTCTATTACGAGGGTGCTGAGGCCGACTACGAGAAAGAGTTCGGTACACCGTTCCCCACTCAGCTTGTGTCGAGTCTGAAGCCTGGTGACTGTGTCTATGTTGACCTCGACAAGGACGGCAAGATCGACGGTAACGACCAGAGTCGTGACTACGGCTATACCGATGACCCGCAGTACATCGCTGGTCTGAATCTTGCTTTGTATTACAAGAATATTTCTTTCAGTGCACAGTTTACCGGTGCGTGGGCTGTGAGCCGCGTACTTGGTGACGTATTCATGCGTCCGTTCCATAACCGTAACACTGAGAATAACGGTGGTTTGCTGCAGTATCACCTCGACAACACATGGACCACGGACAATCCTGATCCGAATGCCGAGTATCCGCGTGCTACCTGGACCAACGCCCTTCAGAACTATACCAACTCAACCCTGTTCGAAAAGGATGCTAAGTATATGCGCCTGAAGACCCTTCAGATAGCCTACGACTTCAAGTTCCCCTTCATGAAGAAGCTCGGCCTGAACCAGTTGCAGCTTGCCCTGAGCGGTTACAACCTCTTCACCATCACACCATATAAGTTCGGTGACCCTGAGGCTCGTGCCAGTTCTACACCATCTTATCCTCTGCAGCGTACCTATACTGCAAGTATCAAGCTCGGATTCTAATATAAATATATAAATAAGGTATACAATTATGAAATTACATCATAAAATAGTTTCTGGAGCCGTGGCCCTTGCTGTAGGCAGTATGGCGTTCACGGCATGCACCGACGACGTGAAGTTCGGTGATGCCTTCATTGAGAAGGCTCCGGGTGGAACTGTAACGCTCGACACCGTGTTCAACAGTGCCGAATATACCAAGCAGTTCCTCGTAGGTTGCTACGTGCTGCAATACTACGGTCTTCCGTTTAAGAACCCCACAGGTTCGCCCTGGAGCCAGAGTTACTGGAACTCTAAGCTCGATGCTTTTACCGATTGCTATCATCAGCACTTCAGTGGTTCTCAAGCATACACCAAGTATTACTCTAATGCGCTGACTGCCAACGATGAGGCTGCCATCTCCTATAACAACGACAAGGTGTGGGAGGCTGTTCACCACTGCTGGCTGCTGATTGAGAACATCGACCGTGTGCCCGGCCTGACTGATGCCGAGAAGAAGAACATGGTGGCACAGGCCAAGTGTATCATCGCCGCTCGCTATTTCGACCTCTATTCAGTGTATGGTGGTCTGCCTATCGTTGACCACACTTACACCGGTACTGAAGGTAGCCTTAACACGCGTCGTGCCACGGCCGAGAATACAGCCAACTTCATGGTTGGTCTGCTCGACGAGGCTATTCCCGACCTGCGTTGGGCTTACAATGGCAACACTATCGATACCGATGCCACCAACAACACTGGCCGTTGGACAGCAGCAGGTGCTATGGCACTGAAGGCTAAGATCCTTCTGTTCAATGCTTCACCGCTTTACAATGCCGACCAGGGCTACTATGGTGGTACCTCAGAGGCAGAGAAGGACAGCATCGTATGGCATGGCGGCTTCAAGCAGGAGCGCTGGCAGCGTGCCCTTCAGGCTTGTCAGGACTTCATGGCCGCTAATGCTGCCAATGGCAACTACTACCAGCTGAACCAGGCTACGGCCTCTACCCCCGATGCCTATCGCCAGGCTTACCGCATGGGTTATGTGCAGCAGGGCAGCCGTGAGATTCTGCACTGCACTCGTGTTGCAGGTGCTACCAGTAAGGCCGCTTCTTACTCCTGGCCTACCTTCGTAGGTCCTGGCTTTGCCAGCGATGGTCCGTATCGTCATTCCTACGGTCCTACTCAGGAGTATGTTGATATGTTCGGTTGGAGCGACGGTACACCGTTCGATTGGGAGGGTGATATGGCCGCAGGCAATATCAATGGCGAGAAGGGTAAGCTCTTCTTTGAGTATAAGAAAGGTCGTGGCGGTGCTGTGCAGCGTGTGGCCAGCCGTGACCCGCGTCTGTATGAGAATGCTATCGTCAATGGTCAGTCTGAGCGTCTGAACTGGACGTCGGGTGTCTCTGAGGGCGAACTCTATGAGCTTTGGGTCGGTGGCTATCATGAAGGCTTCCAGGTGGCCGATGAGACAGGCCGCATCGTGGAGCAGGATACACAGCGCTTCCCGACTGGTTATGGTACCATCAAGTACTATCTCGGTACTGAGTACTATGGTAAGTTCACTCAGTGGGTTTACCTCAGCTACGACGAGATGCTGCTGATGTATGCCGAGTGCCTGGCACAGTGTGACCAGCTGAACGAGGCCCTGAAGTATGTCGACGAGGTGCGTGCACGTGTCGGTATGAAGGGACTGAAGGTCAGCATCAGCAAGTCGAAGGCTGCTGTGAAGCCCGACATGAACAACAAGGCCGACGTCATCGAGGAGATTCTCCGCGAGCGTGCCTGTGAGCTGGGTATGAGCAACAACCGCTACTATGACATGATCCGCTACAAGCGCGGCGACTGGATGACCAAGAAGCTGCACGGTCTGCTCACCTACCGTCTGATTCAGATTGGTCAGAACTGGGAACACAATATCCGTGCCTATATCGGTGCCGACAAGCCCAATGGCGTAGCTGAGCCCAACCGCTTCGAGTTCAGCACCTTCGAGCTACAGAACCGCAGTCGTGTGCTCTGGGATTACAATCCCACCGACAAGGAGGTGCTCAAGTGGTTCCTCTTCCCGCTGCCGATTACGGAGATCAACAAGGGCTACGGTCTTGTGCAGAATCCCGGATGGTAATTCTTTTAAGATTAAAAGATTGAAGAATTGAAAAATTGAAAAGATTATGAAGAAAAAAGATATATTTGTGCTATCACTGCTCGCAGGCATCAGCCTGCCGGCAGCGGCACAGCAGGACAGCACCGGCATCGACTTCGTTGACCAGGTCATCGAGGTGGGCGCCAACAAGGACTTCTCCCGTGTACAGTCCACGGCAGCTGTCTCTGTCATTACCAGCAGGGATGTCAACAAGCGCTCTGCCAAGAACATCGGCAACTCGATTCTTGGTCAGGGTAACGGTCTGGTGTCGCTGCAGGGAACGGGAACCTATTTTGAGCAGAATCCCACGTTCTATGTCCGTGGCCTGCAGAGTCTGAGCACCAGCACGCCGCTGATTCTGGTCGACGGTGTAGAGCGCGACATCAGTATTGTCAGCCCTGAGGAGGTCGATCATGTGTCGATCCTGAAGGATGCCGCCGCTGTGGCCCTCTATGGCTACAAGGGTGCCAACGGTGCCATCTTGATCACCACCAAGCGCGGACAGTACAACAGTCGTGACATCCGTGTCACCTACGACCACCTGTTCAACTTCCAGTCGAACCGTCCGAAGTTTGTCAATGGTGCCACCTTTGCCAGTGCCACTAATGAGG
Organism: uncultured Prevotella sp.; assembly: GCA_946623195.1. Next base: position 3,835 of record CAMOQW010000121.1, read on the forward strand.
CCCTGGCCAACGAGGGG
>CAMOQW010000122.1 GCA_946623195.1 uncultured Prevotella sp.
TCAACTAACTATAACGACATGAAGCGAATCAACATTTACGAAGAAGCCAACCGATGTCTTCTATGCCAGGATGCTCCCTGCACCAAGGCCTGCAAGACTGGCGACCCAGCAAGGGCTATCCGCGCCATCCGGTTTGACAACCACAAGCCCGCTCTTCAGTTTGTGGCCAACTGCACGGATGCTGATCTCGAGACTGCCGAGCAAGCTTGTATCCACTACGACATGCCCATTCGCATCAAGGAGCTGATGCGGGCTATCCATCCTGACGATGTGACGACGGCTTATCCCAGTCTGGAAATAGATTTCTGCGGAATACACTGCGAGAATCCCTTCTTCCTGGCCTCCTCTGCCGTATGCACCAATTACGAAATGGTAGCACGGGCTTTTGAGGCGGGTTGGGCCGGCGTTTACTACAAGACCATCTGCTTACAGGACATCAGGGAGGTGTCGCCCCGTTTTGATGCTGTCCACAGCAATGGCAAGCATGGCGACTTCTATGGTTTCCGCAACATGGAACAGCTGAGCGAGAATCCCGTTGATATCGACTTCGACATCCTGCATCGGCTCAAGCAAGACTATCCCTCCAAGGTTGTCATTGCCAGCATCATGGGACAGACCGAGCAACAATGGATTGACCTGGCAGTCATGGCGGAGAATGCCGGTGTCGATGCTGTCGAGCTCAACTTCTCTTGTCCGCAGATGCGACTGGCAGGAATGGGCAGCGACGTAGGCCAGAATCCGGAACTGGTCAAGTTTTATACCGCTTACGTCAAGCGCCATGTGAAGATACCGGTTATCCCTAAGATGACACCCAACATTACCAATATTACCGCTCCGGCCAAGGAGTGCTACTTCGCTGGCGCGGATGCCATCTCTGCCATCAACACCATCAAGTCAGTCACCATGGCTCCCGAGGCTGAGGTGTCTGGACGCCGCACCATCTCCGGCTATTCCGGACGGGCTGTCAAGCCCATCGCCCTGCGGCATATTCTCGAGATGGCACAAACCCGCGAAATGAAGGGCATCGAACTCAGTGGCAATGGAGGCATAGAGACCTGGCGCGATGCTAAGGAGTTTATCCAGCTAGGGTGTAGCAACGTACAGGTATGTACCGCTGTCATGCAGTATGGCTACCGCATCATCGACGACCTCATCTTAGGCCTGCAGCGCTGGATGGCCAAGCGAGGCGTCCAACACCTTTCCGAAATGGTGGGCGAAAGGCTTGACGTCTTCGTCGCACCCACTAACCTTGACCGCCAGACTATCATCTATCCGAAGTTTGACCGGGAAAAGTGTGTGGGCTGTGGCCGCTGTGAGATCTCTTGTAACGACGGCGGGCACCAGGCCATCGTCTTTGACACGTCCACCCGCCAACCCCGCATCGTCGGCACGAAGTGCGTAGGCTGTCACCTCTGTCGTCTCGTCTGCCCGACGGGGGCCATCGAACTGACCCGACGCATCGACAAAAAGGTAATCACCAAAACATCATAACGGACAATGAAAAGACTACTCACTCTATGTTGTGTATGCTGCGGCATAGTAGCAGCATCCCAGGCTCAAGGTCTTACCGACATGAGCCACAGCCGACAGGCACTGATGCAGAACCTGCCCATGGGGGCCACCCAGTGGACTGGTGGCTTCTGGGGCGACCGTTTCAACATGCTCTCTACCACTGGCATCTGGTCGATGTGGGACACCTGGAACACACCCTATGAAACCATCGATGCCCTGGGGCTGCACGGCAGTCACGGCTTCGCCAACTTCCAGGTGGCAGCAGGCACCGTGAAAGGCAAGCACCATGGGCCGCCATTCCATGATGGCGACATGTACAAGTGGCTCGAAGCCTGCGCAGCGGTCTATGCCATCACCAAGGACTCCAAGCTGGATGCCCTGATGGACGGATTTATCGAACAGGTGGCTCTGGCCCAGCGTGCCGACGGCTACATCCACACCCCCGTAGTCATTGCCGAGCGCAACCAGGGTATCGACTCACATGCCCTGAAAGAAAATGCTGCCGGCATCGAGATAGGAAAAGACCAGAAGCACGCCTTTGCCTCGCGACTGAACTTCGAGACCTACAACCTGGGGCACCTCATCACGGCAGGCATCATCCACAAGCGGGCTACGGGAAAGACGACCCTCTTCGAGTGTGGCAAGAAGGCTGCCGACTTCCTCTACAACTTCCTGACCAATGATGCTGCCGAACTCTCGCGAAATGCCATCTGCCCCAGCCACTACATGGGTGCTGCCGAGATGTACCGCGAGACAGGGGACGAGAAGTACCTGACGCTGGCAAAAGGTCTGATAGCCATCCGCGACAGCGTGACCAATGGCGAAGACCACAACCAGGACCGCCATAAGTTCCGCGACCAGTACGAAGCGATGGGGCATGCCGTCCGTGCCAACTACTTGTATGCCGGTGTAGCAGACCTCTATGCAGAGACAGGAGAGGCACAGCTCATGAAGAACCTGTCTGCCATCTGGGACGACATCGTCAACCACAAGATATACATCATGGGCGGATGCGGCGCTCTCTACGATGGGGTGTCGCCCGACGGTACCACCTATAACCAGTCCTCTATCCAGCAGATCCACCAGGCCTACGGACGACAGTTCCAGTTGCCGCAAGAAGCTGCCCACAACGAAATATGCGCTCAGATTGGCATGATGCTCTTCTCCTGGCGTCTGTTCCAGACCACTGCCGAACCGAAGTACATCGACAACATCGAGAACGAGCTCTACAACGGCATCCTCTCGGGCATATCACTCGACGGCAAGGATTTCTTCTATACCGAGGCGCTGCGCCGCACCAAGGAGTTCCCCTACACCATGCGCTGGCCCAAGCATCGTCAACGCTACATCACCTGCTTCTGCTGTCCGCCCAACACCCTGCGCACGCTCTGCGAGGCCCAGGAATATGCCTACAGTATCAAGGGCGATACGCTGTGGGTGAACCTCTACGGACAGAACATTCTGAAGACCAAAGACCTGGAGGTTGAACAAGAGACCAACTACCCGTGGGACGGGCACATCACGCTGACCATTAAGAAGGCCAAGAGCCTTAAGAGCATCCGAATGCACATTCCCGGATGGTCTACCGACATGCAGCTGAAACTGAACGGCCAGCCCCTCTCGGCAGAAGCTCTGTGCGAGCCTCGCAAATGGAAGAAGGGCGACCAGATAGAGCTCTACCTCCCCATGCGCCCCCGCCTGATAGAGGCCAACCCGTTGGTTGAGGAAGCCAAGAATCAGATTGCCATCATGCGCGGACCCATCGTCTACTGTCTGGAAGGCCAGGACATCAGCGGCGGACATCGCATCAACGACATCGCCATTCCCGCCGACGTCCAGTTCACGGAGTCAAAGGTCACCATTGCCGGTCACGAGATGACAGCCCTCGAAGCCGACGTCCCCGTGACGGGCCAAGACTCCTGGCGCAACGATGAACTCTACCGCGAACTGCGTCCCGCCAAGAACCAGAAGGCCCATATCCGCCTCATTCCCTACTATGCCTGGGACAACCGAGGCATTCAGGACATGACACTTTGGTTGCCTATAGCACGATAGAGGATATTGCGGCTCAATGGATTTGCGGCTCAGCGGATTTTCCTGGTAGGTAAATCCGCTGAGTATGATTTCGGCCTCTATTTCGTCAAAATATGTAAATAAAAGACTGGATAACTTGCTATCAATTAGCTTGTTACCCAGTC
>CAMOQW010000123.1 GCA_946623195.1 uncultured Prevotella sp.
TATGGTCACTTCCTGCTGAAGCGTCTGTATAAGCATATCCCGTTTGTTATCAACGAGAACTTGACTTACGATGAGTACAACAACCTGTCGAACCGTGAGTTCTCGAACGACGAGGGTTGGCAGCTGATTATCAACGACCTCGAGGAGGCGTTCAAAGTGTTGCCTGAGAAGCAAGCCGACAAAGGCCGTCCCACCAAGGCTGCCGCTGCCGCTTTCCTGGCAAAGGTTTATCTCTACAAGGCCTATCATCAGGACGATGAGAACACCAACCAGGTGACCAGCATCAACCAGGCTGAGTTGCAGAAGGTCATTGAATATACCAATCCTACGCTCTATGCCAACTATGGTCTGGAGGCTGACATCCACAACAACTTCCGTCCTGAGGAGCAGTTTGAGAACGGCATCGAGAGTATCTGGGCCATCCAGTATTCGCGCAACGACGGTTCTACCTATGGTAACCTGAACTGGAGTTACGGACTGATTCCCCCCAACATCCCCGGCGCTACCGATGGCGGTACCGACTTCTTCAAGCCTTCACAGAACCTGGTGAATGCCTATCGTACCGGTGCCGATGGTCTGCCCCTGCTTGACACGTTCAATCAGAAGGACTACGACATGAATGTCGATAATGCCGACCCCCGTCTGTTCCTGACCGTTGGTATGCCCGGTCTGCCCTATATGTTCAACAAGAACTACATGATGGACAAGACCAGCGTGTGGAGCCGTTCCGGTGGTGTCTATGGCTACTATGTATCGCTGAAGCAGAATGTCGATCCTGCACTCATCGGTGAGTATCTTATCAAGGGTTCCTACTGGGCTTCTTCCATGAACCGCATCGTGTTCCGCTATGCCGACGTGCTGCTGATGCGTGCCGAGGCGTATGCACAGCTGGGCAACAGCGAGCAGGCCATCGCTTTGGTGAACCAGATTCGCCAGCGTGCTGCCGGCAGTACTCAGATGATAGGCAGCTATCAGAACACCTATGGTGTGAAGATGTATGTCGCCCCATATAAGGGCTCTTACAGCAAGGACGAGACGGTGAAGATTGTGAAGATGGAGCGCCGCCTGGAGCTGGCTATGGAGTCTGAGCGTTTCTTCGACCTTGTTCGCTGGGGCGATGCTGCCACCGTGCTGAACAAGTACTATGCTGAGGAGATTGACAACTGCGCACTGTACAGCGATGCTCATTTCACTGCCAACAAGGGTGAATACCTGCCGATACCATTCGTGCAGATGTCAGCAGCGCGCGGCAACTACGTTCAGAACTGCGGAAACTGGTAAATAAAAATGAGAAATGAGTAATGAGAAATGAGTAATGATTTTCTGATCGTTTCTGAATTATGAATAATGCATTATAAATTATGAATTATATGAAAAAGATATTCAATATATTCTGTGCCCTCTGCCTGGCCCTTGGCCTGTGGTCATGCTCTAGCGACCATGTTAGCGACCTTCGGCTTTCCGGCGACTGCATGGTGGAAGCTTTGTCGCTCGACGCCTATGAGGGTAATATCGACCTGACCTCCCGCAGCATTGTGGTCCGTTTGCCGGAGGTGTATGAGACATCTTCCATGACGGTCAGCAAGCTGACGCTCTCCGAGGGTGCTACTTGTAATGTGAAGCAGGGTGAGACCCTCGACATGGACAATGCCAAGTCGCTGATAGTTCGCAATGGCGACGTATCGCTGGAGTGGACGCTCTATGTGATGCACGATGAGGCTCGCATCTACAGTTTCGTCATCAACGACATCTATACGGGTTCTATCGACGAGTCTAAGAAGACCATCACCGTCTATCTGCCCGGTGGCATGGACCTGAGCAATCTGGTGCCCACCATTTCCTACAGTGCCAATGCCACGCTATCGCCCGCAACGGGTGTTGCCCAGGACTTCACCCATCCTGTGAAGTATAAGGTGACCAACAACTCCGCCGAGAGCGAATACACCGTCACGGTGATCTCTATCGACAAGCCCTATGCCCTGTTCCTGGGTACAGCTCCTACGATGGACGACCTCGACCCAGAGGCCAAGGCTGCTTGCCAGTGGATGCTGGGCAATGTTCCCAAGACCCTCTATGCTTCGTTTGCCGACCTCCGTGCCGGAACCATCGACCTCTCTGAGTGTAAGGTGATGTGGTGGCACTTCCACTACGACGGTGGTGTTGACGGTCACGACCAGTTCGTGCTGAAAGCTCCCGAAGCTATGAACACGCTCAACGAGCTTCGTTCGTTCTACGAGAATGGCGGTTCGTTCTTCTTCACACGCTATGCCACGAATGTTCCTTCGTTCATCGGTGTTACCGGTGACGACGAGTGGACCACACCAAACAACTGCTGGGGTCAGAACGAGTTCGAGGCAGAGACCTGCGGTGGTCCTTGGGACTTCCAGATGTACGCCGGACAGCAGGGTCATCCGCTCTGGCAGGGCATCATTGCCGGCGACGATCCTAACCGCGTCTATTGCACCGATGCCGGTTATCACATCACCAACTCCACCGCTCAGTATCACATCGGAGCAGACTGGGGTGGCTATGACAACCACGGAGCTTGGGAAGCCCGCACGGGAGGTACCATCCTTGGTGTCGGTGGCGACGGTGCCGTGGTAGCCTGGGAGTATCCTGCCCACGATGGCAAGGGTCACGTTATCTGTATCGGTTCCGGTTGCTACGACTGGTTCTCTTACACCTATGAACCTGGCTATACCGAGAAGTTCCACAAGAACATCGAGATAATCACGTCGAATGCTTTCAACATTTTAACGAAATAACGCATTATGAAAAAGATGTATAATATATTCTATACCGGTCTGGTGGGCTGCGCCTTGTGCGCAGCAGGCACCAGCTGCAGTGACGACACCTACGGTCCTGATCCCGACAAGAACTGGGCTGGCACGACGGAGTTTTTCACCCCCACCGAGCCTAACGCACAGCAGACCTACTACAATCCGCAGATTGGCCGTTGCGGCGACCCCATGCCGTTCTACGACGAGAATACCGGTGATTTCAAAGTTCTTTACCTTCAGGAGTATGTCAACAACGGACCTACCTACCACCCCTTCTGGGCGGTGACCACCGACGACTGCGCCAACTACGAGTCGCTGGGCGAAATCCTTCCCACCGGTTCTTCCGTGATGGATGCCGATGCAGCACTGGGTACGGGTTGTGCCGTCTATAGCGAGGCCGACAAGCAGTACTACATCTATTATACCGGTCACAGTTTCCAGGCTGGTAGTGTCCGCGAGGTGGTGTTGCGCGCTACGTCGCCCGACTTCAAGACATGGACCAAGGACTACCAGTGGACGCTGAAGGGTTCCGACTACAACACCGGCACCGACTTCCGCGATCCTCAGGTGTTCAAGGCCGACGACGGTCTGTGGCACATGGTAATTTCCGGCAAGCTGAAGTTCCTCGACTTCAAGTCAACCGACCTGAAGAACTGGGAATACGTAGGTCAGTTCAACATGGTATGGGACCGCATGTGTGAGTGCCCCGACATCTTCAAGATGGGCGACTGGTGGTACTTCATCTACAGCGAGGGCTACCGTACCGACTGGAGCCGTAAGGTGAAGTACATGATGGCCAAGAGTTTCCAGGGACTGAAGGACTGCTTCGGCGACCCGGGTGCCCACTGGCCTCAGGACGGCAAGGAGGGAGTGCTCGACACCCGTGCCTTCTATGCAGGCAAGACAGCCTCC
>CAMOQW010000124.1 GCA_946623195.1 uncultured Prevotella sp.
TTAGTTGAAATAAATATATAGGCCGACCATCACCACTGCCAACGCTATCCACAGAGCCACTGCCAACCGCGACTGTTTCTCCTTCACCGGAGCCGGAATCTCGTAGCGGGTCTTGTCGCTATCGGTCAGGCTGATGACAACCATTGAGACAACGAGTATCAGGAACAGATAGAACGACAGCATCATGAAGTGGGGCCACTGTATGGTGAGCCATGCGGGAGGCCACAGGTAGAGGATGCCCACGGTCAGGCAGAACACGGTGCCTACGGTCAGGCAGACGTTGGCGGCACGGGCCGTGCAGCGCTTCCAGAAAATACCCAGCAGGAAGACGGCAGCCATTGGCGGTGCAATGAATCCCAGCACCGACTGGAATACATTGAACAGGTTGAGCCCCTTGATGGCATCGATAGCCACCGTCATGACGATAGCCAGCATGGCACCGATGACTACCACGATGCGTCCCACCATGTTGATTTCCCACTGCGGGGCACCGGGTTTAAAGTTCTTGACATAAACATCCATGGTGAACACCGTCGAGAGGGCATTGAGGGCAGAGCCGATGGTGCTGACCAGACAGGCCGTCAACACGGCAAACACCAAGCCTACCATCCCTACGGGGAACAGATTTTCAACCATAGTGAGATAGGCTTCATCCGGATTCTTCAGCGTGTCGCCAAACAATGCGAAGCAGATGATGCCAGGCAGTATGTAGAGAATTACGTCCAGAATCTTCAGCCAGCCGGTGAAGTTGGTGCCAAGCTGCCCCTCGCGAAGGTCCTTGGCAGCCAGGACGGGTTGCACCATCGACTGGTCCGTACACCAGAACCAGATACCCATGACGGGATAGCCCAAAAGGATGGGCAGCCACGGGAAGGCTTCGTCACTGTTGGGCTTGAACATCACCCAATAGTCGCTGGGAACCTTGGCGGCGAGAGCTGAAATTCCCCCCACCTTGTCCAGTCCTACGATGACCAGCACCAGCGATACGACAATGAGCAGAATCATCTGGTAGACGTTGGTATAGGCCACCGCCTTCAGTCCGCCCAGCATGGTGAAGAATGCCGAGATGACCACCAGCACCAGAGCCGACATCCACATCGGTATGTCGAACACCTGTCGGATGAGTACGCCGCCGGCAAAGAGAGTCAGTGCCAGCCATGAGATGATGACGGTGACGATGGTGTACCATGCCAGAATGTTGCGTGTAGACTGTCCGAAGCGCAGTCCCATGAATTCTGGCAGTGTGCTGATGTTGGCCCCAAGATAGCGCGGGGCGAAGACAAAGGCCAGCAGTGCGATGAATACGAAGGCATACCAGGCATAGTTGCCGCTGACGATACCCGTGGTGAATCCTGCTGAGGCTGATGCTATCAGCATGGAGGGTCCGACATTGGTGCCCCACATGGAGAAGCCGATGTGGTGCCAGCGAAGCGAGCGTTCGGCAAGGAAGAGCGAGCCTTCCTTCTTGCGTTTCGTACTTGCCCAGATGCCGATGGCGATGAGCACGGCGAAGTAGATTCCTAATATCAGCCAGTCGAGGCCTTGCATGTAGTGACTTTCCATAGTTCTATTCGATGTTTCGGTGTTACGATGCTTCGGTGTTACGATATTTCGAGGCCCTTGTAATCCTTGGTGATTTCGATGGTGATGGCTTTGCTCATGTCCATCTGGTCGGTAGAGTCCACGTCGTCGGGGTAGAATTTGATAGCTGCTCCCGGACGCACGAAGACGGGCATCTGGTCCAGAGGTACCTCTGCATCGTAGTACCATCGTCCTCCCTCCAGCCGTTGACCCGTAAAGAAGTTGACCCACGTTCCTTCAGGTAGATAGATGTCGCGTCTGTTGTCACTATTCATAATCGGACAGCAAAGGAACTCAGAGCCGAAATAATATTCATTGTCAATATGCCATACCTGACTGTCGTGCGGATGGTGGAACAGCAGGGCACGTACCATGGGGTATCCGCTCTTGCAGGCCAGCTCCGACTGTTCTATAATATAAGGTATGAGCTTGTAGCGCAGTTTCCACCAGCGCTTGACGATAGGTGCAATGGCAGGATAGTGCCAAGGCTCGCGCTTGCAGGTGCCGTGGTAGCGCATATGGCTGGAGAAGACGCCGAACTGTGTCCAGCGCACATAGACTTGCTCATCCAGCGGTGAGTTCATGAAGTCGGGAATGCTGTGGAATCCCGGCACGTCGTGACTCCAGAAGGCAAATCCTGAGAGCCCGAAGTGCAGTCCGCCCTTCAACGAACCTGCCAGACCATCCCATGACGAGGCGCTGTCGCCACCCCAGTGCAGGGGATAGCGCTGACAGCCGGCCCAGGCAGAACGGGCCCATACGATGCCGTCGCCCGTCACCTCCTTGGTGACCTCGTAGGCGGCACGCTGGTAGAGTAGGGAGTAGATGTTGTTCAGCCGCTCGGGTGTCATCCCATGGTATTGGTGATCCATGTGGATATTCTCGCCGAAGTCGGTCTTGATGCACTTGACACCCATATCGAGCAACGGCTTCAACAATTGGTTCTTATACCAGTCGGTAGCACGGTCGTAGGTAAAGTCGATAGTGCCCGCATAGTCCAGTGTGGAGAAATTGGAAGCCCCTCCTGTCGATGAGTCTTCCTCTTGGGTGGGTTGGCTGATATACTTGTTCTTTTTCGCTTCGTCAATCTGTTCTGCCCCTTGGGCCACGTATGGCAGCTGCCATAGAGAAACCTTGAAACCGTTGTCAGCCAGTCGCTGAATAAAGGACTTAGGGTCTGGAAACCGCTCGGGGTTGAACTTCCATTCGCAGAGCCAGTCGGTGCGGAACCAGCCGGTATCCAGATGGATCACATCGCAGGGATAGTGTTCCTGGCGCAGCCGGTCGCAGATATCGTTGACCTCGTCGGCCGAGAAGTAAGTCATCCTACTCATCCAGATGCCAAACGACCACAGCGGCGGCATCTGTGGAAAGCCCGTCAGCATGCGGTAGCCACGTAGTATCTCCTCAGGAGTCTTTCCGCCAATAAGGAATACGTCCAGCGTGGCTTGGTCGTTCAGGAACTGTATGCTACGGGTGGAATGGTCGGCCAGTGACAGCTTGCAGTAGTCGCTGGTATGGTAGAAACAGCCGTACATGCGACTGCTGATGTAGAACGGGATGTTCTTATAGCATCGGCGGTTGTTGACGCCCTGTCCGTCCTGGTTTTTAAGTTGGAAAGTCTGTCCGCTGAGGTCCATCTTGCGGAAGCGCTCGCCTGTGCCGGCGAAGCATTCGTCGGTGTTGCATTTGAAGCTGATGGTGGCGCGCTCGTTCCTGCTAGGTCTGGACTCCCCTTGGCTTGTGGAACAGAAACCCAGCGGCAACGCGTCGTAGCGAGGCGGCGAGAAGTGGTCGTCGCTGAGGGCGATGCCTTTCGCCGGGTCGCCATCTGGATAGAAGGTGATGAAAGGGGCGGGCTGCGGCGGTGGCAGCAGGTCGCTCCAGTGGTCCAGGCGCGGGGTTGCCGTGTCGATGGTGGCTACCTTCTTGCCGTTGGCGGCGACGATGTCGCGGCATACGGTACGGAGGGGTAGACGTTTGACCTCAGGAGAAAGCTGTAGCATGTCGTCCTGTTCCACCATCTCGTC
>CAMOQW010000125.1 GCA_946623195.1 uncultured Prevotella sp.
GTGGAAAGTCCCCGTTTGTTCATTTTCACCGTCCGCGTCCTGTCGGCGAACACCGGCCGGCTGATGCCGCTCACGTCGAACGGTGCCGTGACAGGTTCCATCTCTGCCGGCATGTACTCCGGACCGGCCTTCATCAGCTGCGCCTCGGCATGTAGCGAGAGCAACAGTAACAGGGTTAATAACAGATTCTTCATTGCTTATAAGTAGTTAGTTCTTCAGTGTCCATGTGCAGGTGTCGCTGAGCTTGCCCGATCGCACCTCTATCACGTTGTCGCCCTTGCTGAGGTGCACGTCTTTCCATTGCAGCCGCCCTATGTCGTCGGCTTTGGCCTTGCCTATCTTGCAGCCATTGACGTAAAGTGTGGCTTCCTTCTGGTTGGTATAAGCTTTCACATCGGTGAGACCATGCTTGCGGTTTTTAAACCGTCGGCCGGTGATATATACCATCGGTTCGGGGTTCCACTGTGCCTTGTAGAAGTAGTAGATGTCTTTGCACGTCTGGCGGTCATAGGTCACCACTCCCTTGTCGTTCATGCCGTCGCGGTCGCCCTCGTGACGTATGCTTGTCTGCATGTCGCTGAACTGCCAGATGCACTTGCACCATAGCCACTGCTCGTCCTTGATGGCCCGCCAATAGCCCTCATGGGTCAGCAGTTGGTAGTTCTCGGCATGGTCGCGGATGCGGTCGTAGCGCGGATCGGTGTGTATCTTGATGCTCCCTGCGTCACCATACTCAGAGATACCTAAGGGCTGACCGCCCCTGGTGGCTTTGGCCTCTGCATAAAACTGACGCACCGTCTGTTCATTACCAGGTTTGCGAAAGTATTTGTTCCAGGCCATGAGGTCGCTGCATCCAAGATAGTTAGTATGCTGCACGCAGGTGGCAAAGGTGGTGAGGCGTGAGGGGTCGGCCAGTTTTACTATCTGATGTAACTCTTTGATGAAGCCAACGGGATTGTCCCATTCACGGAAACGGCCTTCATCAACAAGCAGTTCGTTGAAAAGGCCCCAGAAGCATACCGAGGGGTGGTTGTAGTTCTGGTACACCATTTCGAGCGCCACCTGCCGGGCATTGTCTTCCACGTTCTTCACATATCCTGTAAAGTCGTAGCCGCCCGGTCCGACGAGCGGTATCTCGCTCCAGAGTACCATGCCGCGGCGGTCGGCCAGCTCGTAGAAATAGCGGCTCTGCGGATAGTGCGAAAGACGTATCATGGTAGCTCCCGTCTCGCTGATGAGTTGCATGTCGCGCTCATGGTCTTCAGCGGAAAGGGCGCTACCTTTTCCATCTACATCCTCATGACGGTTAAAGCCCAGCAGCGGGTAATGCTCTCCGTTGAGAAAGAATCCTTGTTCGGGGTCAACCGAGAAATACCGTAGGCCAGTCTGCTCCTCCACCGTGTCGATTACCCGTCCGCCGTCTAACAGTTCCACCTTTATATTATATAGGTAGGGATTCTTTCGGGCGTGCCAAAGCGTAGGATTCCTTAACGAGATGCTTTGCTGCATCACGCCACCACTGACAGCATCTGTCCGCTGCGCCACCACCTTTCCACAGGCATCGTTCATGGTCAGCCGCAGCTGCTTGGTCTCAGTTGCCGTGGTCAACGACAATACAGTCTCTATGCGGAGTTCTGCCTCCTGCCGCGATACTTTCTCCTGGTGCACATACACGCCACTCGAGGCATAGTCAGTGGGTGAGATACAGTCGTTGGCTGTTATCAACAGGTGTACGGGGCGATGGATTCCGCCATAGACGTTGAAATCGCCCGCGATAGGCAGCACGTCGGTGCGGAAGGCATTGCCAACCCATACCTCCAATTCGTTGTCACCCTCATGCAGAAGGTCGGTCACCTCCATGCAGAAGGCTGTATAGCCACCCTTGTGTTGACCAGCAGTCTTCCGGTTTACAAAGACATCGGCCACTGAGTTCACGCCCTCAAAACGGAGAAACACACGATGTTCACAAAGCATTTCGTTGCTGACGTTGAGCGAACGAGTATAAACCATCGTCTCACGATTGTAGAAAGTGCCCTTCACGTAGTTGGCATTCCACGTGTGTGGCAGCGTCACTAAAGTGCCTTGCTTGCCGGGTGAAGGGTCGCTGATGGGTCGTATGGTCCATCCGTCGTTGAGCTGCACGTCGGTCCTGCTCTGAGCACTGTCGGCCATCACCGCCATAAGCATTAAGGCGAGGCAAATGATTTTTTTTAGAAACACGTTCATAGGCTATTCTATCATTTCGCCGTTTATCTTGACATTCTTCAACGTCAGCCCCTCCACGGGCCGCTTGCTGAAAGGTTTCTCCTTGCCATAGTCACTGCAGTCGATGTCTTCGAAGTCGAAGTTTCTCAGTGCGTATTTATCCGACCCGGTGACGTTGAAGAACACGTTGCACGTCATTCGTATGTTGCGGAAGGTCATGTTGCTGCATTCTGAGAGTGGCATGTCCTGACGCTCCTGTTTCTCGTAGAACTGAGTCCAGGGACGCACGAGCAGGAAGTTGCGACACTTGCCGGTGAAGTTCTCTATTCGAACATGCTGATAGCGTTGCGGCGTGTCGGGACGCATCTTCAGCCACAGCACATTATTGGTGTTGTCGGCCCTACAATTGCGCATGATGACATTCCAGTCGGTCACGCTCTCCGAGCCGAGCGTCATGCAGCCGTGGGTGGTGCCGTAGTGACAATTCTCTACCAAGATGTTGTAGCAGGGGCCGTTTTCCGGTGCTTGGTCGGCAAAGGTGCCCTTGCCGCCCTTGAGCACTACGGCATCGTCGTTGACGTTCATATAGCAGCCTCGCACCAGCACGTCGTGGCACACGTCGATGTCGATGGCATCGGTCGATGGTCCCTTGATATCCACTGTGGAGGAATAGATATAGAGGTCGAGATAGCGCACGTGGTGGCAACGATAGATGTGGTTGGTCCAGTAGGGCGAGTTGATGAGCCGCACGTCTTGTATGGTGACGTTTTCTGAGTTGGTGATGTAGGTCAGGCGCGGGCGTTGTGCATCCTTGTTAGTACACTGCCGGTTCCACTGGCGCCGAATCCAAAACTCTTCCCAGTAGGAGGTGCCATTACCGTCGATGGTGCCCTTGCCACAGATAGTGAATCCGTTGATGCTGTCGGCATTCACCAGGGCGGTGAAGTACTTGCAGGTCTGCCCCTCGATGCGCGTCTCGCGTATCTCGAAGTCACGTATGCGGTCGGAGCCCTTCAGTACCCCACCCTCTTCTACCATCAGATGGGTGCCTTGGCGGAAGAACAGACTGCCGCTGTAGAATGTGCCCTTAGGCACTACCACCACTCCGCCGCCCTGCTTGGCGGCACGGTCTATCACGGCCTGAATGGCGCGTGTCTGCACCTCGTTAGTGCCCTGGCGCACGCCGTAGTCGGTCAGAAGGTAGCGTTTGCCCAGCGTGGCGACATCCACCTTTGCCGTATCGCTGAACCACTCAGCTATGGGTTCACCATTGGGCCAGTAATCTTTAACTACAGTTTTCTTCTTCGCGTCTGTATTGTTTGTCAATACAACCATGACCAAAAGTAGGCATGGCTTCAGTAGTTTGTTTATCGTTATCATAGTTCTGACATGCTTAAAATG
>CAMOQW010000126.1 GCA_946623195.1 uncultured Prevotella sp.
CCACGGGGTTGCCCGCATTACTCTCGCTATTGGCAAAGACAATCTCTGCCTCGGGGTGGTTCAGCAATAGGCGGATGAGTTCTCCGCCTGTATAGCCTGCTGCGCCTAATATACCTACTCTAATCATATCGTGTTCTTTCATTTGGCACGGATTACACGGCTCTCTTTGAGAAACACGGCTTTTCTGTGCGCAGCAAGCCGCGTCTTTAGAATAAAGCCGTGTAATCCGTGACTTATTTTTATCTTTGTTCGTCCTTGTGGATGCCGTAATACACTCTCAGGGGAGTCGAACTGACCTTGATGAAGCCCTTGGCCTCGTCGGCAGTCCAGCCAGTCTGCGTCTCTCCGTACTCACCGAGTTTCGACTTCGTCAGGTCGTTCTCTGAGTCGATGCCGACGGTCTCGAAGCCATAAGGACGGAGTTTCAGGATCGAGGTGCCTGTCACATTACGCTGTGATGAGGTCAGCATGGCCTCGATATCGGGCATCACGGGCTCCAGATACTGGCTCTCGTGGAGGAACATGCCGTACCAGTTGGCCACCTGGTCCTTCCAGTACTGCTGCCACTTGGAGAGTGTCGACTTCTCCAGCAGACGGTGCGCTTCGATAATCAGTTTCGGTGCTGCTGCCTCAAAGCCTACACGGCCTTTGATGCCGATGATGGTGTCGCCAACGTTGGCATCGCGGCCAATGGCATAGGAGGCTCCGATTTCCTCTATCTTCTGGATGGCCTTCACACGGTCGTCGAACTGCTCGCCATTCACGGCCACAATCTCACCTTTTTCGAAGGTAATCTTCAGCGTGCATTCCTGTTCCTTGGCGGTCACATGCTTCAGATAGGCATCCTCAGGCAGTCCCTGTGTCGGATCGAGCAACTCGCCGCCGCAGATGCTGGTGCCCCAGATGCCGACGTTGTAGGAGTACTTCAACTTGGTGAAGTCTGCAGAGAAACCGTGTTCATTCAGGTAGTCAACCTCTTCCTTACGGGTGAGTTTCTGGTCACGGGTCAGTGTGATAATCTCCACGCCGGGAGCCATCACGAGGAAGGTCATGTCGAAACGGATCTGGTCGTTGCCTGCTCCCGTAGAGCCGTGAGCGATGGCATCGGCACCGATCTCCTTGGCATAGCGGGCGATGGCGATGGCCTGGAAAATACGCTCACTGCTGACCGAGATGGGGTAGCAGTTGTTGCGCAGCACGTTGCCGAAGATCATATATTTGAGTGACTTGGCATAATACTCCTGCGTCACGTCGAGGGTTACGTACTTCACGGCACCTAGTTTGTAGGCGTTCTCTTCGTTGGTCTTCAACTGCTCAGCGCTGAAACCGCCCGTATTGGCACAGGCTGCATAGACGTCCCAGCCCTCCTGGGCCAACTTCATCACTGTGTAACTGGTGTCAAGCCCACCAGAAAAGGCTACTACAACTTTCTTCTTACTCATATCTCTTTATTTTTTACTTTTTTACCTTTCTACCTTTTTACCTTTCATTTCCCCCGTCAATCTTCTTGATTCTCTCCAGCACCTCGTCGGGAATCTTGGCGGGCAGATGCTCTGTCGGGTCATAGAGCATGGCCGTACAGATACAGTATTTGCGGCCCGTGCGGTGCAGTACGTCCACGTTGACGCAACCCTCGCAGCCTTTCCAGAAGGCTTCGTCTTCCGTCAGGTCGGCGAACGTGACAGGCTGGTAGCCCAGTGCTGTGTTCATCGCCATGACGGCGGCACCGCTTGTCAGCGAGAATATCTTGGCGTGTGGCCAGCGGGTACGGGCCAGGGTGAAGGTCATATCCTTGATGCGCTTGGCTACGTGATGACCGCGGAAGTCGGGATGCACAATCAGACCAGAGGTTGTCACATATTGCTGGTTCTCCCATGTCTCGATGTAACTGAATCCGGCGAAACGGCCGTCGCTTGTCAAGGCGATGACGGCCTTGGCCTCCATCATCTTCTTGGTCAGATACTCGTGTGTCCGTTTGGCAATACCTGTGCCGCGTACTTTGGCAGCCTCGGCGATTGTGTCCAAAATGGTGTCGACGTACTTCTCGTGCTCCGGTCCGGCTACTAATACTTCAATTTCTGTTTCTTGTTCCATTATATAAATAGGTGTAAATCTGTGTAATCTATGGCTTATCTCATGTTGGGCACCACGTCACTCAGAGCCTCGATGACTTTTTGATGTGGCACGTCCTCCTTGATGACGATGAAAATGGTGTCGTCGCCAGCGATGGTCCCGATGATTTCGGGGATGTCGCTATTGTCAATATTCCAGGCAATGCTGCTGGCATACCCTGGACGGGTCTTGATGACTCCCATATTCCCGGAGAAGTTGATGGCAATGAATCCCGGTACCCGCATCATGTCGCGGATGCTGTTCGGGGTGCTGACGCGCTTGTACATCGTGTCGTTTGGAAGCACGTAGACGTAGTTGCCGCTCATGGAGGCGGCCTTAGCCACTTTCAGTTGCTTTAAGTCGCGGCTCAGTGTGGCCTGCGTCAGTTTGAAGCCCTCTTTCTGCAAGGCACTCAACAGTTCGTCCTGACTGCCCAGTTGCTGGCTCGATATGATCAGGCGAAGGGCTTCTAATCGGTTGTTCTTAACTTTCATCTCGGTATATTTATTCAAAATCCGGGTGCAAAGTTATACAAAACTTTGCACCCAGCCAAATAAATCTGCATATTTTTGCAGGAAAGCACGGATATAGTGCCTCCGCTTATCTGCTCATGTCGAATCCTACGCGCACACCATCGTATTTTTTGCTCAATTCACCGATGGCCTGCAGGTTCGCATTTCCACTCAGTGCCGACATCGCCTGAAGCACTGTCAGCAGTTTGCCAGCCTCAAACAGGATCGAGATTCCGCCCACTTCTCTCTTGGTATAGCAATTGACTGAAAAAAGGAGGGCTTTAAGTTTAATCTGCTGGCTGGCCTCGTCGAATGTGTAAGTGCCGCTGAAAGGGGTGCCTGCGATATTTGCCGAGAATTTGCCATCCTGACTGAAGGTGATGACGGTATTGCTGCTTGAGACGCCTACCTGCTGATAATATGGTAGCAACTTCTCCTCAATCTGGGCAGCCGCCACCTCGCCACCGGCTTTTGCCAGGAGGTTCTCGCTGGTGAATGCGCAGCCAGGGCCTTTGTAGTTCCAGGTGCCAACGAGGTTTGCTGCTGATACCTTGTCGAGACCGATAACACTGGTGATGGCATTGACCACACTGCCGTTGGAGATGGCACCGAGTACCTGATTCATGTTCCCGCAACTGGCTACTGCCAAGCAGACGAGACCAATTAGTACAATCTTAATCTTTTTCATTTTGTCTGTTGTTTATTTCCGTTTTCTATTCGGCTGCGAAATTACAACTATTTTTCCAATTACCCAAATATTTTCTACGAATAAGTAAAAAATGGGGTTTAATGGCTTCTCTTTTATATAATATAATAAGGTGTAACCCTATTTTGGTCTTGATTTTCGTCAAGAGTGGAAGAAAAAGTTGCATGAAAAGTGAAAAAAG
>CAMOQW010000127.1 GCA_946623195.1 uncultured Prevotella sp.
ACCCCTTCGTCACCAGCAGCGGCGACGTGCTGATATCTTATAAGGACGTGGGACTCTACAAGCTGCGCCTCAACGCCTTTGGCTATAAGCAAGACCTTATCATGACCGGACAGCTCACCGTGAACTGCGTTGTCGAAGGCTACCACAACGACATCTGGGTGGGCACCGACAAGGGCGTCCACCGCATCGACATGCCTAACCTGACGATAGAGCGCAAGGGGCTGTTCCTGGATGAACATGTCACCCAACTGGCTACCAACGGATACAACATCTTCGTAGGCACCAAGTCGGGAAAGATACTCCAGTTCGCATACGGTCAGGAGCCAACACTCGTGAAAGACCTCGGACGCGAGGTAACCAGCCTCTTCGTTGACAGCCGCGGACTCATCTGGTTTTCCGACCTGGGCGACGGTGCCTACCGTCTGAATCCCCAGACGGGCGATGTGAAATTCTTCAGCCAGCGCGTCCCCACCCCCGAGTTTACCAGTCGCGGTGCTGAGTTTGGCGAAGCAATAGGAGTCGTATGGATTCGCATGAACCACGGCGGCTATGGCTACTATAACCGTGAGACTGACGAAGTAGAATATTTCCATAACGACCCCAGCAACCCCTGGAACCTGTCGAACACCGTCAATGCCCGACTGGAGATGAACGACGGCGTGGTGTGGGAGTCGACCATCCGCCGTGGACTGGAGAAACTGGAAATCCTGAAGAACACCATCGAACGCAGACTCCTCATACCCGGTGCTGAATCACCACTCGACAACGAAGTGCGCGGCATGTGCCACGACGCCAAGCGCAACGTGACGCTGCTGGCCAACAAGCGCGGCAAGGTGTTCGTCATTGATGCCCATGGCAACGTTCAGCACGTCATCACCCACGACTCGAAGGGTAATGCCATCAGCCGACCCTACGGAATCTCCGTAGACTCCAAGGGCAACTACTGGATTTGCGACAAGGACAACGGACTCTTCAAGGTGACGCCGACAGCCGGCGGCTATAGCATCCTGAACCTGCGCCACGACGACAAAGACCCCTACTCGCTCAGCAGCAATGCCGCCTACCAGGCCGTAGAAGACAAGCAGGGCAACATCTGGGTGGCCACGTATGGCGGCGGTGTCAACATCGTCCGACAGGACAAGAGCGGCCGCTACATAGCACTCCATTCCAAGAATGTCATGAAGCGCTATCCCCGTAACACTTTTAATAAGGTACGCACCATAGCACTGGCCAAGGACGGTCAGATATGGGCCGGTTCCACCGACGGCATCCTCATCATGCAGATTAGGAACGAGAACATCGTCATCGAGCAGATGCAGGTTCCGGAAGACTACAAAAAGGGCCTCATGAGCTACGACATCGTCCACCTGGCCTGCGACCGGCAAGGCACCATGTGGGTGGGAACCAACAGCGGCGGACTAAGCCATGCCACCAAGAAAGACAAGAACGGCACGTGGCAGTTTGAAAACTACGGCATCGAGGACGGCATGCCCTCCGAGGAAATCCGCAGCATCACCTTCGACGAGCGCGGCAACGTATGGTTTGCCACCGACCACATCTTAGCCTCACTGGATGTCAACAAGAAGATATTCACCACCTTCTCCAGCCTCGACGGTGTCGACGAAACATTGTGCTCCGAGGGTGCCGCCATCAGCCTCTCCGACGGAAAGATACTCTTCGGCACCATGAACGGATACTACGTTGTAGACCGCACGAAGCTGAAAGCATCCACGGGGTCGCTGCTTCGGCTGCGCATCACCGATTTCTATCTGGACGACCAGTTGCAGAGTCCGCGCCTGGACAGTACCTTCAACTACTATATCCCTGAAAGCAAGAGCGTCACGCTGCCTCGCAACAGCAGCAAGGTGGCCTTCCGTTTCGCTGCCCTCAACTACCAGTTGCAGCACCGCATCCACTACCAGTACATGATGGAGGGCTACGACGACGACTGGCAGAATGCCGACAAGACGCGCACGGCAACCTACGAAGACCTTCCCTATGGCACCTACACGTTCAAGGTGAAAGCCTTCCTGCTGGAGTCGCCCGAGGCTTTCGACATGCGCAAGCTGGAAGTCATCGTGCCCCCACCCTTCTTGCTGTCGTCCACGGCCATCTGGATATACGTGGCCCTGCTGGTCCTCATCGCGTGCGGCTTCTTGCTGCTGAGGCACCGTTCGGCACCTCTGACTTCATCGAAGGAGCAGTCGATTACGTCCGAAAAAGAAAATAATTCTTAATTTATTTTGCGCTTTACTTTCTTATTCGTATCTTTGCAAACAGAATAACCATAGGGGTCGTGCCGGTTCGATCGGGATACTCATCAAATTACATCGAAAACTGAGCCGTCTTCTCTTGTCAATGGCGGGCCACAACCCTGCTACAGGCAGTAAGCCGCAAGGCCGGTGGATTACAAAGACGGAGAGCACTCTAATCTTTTAACAAAGGAGTTTTCATCACATCACCGGGCGACCCCTTTCCTTTTTCTCAAAAGTTTAAAGAAATATGTTTTCCGGAATTATAGAAGAGTTTGCTACCGTAGTAGCCATCCAGAAGGACAGAGAGAATATTGACTTCACGCTGACGTGCTCGTTTGTCGGCGAACTCGGCATCGACCAGAGCGTGGCCCACAACGGCGTCTGCCTCACCGTGGTGCGCATAGAGGGCAATACCTACACCGTCACCGCCATGAAAGAGACGCTGGACCGCTCCAACCTGGGACTGCTGCAGGTGGGCGACAAGGTGAACATCGAGCGCTCCATGCTGATGAACGGTCGGCTGGACGGCCACATCGTGCAAGGCCATGTGGACGAAACGGCCCGCTGTATCGACATGGCAGATGCCGACGGTTCCACGTTTTTTACGTTTGAATACCAGGACGACCCGGTTATGGCCCGCAACGGCTATTTCACCGTCGACAAGGGCAGCGTGACCGTCAACGGTGTCAGCCTGACCGTCTGCAACCCCACGCGCAACACATTCCAGGTGGCCATCATCCCCTACACCATGGAGCATACCAATTTCCAGGACATCCGCGTGGGCACCATCGTCAACCTGGAGTTCGACATCATCGGTAAATATATTGCCCGACTGCAACAACTATAACATTTTCACGATATGAAAACCAAGCACATTCAATACGAAACCCACGGCACCTGCTCGCGACTCATCGACGTGACGGCCGACGAGAACAACGTCATCCAGCAAGTATTCTTCCTTGGCGGCTGCAACGGCAACCTGCAGGGCATCAGCCAACTGGTGCGCGGCCAGCGCATCGACGACGTCATCCCCCGCATCAACGGCATCCGCTGCGGTGCCAAGAACACCTCCTGCCCCGACCAGCTCTGCCGCGCCCTGGAGCAGCTGAAGAGTGCCCCGCTCGAAGAGTCATGACGCGCATTCACGGCTCATCTGCTGTTACACAACATTCCATTCCTTTCTTACTAACTAAACCAATAAATAACAAATGCAATATGAAAAAGAAAATTTACTCTAACTAACTTA
>CAMOQW010000128.1 GCA_946623195.1 uncultured Prevotella sp.
GTGCGCCACATCGAGCACAAGCTGGGTATCCACGGTTCGCCTACCTGTGAGCTGACTTATAAGAACGCGAAGGCAGAACTCTGCGGAAGCACTCGTCTCGGTCTGATCAAGTACGTGATGGCCCTGATGAACGGCGCCCGTCTGGGTATCGCTGCTCAGTCGGTAGGCGTGGAGCAGGAGGCCTACAACGAGGGTCTCGCATACGCCAAGGAGCGTCAGCAGTTTGGCGACAAGATTATCAACTTCCCCGCCGTCTACGACATGCTCTCGCGCATGAAGGCCAAGCTCGATGCCGGTCGTTCGCTGCTCTACGAGACTGCCGCCTACGTCGACGTCTACAAGTGTCTGGAGGACATCGAGCGCGACCGCAAGCTGACGCCCGAGGAGAAGCAGGAGCTGAAGAAGTACCAGCGTCTGGCCGATGCCTTCACGCCGCTGGCCAAGGGTATGAACTCCGAGTACGCCAACCAGAATGCCTACGATGCCATCTCTATCCACGGTGGCTCAGGCTTCATCATGGAGTACAAGAGCCAGCGCCTGTTCCGCGATGCCCGTATCTTCTCTATCTACGAGGGAACGACACAGTTGCAGGTGGTCGCTGCCATCCGCTACATTACCAACGGCACAATGCTGAACAACATCAAGGAGATGCTGGCCGCCCTGCCTGCCGAGGCCGATACAGCCCTGAAGGCTCGCGTGGAGAAGTTGCTCCCGGTCTACGAGGACGCTCTTGCCTACGTAAAGAGTCTCGACAATCAGGATGCCCACGACTTCCTGGCCCGCCGTCTCTACGATATGACCGCCGAGCTCGTGATGTCGCTGCTCATCATCCGCGATGCTGCCAAGTGTCCGGAGCTCTTCGAGAAGAGTGCCAATGTCTATGTGCGCATGACCGAGGAGGATGTCTGCGGCAAGGCTGCCTACATCAAGAATTTCCAGGTGGCCGACCTTGAGAACTTCCGTGCCGCAGAGCCTGCTGCCGAAGCATAAGGTTTATCCCCCTGAGACATATACTTAGCATTACGCCCCGCACCAGTCAACATGGTGCGGGGCGTTTTCTTTTCTGCCGCTGTCCGTGCGCAAGGGAAGGCTTTTGGGCACAGGGCGAGGCTATTTGGGTGCGGGGGAGGCTATTTCACCAGCACCACAAGATACTTACTGGTCGACCAGAAGAGCTGCGGATTGGTGATGCGCAGCACGTACTGCTTGTTGGCATCCTGTTCCAGCGTATAGCTGGAGGCGGCATGGGCCGTCAGCAGCTTGGCAGAGCGGCTGTAGAGGCGTATTTCCTTGTCTACGCGGATGTCAATCTTGGTAAAGTAGTCACGGTTGAAGCTCGACCTCAACACCTTGCCGTCCTCGATGATGTGCTGCTCCTTCAGCTCCTTCTTCGTGCCATAGACGAACCACGCCGTATTCAGCTGCTTGTCCTGCGACGAAATAGTCTGCGACTTCTGGGTGGTCTCCTCGCGCAGGTTGTCCACATGCGTCGTCAGGTCGGCAACCTGTTCGTTCAGCTCACCTATCTGCACGTCCTTGGCCTGCAGTTCAGCCTGCAGCTGCCTGATTTGCACGTCCTTCTCCTCCATCTGCTGCGTCAGGTTGTCCAGGGTGCGGCGCAGCTGGTCGCTCCTTACGGTGCTCTGGCGCAGCTGGTTGCGCAACTTGCTGATCAGCTCGCGGTTCTGCTTCATAGCCATGGTGATAAACTGCATACTCTCGCGGATGCCCTCCTTGGAGGCCGCCCCCTCGTCCTGACGGGCCAGCGTCACGCGGTTCTCGGCCTCGTTGATGGCGCGGAATCCCTCCTCGATGTCGTTCAGCGTAGCCATCATGTCGTTGATGTCGTTGTCCTTCTGGGCTATCACGCGGTCCAGGGAGTCGCGCTGATGGGCCAGGGCCAGTTCCATCGTGTTGTCTTTCTGCTGCTTACAGGCCGTCAGGGCCAGCAGTCCTATCACCAGGGTCAATAGTTTCTTCATACCAATACAAAAAAAATGTGGTTTATATGCTTTGTTCTTGATTACATGTCTTTTCCTTGCCCGCCACCACGATGACGAACTCTCCGCGCGGCTCGTGCTCCGTGAAATGGGCGATGACCTCCTGCAAGCTGCCCCTGACGCTCTCCTCGTGCACCTTCGAGATTTCGCGGCACACGCTGACCTGGCGCTCCTGTCCGAAGACCTCCGCAAACTGCTGCAGCGCCTTCACCACCCGGTAGGGCGACTCATAGAACACCATCGTGCGTTCCTCGTCGACCAGGCGCTGTATCCTCGTCTGGCGACCCTTCTTCTGGGGCAGGAATCCCTCGAAGCAGAAGCGGTCGCAGGGCAGCCCGCTCGACACCAGGGCCGGCACAAAGGCCGTGGCTCCCGGCAGCGTCTGCACCTCGATGCCCGCCCTGACGGCTTCGCGCACCAGGAAGAATCCCGGGTCGGAGATGCCCGGTGTGCCGGCATCGCTCATGAGTGCCACCGTCTGGCCCGCCCTCAGTCGCTCCACGACGGCTGCCGACGTGCCGTGCTCGTTGAATTTGTGATGTGAAAGTAGATGCTGCTGAATATCGAAATGTTTCAGCAGGACGCCCGAGGTACGGGTATCTTCGGCCAGCACCAGGTCGGCCTCGCGGAGTATGCGTATGGCGCGCAGCGTCATGTCCTCCATGTTGCCTACGGGCGTAGGCACGATATACAATATGCCCATATTGAATGCAAAGATAAAAAAAATTTCTGATATATGTGCCACTAATTATGATTTATTTGCTATCTTTGCAGCATGATAACAGAAAACCATTCCGGCGAGGCACACCGTCCGGGCAGAATAGAGGTGGTGTGCGGCTCCATGTTCTCGGGCAAGACGGAGGAACTCATCCGCCGTCTGCGCCGTGCACAGTTTGCCCGGCAGAAAGTGGAAATCTTCAAGCCCGCCATCGACACCCGCTATAGCGACGAAGAGGTGGTGAGCCACGACCACCATGCCATTCCCTCCACCCCCCTCGACTCCTCAGCGTCCATCCTGCTGCTGTCCAGCGACATCGACGTGGTGGGCATCGACGAGGCCCAGTTTTTCGACATGGGACTGGTCGACGTCTGCAACGAGCTGGCCTACCGTGGCGTGCGCGTCATCATAGCCGGACTCGACATGGACTATCAGGGCGTACCCTTCGGGCCCATGCCTGCCCTGTGTGCCATTGCCGACGACGTCACCAAGGTGCACGCCATCTGCGTCAAGTGTGGCGCGCTGGCCTACGTCAGCCACCGTACCGTCCAGAACGACCGTCGCGTACTGCTGGGAGAGACCCAGGAGTATGAGCCTCTGTGCCGCGAATGCTACCAAAAAGCCGTCGCCAGCGAAAAAACATCCGAATAAATTTGGTCGTTCCAAAATTTATGTGTAATTTTGCACCCGCTTTCGCAGCATTGCGTCAACATTGATCCGCTAGCTCAGTTGGTAGAGCACAACACTTTTAATGTTGGGGTCTTGGG
>CAMOQW010000129.1 GCA_946623195.1 uncultured Prevotella sp.
GCAGGTATTCCATGTTGACGTCGCGTGTATCCGTTCTCACACCCTCCACCTCATGATTATACCACAGCGGGAACGTATCGTTGTCGCCGTTAGTCAGGATGATGGGATGGCCCTCGCGCTGCATGCTCTCCAGATAGTTGGCACCGAAGTCGCGACAGGTATAGCGGCCAGAGCGGTCATGATCGTCCCACGTCTGCGAGACCATCTGCAGCGGGACCAGCAGACAAAGGCCCACCCCTAACCCCTCCCTAAGGGAGGGGAGCTTAATTACATGACTGATGATATGGGTAACTCCCGCTACCCCCAATCCTATCCAGATGGCGAAGGCATAGAAGGAGCCGGCGTAGGCATAATCGCGCTCACGAGGCTGGAGGGGTGTCTGGTTGAGATAGACCACAATGGCGAGCCCTGTCATCACGAATAGCAGGGTGACGATTAGTAGCTGTTGGCGCCCCTCTCGTCTGCGCCGCCATTGCCAGAGAATACCAGCGAGGCCCAATAGCAGCGGCAAGCCGTAGAACACGTTGCGCCCTTTGTTCTCGGCAAGGTCTGAAGGCAATTGTGACGTATCGCACCCCAGCAGCCAGTCGTCTATCCAGCGGAAACCCGTAATCCAGTTGCCGTGCTCCACCTCGCCGTGCCCCTGGATATTGTTCTGCCGACCCACGAAGTTCCACAAGAAGTAGCGCCAGTACATGAAGTTCACCTGATAGGTGAGGAAGAAACGCAGGTTCTCTTTCATGGTGGGCAAATTGTCTTTCTTCTCCACACCGCCCATCCAGTCCTCGTAGGCCTTGGCATGGCGCTGGGAGTGCATGCGGGGAAACGTCATGTTTTCCTTATAGCGATACTCGCCCTCGCGCTGAGTGGCCTCATAGTCCAGTTCGCTGGTGTAAGCCTGCCCATAGAGCAGTGGTGTCTTGCCGTATTGCTCGCGGTTCAGATAGCTGGCAAGGGCAGCAACGTTGCCCGGCGCATTCTCGCACATCGGTGGATTGGCATTGGCCCGGATGAAGATGACACCATAGCTGCTGTAGCCCGCCAGAATCATCAGCAGGCATGCCAGCGAGAGTTTGTACCGTCTGCTTCGTACTTTATAATATAGGTACACGAGTACCGCCACGAGCAGAATGACATAGGCCCCTAACTTCACAACACCGGGGATGATGCCATAAAGGATGACACCCAGCAACAGGCATCCAGCCGCGAGGGTTTTCAGCATGCCAAACGTGGTGATTTGCCTGGCCTTGCGGAAATAAACCACCAGCGACATGGCCGGCAGACAGAGCAGGCAGAGCAGATGGACACCTATCGAAAGACCTGTGATATAGGCTATCAGGATGATCCAGCGGTCGCTGCTGGGTTCGTTGTCCTCCTTCTCCCACTTTAGTATCAGCCAGAACATCAGTGCCGTCAGGAAACTGGAGAAGGCATAGACCTCGGCCTCGACGGCTGAATACCAGAACGTGTCGCTGAAGGCATAGGCCAGTGCGCCCACCACGCCGCAAGCTTCGATGGTGATGACCTGTGGAAGGGAATAGTGCTCCATTCCCGAGCAAAGCTCGCCTACCCGTAGCCTTTCACTCTTCACTATTACCTTTTCACTTAAATGCGTGATAGTGAGGAAAAGGAAGAAGATGCAGCCAGCACTCAGCAGGGCCGACAGCAGATTGACCATCAGTGCCACTTGCGACGGACTGCTGGCAAACTGAGAGAAGAGGTTGGCGGCCAGCATGAAGAAGGGTGCGCCAGGCGGATGGCCAATCTCCAACTTGTAGCCACAGGCAATGAATTCAGGACAGTCCCACAGGCTGGCTGTAGGTTCAACGGTCAGTCCATACACCACGGCGGCGATGACAAACATCAGCCACGCCATCGAGGTATTGACTCTTGAAAAGGTTGTTTGTTGCATCATGCTTTGCTCGTTTTTCGTGCAAAGGTAGCAACAATCGTCTAACAGGCCGAAAAAGAAGTCTGACATTTGTCTGACATTTCATTGTCAGGCTCCGTGTCAGACATCTATCTACTTGATGGTCAACCGATAAGCCTTACTGCGGTCTGACTCGATTTTGAGGTTGGAATGCTGCTCTATGACGGGTTTCAATCGGCGTATCAGCGTATAGAGCGTATCGCTGGCATCGGGCTTCTTGGGCCATAGGGCATCACATATCTCCGCCTTCGACAAGCAGTGTGAGGGCGAATGGAAGAACATTTCCATCAGTTGGTGCTGCATGGGAGTCAGCTGCACCTCGTTACCATCAGCAGCATAGAACTGCCCTTTAGACTCTGAAAAGGTAAGTCCGCCGTATTTGGTTCCTGCGAGCATGAGCGCAGGCTCTGGTTTGGGACGACGATACCAGACAAACATCACCCATAATCCTGTCAGCATCCAAAGCAATGCCGCTGGCCGTTGGTCGGAGAGGCTGAAGATGGTGGCCTCCGAACATTGGGCATACGCCTTGAACTGCCTGCCGCGGGTATCGACCGCCAGCGTAGCTTTGCCTCGCAGTTCAGCTATCTGCAAGTGGCTGTTAAAGGTACGGATGGTGTCCTGGCTGATGACGTCGCTCTGCTGTTCCAGCATCGTGATGGTCAGTGCCCTGTTCATATCCTCGCTCACTCGTTGGCTCGTTGAGCGATAACTGCCAAGGCTCGTCAGGCTCGACGCTACTATCAATGCAAAGAGCACGATGACTGCATATTGTTGCTTCATACTTATCTTTCAGTTTCCTGTTATTGACTGCAAATATACGACTTTTTGGTAAAAAATGTTCGTTTCGCCCTTACCTTTTAAAAATTATTAGATGAAAACCCCCGTTTCCCGTTAAGTTCATCAGTATAGCATGGTTTAAAATCGGATTCTGCCGCTCGCTCCAATATATAAGTGCAGGTGCTCCAAGATGTAAGGGCGCCCGCCCGAATATATTCGGGCGGGGCGGTTGAGACTAACTACCCAGTATCTTTCTCCCTGTTCCCAAGTACCTTTTTCCCTTTTTGTTAGTACCTTTTCCCCTTACTGCGTCGCTTGTATTATTTCTTCTTGATGGTGAACTCCACTTTTTGTATGCCGCGTTTATAGACATTGCAGAGGATGAGGGCGTAGCGCAGCGTCTCGCCCTGTTTCATCGATTGCTGGATGTGGGCCATCTATCAGATATTCACCCCCTTTGGCTATGGCATACTTCTCTACTGGGCACTGTTGCTCATTCTCAATGTCGGCTTCGCTCTTAACGACTTTCTCTGCAGGCTCTGCCACATCCTTCCGTATAAAAAACATAATGTGCATAAAGTTCCCGGTATCTGAGCCGAAACGCTGGATAAGCGT
>CAMOQW010000130.1 GCA_946623195.1 uncultured Prevotella sp.
CAGGTTTTTCTTTTCAGGCCATTTCTGATACATGCGGGTGACGAAGTGGCCTGTCCGGATGTTGTCGAGGTTGTAGTCCAGTATATTGTAGCCACGAATGTCGCCCTTTTCGTTGATCATGGTGTCAGTGTATTCCTGACAGTACTTGCGAATGTCCTCGCCACCATAGCGCAAATAGGTGTCCAGCATGCCTTCTAGCTCAATACCCATGACGTAGCTCCACTTGGGACGGTTGGAGAAATCGAGCAGATAAGATTTGGGCACGCGCTTCATCTCGCTATAGGTCAACCATTCAGAATAGTGCTTGTAGGGAGGATTCTGCAGAACCAATGAGCCGTTAACCATCAGGTTGTCATAGGTTACGTCCTGAGCAAGACCCACCTGGTGGACGGGCTTGCCGTAAACACCATTGAACGAGCAATTACGTACATTAATATTGTTAACCGTATAGGCGAGCTTCTCGTCCTGGTAACCTACAATCATCACGCCATACTTCGACTTCTGACAAGTGACATTCTCCATGGTGACATTGCGCACGATGGGATAGAAACCACGACAGCAAATCTCGCGTGGCTCATAGTCGGTGTTGATTTTCAGGACAGCTTCCTTACATTGTCCTACAGTGACATTGCGCATGTTGATATTCTCGATGATGCCACCACGGCAAGAGTTTGTCTTGATGCGGAGTACACGGTCAAGAGAGGGAGAGTCCATCTCGCAATTCTCTGCAAAGACGTTCTGGCAACCTCCGGAAATCTCGGAACCGATAACCACACCACCATGTCCGTTGTTAAACTTGCAGTTTCGGATGATGATGTTCTTCGAAGGCTTGCCGGCATAGCGTCCCTGTCCACCATCACGACCGTCATTGTTACGTCCGCTCTTGATGGCGATGCAGTCGTCACCCGTATTGAAATAGCAATTCTCAATCAAAACGCGGTCACATGACTCTGGGTCGCAGCCGTCACCATTAGGACCGTCATTGTTAATATGAACGCCACGAACGGTGATATCTGTAGAAAGCAGGGGATGGATAACCCAGAAAGGCGAACGCAACAAGGTGACGTCTTCAATCAGGATACCATCGCACTGGTTCAGGTTAATCATCTGAGGACGGAGTCCGTCGGTAGGACCGAACTTGCGCTGATCCATATCCACACCATCCTCCGCATATTTCAACAGACGGGCACGGGCACCCTGGTTTTGTGCAATACCACCAGGTTTCATGCCAAAACGGACGTTTCCGCACCAAGGCCACCAAGTCTCGTTGGAACCGCCACCGTCAATGGTTCCCTTACCCGTGATAGCCACGTCCTTGGCCTGATAGGCATAAATCAGCGGGCTGAGGTTCCAGCAGTCCAAGCCCTCCCAGCGTGTGGGAACAATAGGATACAGCTCCGGCTCGAAGGCAAACTCCAGGACGGCACCTTCCTCCACAACGAGGTTTACGCCGCTCTTCAGCTGGATGGCAGCTGTAAGGAAATGCTGGCCTGCCGGTACGATGACCCGGCCGCCGCCCTTCTTGGAGCACTTGTCGATAGCCTTCTGAATGGCTATCTGGTTCTTGGCAGCCGTGTTGGTGGTCTTAGCGCCAAACTTGGTGATGGGAAACTCTGCATTGGCAAATTGTGGCGTGCGAATGCTTTGCTCAATCTGTTTGTATTGCTGCTGGTCCCATCCTTTGGCCTGGGCGGTCAAGGTAACAAGGGCGCATAGCAATAGCGTCTGTAGGAACTTTTTCATGTCAGTTTTCTTTGTTTAGTAGATTCTGACTGCAAAGGTAATTAAAAAGAATGAAAACGCTCACGCTTTTTACATTATTTATGAGTTCAACGCTTCAAACAGTCGGTCGAGCGCCTTGTCGGCATTCCCTTTTTCTTCGCTGAGCAGCGTGACGAACTTGGAACCGATGATGGCACCGGCAGCATTGTCCTGAGCGGCTTTCAGGGTCTGGGCATTGCTGATGCCGAAGCCAATCATGCGCGGATTCCGCAAGTTCATGGCGTTGATACGGCGGAAATATTCCTGTTTCGCCTCGTCGAAAGACTTTTGGACGCCCGTGATTGCAGCCGACGAAACCATATAGATGAAACCATCGGTATTGTCGTCGATGAAGCGGATGCGCTCTTCGGAAGTCTCGGGCGTGATGAGCATGATTACCCTTAAATCGTAGCGGTCTGCCACTGGTTTTATGACTTCTTGATAGTCCTTAAAAGGGAGGTCGGGGATGATCATGCCGCTGACGCCGCTCTCCACGCATGACTGGCAGAACTGCTCGATGCCGTACTGCATGATGGGGTTGAGGTAGCCCATGAGGATGAGGGGTATTTGCACTTGGTCCTTGACAGATGCCAACTGCGAAAACAGCAGTTTCAGCGACATTCCGTTTTTCAGTGCCGTCGTGGCAGCATCCTGGATGACCGGTCCGTCGGCCATCGGGTCGCTGAATGGTATGCCGACTTCAATCATGTTGATACCTCGGCGCTGCATGGTGAGAATAACATCACCGGTGCCGTGAAGGGTAGGGGCTCCCGCACAGAAATAGAGTGAGAGTAGCTTTTTATCGCCGCGTTGGGCGAAGAGGGAATTAATCTTGTTCATCATATCATTTACAATTTATTTAACGATTTAGTTCAGCGAAGAATTTGTGGAGGGCGGTGATGTCCTTCAGCCCGGGAGCCAGCTCGAAGCGGGAGTTGAGGTCGATGCCTATGCATTTGGGATGATGGAAGGCGCGGACGCGCCCGGCATCGTCGGGCCCGATGCCCCCACTTAATATAAAAGGTGTGGTGCCGTTGTAGGCGGTGAGGACCGTCCAGTCGAACTTGGAGCCATTGCCTCCGACGGCCTTGCCTTTGGTGTCGAAGAGGAAGTAGTCCGCCAGCCCCTCGTAGGGCTTGGTCTGGGCGAGGTCGTCGGCAGTGGCGATGTTGAAGGCCTTGATGATGGTGGCGGTGGAATCGCCACATACGGAACGAAGAGACTGGATGTATTCGGGCGACTCTTGGCCGTGCAACTGGAGGTAGTCGAGAGCGTAGTCGGCCATGTGCTGGCGGACGTCATCGATGGCGGCATCGACAAAGACGCCGACGCGCTTGCACTGCGATGGCAGGTAGGCGGGGCGCTCTGACACATAGCGACCGGACTTGGACCAGAAGATAAAGCCCATCAGGTCGATGCCAAGGGCC
>CAMOQW010000131.1 GCA_946623195.1 uncultured Prevotella sp.
TCAGCATTATTTCGTAACTTTGGCCCCAAAATACAGAAACTATGAAACGAATTGTCGCCCTTTCACTCCTGTTATGGTCGCTGACCTCGATGTCGGCCGATTATGACCAAAGCAAGCCCTTTGGCTTCTGTACCCGTTCGTCGCGCACCGATGCCGCCCAAACTTTCACGGTCACTGGCGGAGGCTGCTATAGCTATCCCGTCCCCGAAGGCTTTGCGGGCAAGGTGGTCGTGCTGAAATCCAATGGACAGGACATGCGGAGCACCATCGAACGAGCCATCCGTCAGAACGATGTCATCGTCTTCGACGGTTCGGCAGGCGACTTCATCGTGTCGAGCAATATCGGCATCAAGGATTCTGCCAAGACGCTGATAGGCATCAACCAGGCCCGCCTGCGCACCGAGTGGTATGTCACCGACGAAATCCGGGCCGCACTGGATGCCGCCGGCGTGCCCGACATGAGCACCAGCGGCGGCGGAGGCACGCTGCCCAGTGGTCGCCGGGTGAAAGAGGAAGCCGAATACCACACACGGCGCATCATCATCGAAATGACGGGCGACCGCGAGGAGAACTACCGTGAATCGGGCATCCTCAGTATGAAGGGCTGCAGCAACATCATCGTCCGCAACATCACCTTCCAGGGCCCTGGCTCCATCGATGTGGGCGGCAACGACCTGATTTCGTGCAC
Source organism: uncultured Prevotella sp. (assembly GCA_946623195.1). The sequence goes on from CAMOQW010000131.1 coordinate 689, forward strand.
CAGAGGTGCTAACCACTGCTGGATAGACCACTGCGCTTTTATGGATGGCATGGACGGCAACTTCGACATCACCTCCCAGTCAGACTTCATCACCGTCAGCTGGTGTACGTTCAGTTATACCGACCATTCCTACATGCACCAGAATACCAATCTGGTGGGCCTTGGCGACCGGGAGACACCGGGCTATCTGAACGTTACCTATGCCTTTAACTGGTGGGGACAGGGATGCCGGCAGCGTATGCCGATGGCCCGTGTCGGCAAGATTCACATGCTGAACAACTATTTCAGCAGCACGACGGCCAGCAACTGCATCAATCCTCGGAAGAACTCCGAGGTTCTGATTGAGGGCAACTACTTCGATGCCGGCGTCAAGCACTACTACAGTCAGAATGGTGCTATTGCCGTGACGTGGCGACCGGATAATTATGTCGCCGAGGCCGACCGGCTGCCAGAATCAACAGGAACCACGGTGACCGTGCCTTACGACTACACCGTGGCTCCATATAGTGAGATACCGGCTGTGGTGACGAAGCAGGCCGGTGCTACGCTGTTCTAATCTCTTCTTATTGCATCCTGCGCAGGCCTTCCCAGCGGACATTCCACTTGCCGTCCTTGGGGAAGCCCGGGTTCAGCACGTCTTTGCAGCCGTCCCAGCCGGCACACATCATGGCTACTGCTGTCAGCAGGGCACCATTGCCAGGCAAGTAGAGGCGCAGGCGGTCGGCAGTCTGGAAGTTATGCCCATTCTTGAGGTAGGTGTTCTTCTGCGTGTCGATGAGCAGGGCATCCAATGCTGTTTTCGCATCACCGATGCGGGCAGCAGCCATCGCCATCATACCATAGTCCCAACCCCATGTGGTCTGGAAATTCCAGTTCTTCATCACCCAATCCATCGTCTTTTTGGCTGCGACAGAATCACTGCACACAGGAAGTAGGCCGAAAGCACCAACGCAAGCAGGATGGTCGTTGCGACACTTGTCGGTAAAAGTCTCGGTAGCAAGTACGGGAGTGGCACCGGCAGCAACGGCATCGAAGGGGTCGAAACTCTTCAAACCTGTAGTCTTACCTTTAGGCAGACCGGCAGTAATGACACCGTCTTTCGTCATAGGCAGTGGAGCCAGGTTGCGGGCAATCTTGTCCCATTCGGCATGACGGGGCTTGCCCATACGTTCGCGCCACTGGTTGGCGATGTTCAAACCATAGTACCAATAGGCTAACTCGAAGGGATGGTTATAAGAAAAGTCCTTCGACATTGACTCCTGCATGGCTGTAGCCCCTTGCAGGAAGTACTTGCCCGTTTTCTTGTCATAGCTGACGAAATCTGCCATGAACTCAGCTGTAGCATCCACATTGTCTGCATACTTCTTCAATGTTTCGACAGTAGGGTCGGCACGGTACATTTCCTCAGCCAGATAGATGTAGTGAGGCTGTTGCCAAATCAGGAAACTGCCCGTGTTACTGGGGGCCTCACCAGCCCAAGGGTCGGTCATTTTCATCCAGCGAAGGCCTTTGAACCCTTGACGCTTGGCGATGTTCTTGGCTACGGGTGCAGCAGTCCTATTATACCAATCTAACATTCCTTCCACCACTTTCGGCTGGTTCCATAGGGCGAAGTCTACAGCATGCCACCATGTCATCTCTAAGTGGGGACGACCAAACCATGAGTTATATGTCAGCCCAGTTTCCTGTGGTGGCATGTTGTTGGCGCAATTGACTCGGGTCAGGTATTGTGAGAGCACCACGCGACGTTCCAGTTCCTTGGCACGTGGGTCGGTGCATTGGCCGAAGTCGACAAAAGCCGTTTCGGTCCAGAAATTGTGCCAGAACTTCTGGGTGGCCTTTTGGGCATCCGAGAAACGGAAGGGCTGTATGACGTGGCGCTCTTGGTGGCTGGCAGTGGTCTGGTATTCTACTTCAAAGGCGAGGTTGTCAGCGTCAGTGGCGAGTTGCCAAGTATGGGCAGTTGTTCCAGTGAGTTGCGCCTGTCCTTCCCATCTTACATATATATAATAGGTAGTGTCGTCGATGCGATGCTCTATAATGGCATGGTTCTTTCCATGTGTAACGATATGGCTTTGGTGAAGGCCGGGCTTGGTCCAGTCTGCGGCATCGTCGGCATGGCGACCAGTAGGATAGGGTAGGCGGATGGTAACGGCAGCCTGTCCCTTCTTTAGCAGGGGTGAGGCGATGCGCCATGAAACGGCAGCCAGGGAGGGATGCCCGATAGTTACTACGTCGACGGGAGCACCATCAGCTGTAAAGTGCGATTCTATTTGTCCGTGATAGAGCTGTAGTTGCTGGCGGATGTCTGTAAGGTCTTTGAGGGGAATGGACTGTCCGTTGGCGTTTTTCAGTGACAAACCGACGGCACCAAGGTTCAGACGATGGGGGTTCACACGAAAATATTCCGTGGCAGCAATATTACGGTCAGCAGCCCGTCCCTTCTTGTATTCTACAGCATACACCTCCTGATGGCCATGTCCCAGGTCGAAGGC
>CAMOQW010000132.1 GCA_946623195.1 uncultured Prevotella sp.
GCGATGGAGTGGGCGAAGCCGCAGAGGATGAAGACAGGCACGCCCAGCAACAGCGGCAGCATCTTCCCCTTGCGGGCGAACTCCACAGCCGTCGTCATGATGAATCCACAACCAATGGCCAACAGGAAACAGGCAAAAGGTCCCTTTGCCAGACGGCCCGCCAGAATCTTCGAGGCTGGCTCGATGCAGTCAGGCTGAGCATAGGCGATGAGCCACGCAGTGAGCAGACAGCCGATGATATTGCCCAGCAGCACCAGCGAGAGCATCGTCCAGTCGCCTGTCCGACGGATGAAACCCGCCGTGCCCGTATAGAGTTTCAGGCCATAGTACACAACAGTGGTCAGCCCGAAGGCAAAGAGCACGGCACCAGCCACGCCGCCAACCCGCAGGTTGACCACACAGCCGATGGAAATACAAATGCCTGCCAGGACAGACAGTGGTAGAATCTTCTTCATTTGGTTTTCTTCTGACATTCCCTTTTAGTGGCTTTATGGTTTTAAAGGTCCAGCGGCTCATAGGGCAGGCCGAACACATCGGCAACAGCCTTGTAGACCACCTTACCCCCGACGATGTTCAGGCCTCGCGCCAGAGCCTCGTCATCCCGGCATGCCTGTTGCCAGCCTTTGTCAGCCAGAGCCAGGGCATAGCGCAGCGTGGCGTTGGTGAGGGCGAGGGTAGAGGTGTTAGGCACGGCTCCAGGGATATTGGCCACGCAGTAGTGCAGGATGCCATCCTCCACGTAGACGGGGTCGCTGTGGGTAGTGGGCCGCGAGGTCTCGAAGCAGCCGCCCTGATCGATGGCCACGTCGACGAGCACCGTTCCCGGCTCCATCAGTCCGAGCATCTTGCGGGTGATCAGATGGGGCGTCTTGTCGCCTGGCACGAGTACAGAGCCGATGACGATGTCCACTGAGGGCAGCATCTGCCGGATGTTGTGCTCTGAGGAGTAGAGCGTATGCACGTTGGCAGGCGTCTCGATATCGAGTTGGCGCAGACGAGGCAACGAGATATCCATAATGGTGACCTCGGCACCCATACCGGCAGCCATCAGGGCAGCGGCCTCGCCTACCACACCACCGCCTAACACCAACACCCTCGCAGGACTCACGCCCGGCACACCGCTGATGAGTTTGCCCTTGCCGCCCTTGGTCTTCTGCAGATAGTAGGCCCCGTTGAGGGCTGCCATCCTTCCCGCCACCTCACTCATAGGCTGCAGCAGCGGCAGCGAGCCGTTCGGCAACTGCACCGTCTCGTATGCCAGACAGACGGCCTTGCTCTTGAGCATCGCCTCCGTCAACTCCTTCTCGCAGGCGAAATGGAAATAGGTGAAGAGCAACTGTCCCTGACGCACCAGTTCGTATTCCGGCTCAATGGGCTCCTTCACCTTGACGATCATCTCCGACTCGCGGTAGACGGCCTCGATGGTAGGCAGGATACGGGCACCTGCTTTGACGTAGTCGTCATCGCTGAAACCACTGCCCTCTCCAGCCGTGTGCTGTACACTCACCTCGTGGCCGCGCCGTGCCAGTTCTGCCACTCCCGACGGGGTCATGCCCACGCGGTTCTCATTGTTCTTGATTTCTTTGGGGATTCCTACTTTCATAAGTCTTCTGTTTTTAGTTCACGTCGCAAATATACAACATTTCTGTCAAACTTCCAAGGATTTGCACCATCTTTTTATGAATTTTAAAAAATTGCTCCGCTACCCCTTCTAACTGCCTGATAGACAGAGGAATGATGGCGGAGGAATTTTCACTGACAATGAAGCAGGGAAGAGGGTAGGGGGGCACAATGCCGACGGTGGGGCAAAGCGTAAGAAAGAAGGCACCTATCGAAACCTCGACTAAAGAAGAAGGATGCTAGGTCTAAAGTCGCAAGACTCTGCGACTAAAGTAGCAGGATGCTGCGACATAAGTCGAAGATTGGATAAGAGGCACTTCAGAGATGGGTTAGACGGTGATTGCAACCGTCAGGTCAGTAGTAGAGGACGTTAGCAATCCATTATCAGTACGCGCCTCACCTTGATGCTGCCGTCAGAATAAGGATGCGAAAAATGCTCCGCCATCATTCACCTGATTTTCAGATAGTTATGAGTGTTAGCGGAGCATTTTTCCTTTTTCATAATATTCTCTTTTTAGGCTGTCGATTGGAAAATAAACATCTGAAAACTTGCAGATATCTGCAAAAATGTATATTTTTGCACCCAAAAAGTATTATAGAAATGAAGAACTTGTTTTTATTCATTGCCTTTATTTGCTATTCGACAAGCGTAATGGCACAAAACGAAGTTAGCGAAATGTCAATAAAGCCAATGGCTGGTGTAAACCTATCGAATTTCAGCAATGGGACTGACGGCATCTATCACATGAAGGTGGGACTGACTGGTGGTGCTGAATTTGAATATAGGGCGAATCCTTGGTTAGGACTGTCACTTGGACTTATGTATTCGGTACAGGGTGCTAAGATAGATGGCACTGTTGAGGGGATGATTATCGATGAAAATGGTGACAGATGGATTACCGAATCCCAAATGGACGGAAAACTGAAGTGTACCTATCTGAACCTGCCACTGATGGCCAATATCTATATCCCTTCACTAAAAGGACTCGCCGTCAAGGCAGGCATTCAGTTGGGCATACTGACAAGTGATAAAATCACTAGTGATGTAACGCTTGCCATGAAGAATCTGGATTACCTTAAAAAATCTGTGGCTCTGGCTGATGGCAGTCATCATCTAACTCAGTTTATGAGTTTTAATACTAGCATGTCTGATGTTTGCAAATCCATTGACTTTGGCATTCCTGTAGGGCTTTCGTATGAATATAGGAACATCGTCCTGGATGCCCGCTACTATTTCGGCCTGACAAAGATCGACAAGACTGAAGACCCCGATAATGCCAGGAATCGATATTTCAGTATCACGCTCGGCTATAAATTCCATCTTTA
>CAMOQW010000133.1 GCA_946623195.1 uncultured Prevotella sp.
TTGCTGACGTAGCCGATGGGGGCATCGAACCATACATACAGCACCTTGCCGTCAGCGCCCTCAACAGGTACGGGAATACCCCAGTCCAAGTCACGAGTCATAGCGCGGGGCTGTAAGTCCATATCGAGCCAGCTTTTGCATTGTCCGTAGACATTGGGGCGCCACTCCTTGTGGTCTTCCAGAATCCATTTTTTCAGCCACTCCTGATACTCGTTTAAGGGAAGGTACCAGTTCTTGGTCTCCTTCATCACAGGTGTAGAACCGCTGATGGTTGACTTCGGATTAATCAGCTCTGTAGGACTCAGGTCGCGTCCACACTTCTCACACTGGTCGCCATAAGCTCCCTCGTTGTGGCAATGAGGACATTCGCCCACCACGTAGCGATCAGCCAAGAACTGCTTGGCCTCCTCGTCGTATAGTTGGGCAGTGGTCTTCTCCACCAACTTTCCTTCGTCATACAGTTTGCGGAACCACTCTGCTGCGAACTTATGATGCGTCTCCGAGGTGGTTCGGCTGTATATGTCGAATGAGATGCCGAACTCCTGGAACGAGTCCTTAATCATCTTATGATAGCGGTCTACTACGTCCTGCGGGGTGATGCCCTCCTTGCGGGCACGAACCGTGATGGGCACACCATGTTCATCACTACCACCAATAAACAATACATCCTCCTTCTTCAATCTCAGGTAACGCACGTAAATGTCGGCTGGAACATAGACTCCAGCCAGATGACCAATGTGTACGCCGCCATTGGCATAGGGCAGTGCCGACGTAACGGTTGTTCGTTTGAATTTCTTTTCTGCCATTATATTTTCTTTTAAATTTGCTGCAAAGGTACGAATAAGCGAGCGAAATGCCAAATTTATTTGCAATTTTCCGAACGTGAGTACACACTCCTTCACGGTCTCATCACCGGACGCGGTGCGGATGCCGGAGGACTCATGGGGCGAGCCTGGAAGTTCATCGGATTGTCTCGGTCGCCCCAGACAAGCGTTTTCAGAATGCCACCAAGAGGCAGCTCTATCTTCGACCGTTTTCCCAACTTGATGTATGGATTGACAATCGGCTCTGTCGTCCATTTTCCGCTCATCGGGTTGATGTAGCGTCGCACGCCAAGGTTGGCTCCGAAGGTGTCGCTGAAACGCACGTCGGCATAGCCACCATAGGTTGTGTTGTTGATGTACGGACTCATGGCAGGCCCTACTTGCATTTGGTTGGCATAGTAGTAACCGAAGGCGTGGAGCGTCACAGACTCGCTGAGGTCATAGCCGATGGTGCCGCCAAATCCGTACTGCGTGGCAATCCGATACTGCCAGGGCATCCAGTATTTATTGGCAATGCCCATTGCCGAGAAATGCCAGCGTCCCAGGTCCTGATGCAGTGCCAATGAACCCGTCTCCATCGTCATCATGCCGGGCATGTGGCTCGTCGTGCCATATGCTCCGAGTGAGGCACCTCGCCAGAGCCGTAGTCCAGTGCCGCCGGCCTTTGTCAGTTGTGTATAACTTTGCAGGGTAGGCTCTTTGGGCATTGTCCGCTCAGGACTCATCCATTCACGACGGAGCAGCAGGGTGTCAGCCTGTAATGGGCTGTCGGGTGCCGTAGGCTGTAGTGTAGTACTGCCCGATAACCTATTCCCGTCCACCTCAGTCTGTGCCATTGTGGTGAGATGGCAAGTCAGTAAGAGGCAGATAAGGGCGATTTGTCGTTTCATATGCTGTTTTTTGCTGTTTCGCTTGCAAAGATAGGGAAAATATCCGAAAAAGTAGGGAAAAACCTATATGAATGTCGTAATTATTTTGCACCTTTGCAGCGTTAAACATTCAAAAACTGATGCGTATGAAAGAAAAGAGCATTATTGGAGCAGCCCTAATTGCATTGGGCTTGGTTTGTCTGGGCTGGTTTATCAAGGCCGGCATCGACAATTTTTCAGAGAAAGACCGCAAGGTGAACGTGAAAGGCCTGGCCGAACAGGAAGTGGAAGCCGACAAGGTGACTTGGCCTATCGTATCGAAAGAGGTGGGCAACGACCTGCCGGGCTTGTATGACAAGATAGGAACGACACAGAAGAAGATCAAGGCATTCTTGCTGCGCAGTGGTATCAAGGAATCGGAACTGACGGAGAATGCTCCGCAGGTCATCGACTTACAGGCCCGCGAGTACAGCGACAACAACAAGCCTTATCGCTATATCGTCACATCAGTCATCACGGTAACTTCGAAGCATGTTAAACAGGTGCGCCAGATTATCGCCCGTCAGGGAGACCTCTTGAAAGAAGGTGTCGCCATTGTTGACGGAGGCTATGAGAATCCCGTGAAGTATGAGTTCGTGTCGTTCAAGGAGATGAAACCGAAGATGATGCAGGAGGCTATTGAGAATGCGGAGAAGACGGCGCAGCAGTTTGCCGAGAACTCACACTCGAAACTGAACAAGATAGTCAGTGCCGACCAGGGGCAGTTCTCTATTGACAACCGCGACGACAATACCCCCTATATTAAAAAGGTGCGTGTGGTGACAACGGTCACCTACTCGCTGAAAGACTGAAACAGGTTGCCCCAGGGGTAACTGCCAGGTTTGAGCGTCACCAGTGTTCCATTGGTGGCGCTCATTTGTACTACGCCGGGAGCTATCTGAGAGACAATTCGGAAATCGGTCCATCCCAAAGCTTGTAGCGTAGCCCATGCGGTAGCTCCTCCTTCGATGATAAGGTGGTCGGGACGGTGCTTGCTCACCAAGCGTTGTGCCATCTCAGCCATGACGGTTCGCAGATGGACGGCAACCTCTTTTCCTGTGCGGTGAGTGTGCGGAATGGTGAGGATTAAAGAGGTGGCAGGTGTGATGAGAGACTGGAACCAATAGTCGGCACCTTGTTCTCCGTCGTAGACTTCACGCGGCATCGGGGCGATGGGGATGCCGAGGT
>CAMOQW010000134.1 GCA_946623195.1 uncultured Prevotella sp.
GTGCCCAGCAGCGGAATCAGCAGTCCTATAATCAATGTTGTTGTCATAATCAGGTGCAAAATTACTACTTTTTCTTGGATTGTGCAATACCCAAATCATATAAAAATTTATTTACCTTATTCTTCATGTATATGGAGGAAAAAATACTTTACTTCCACTTTTTTATCTTTTTTTTTAGTACCTTTGCTCCCAATTCTCCTCAAAACCAGTAAAGAAATAATTCCAAACAACTAAACAAAATAATATCCTAATACAAAAATGAAACGGCTTACAATTTTATCGATTCTGATGTGCATGTGGCTGGGAGCCATGGCGCAGACAAAGCAGTTCTGCATTGCCAATGACGGCAAGGCGGCAACAATAGTGGTAGATGAGAACGACTGGAAAGGCGTTATTCGTGCTGCCAACGACCTTGGCGACGATGTAAGGAAAGTAACAGGAGTGGAGGCCCCCCTCTTATCCCCCCAGTTGGGGGAAAGAACCGACGTGGATAAACTCCTCACCCAACTGGGGCAGGCTGGGAGGGGGCTTATCCTTGTCGGAACCATCGGCAAGAGCAAGACTATCGACCGCCTCATCAAGCAGAAGAAACTCGACATAAAGCCTATCAAGGGTCGCTGGGAGGGATATGTCATCGATGTTGTGGATGGCAACTTGGTCATTGCAGGCAACGACAAAAGGGGCACCATCTTCGGCATCTACGAGATTTCGCGCCGCATCGGTGTGTCGCCCTGGTACTGGATGGCAGATGCACCAGTGATTCATAAGGATGAGCTCTACTGGCCCGCCGGACGCTATTATGACTGGCCTGCAGTGAAGTATCGCGGCATCTTCATCAACGACGAATGGCCCTCGTTCGGCACGTGGTGCCAGAAACACTTCGGGGGCGTTAACTCCAAGGCCTACGAGAAGATATTCGAGTTGTTGCTGCGTCTGAAGGCCAACTATTTCTGGCCTGCCATGTGGGCAACGGCATTCAACGAGGACGACCCAGAGTCGCCGCGACTGGCCGACGAGATGGGTATTGTGATGGGCACCTCTCACCACGAGCCGATGATGCGGTCACATCGTGAATATCTGAACCGTAAGGAACAGGTCGGCCCATGGGACTATGCCACGAACAAGGAGCGCGTGGATGCTTTTTTTCGCGAAGGCATGGAGCGCAATAAGAATTATGATAATCTCGTGACCATCGGCATGCGCGGCGACGGCGACGTGGCTATGGGTAAGGGCAATGATCAGGAGAATATGAAGACGCTGAAGGATGTCATCGACGGTCAGCGCAAGATTATCAAGGACATCTACGGACGACCCGATGCCGTGCCTCAGCTGTGGGCTATCTTCACCGAGGTGCAGCGCTACTACGATGCCGGCTTCACCGTGCCCGATGACGTGACCCTGCTGTTCTGCGACAATAACTGGGGCTATATACGCCGCAAGGGAACGGCTGCAGAACGCAAGCGCAAGGGCGGATTGGGGCTGTATTACCACATTGACATGAACGGCGGCCCGTGGAATGACCGTTGGATAAACACCACTACCGTGCCGAAACTCCGCGAGCAGCTGAACCTTGCATACAAGAGCGGCATCGACCGCATCTGGATTATCAACGTGGGCGACCTGAAACCAAAGGAGATGCCAATATCGTTTATCATGGACTATGCATGGAGGCCTACAGACTTCGGACCGCTTGCCCCCGAACCAGGGTGGGTGCTGCACACGCGCTACGACAACGAAATGGAGTGGCTTTTCCAATGGACAGCCAGCGTGTTGGGTGGCAACTCTGCCACAGGGAAATGGCTCGGTGATGATTCCACCGGAAACAGTTTGCCCGCTGATGTCACCGACGAGTGTGCGGAGATTATCGCCCAATACTCAAAGCTCAACCTCCTGCGTAAACCCGAGGTGCAGGTACCTGGTCTCTTCAATTACGAGGAGATGCTCCACCTTAACAACCAGTGGCAGTCACTCGTACTGCGTTGTGAGGCACTAAAAGAACGTATTCCGGCTTCAGCACAGGATGCCTTCTACCAACTGGTATATTACCCCGCAGTAGCAAGTGCCGGTGTGGCTCAGATGTATAATGCTGCCACGATGGGCGACAGAGAGACCGTTAAAGAACTTATGGAGAAAGACCAGCGCCTCACCGACTTCTACAATAAGAAATTGGCAGGCGGCAAATGGGACGGTATGATGCTTGACAATCACATTGGCTACACAAAGTGGAGTATTCCCGAGAAGAATACAAACCCAATGGATCTCGACTACAAGGTAACCCACAACCTGAGCGCTTCGAAAGACACAAAGGAATATTCTATTGCCGCCCGTGACTTTTTATGTAAAGGCCTTGGATGGATGTTCTTGCCCGATCTGGGGCGCGGCGACGGCTGCATGGGAGCCGCTGACGTGATGAAAGAATATCCCAATGGTGACGGACCAGTATTGGAACACGAAATAGAACTGGCACCAGCCAATTCTCAACCTTCAACTCTCAACTCTCTGCTTTCGATTGCCATCGGCATCTTGCCCACACAGGACATCATGCCTGCCAGAGGTCTGCGCCTTGGTGTACAACTTGATGATCAACCCATGCAGACCATCGATGCCCGTCAGGGACTGCACGATGAATTCGGCGAATATACGAAGCAAAATCTTGCACAATCGAAGGTGCTGAAGCCCCTGCCTCCACATAACAACCTCCTGCTCAGCGGATGGAAAGACGGCCACAAGATGCTTCGTCGCGATGAGGTGTTCGACAACATCCGGTGGCTTGAGGTGAAGTTTGACACTACCCCCGGCAAGCACAAACTGAAGCTTATAATGATTGACCCGGAAATTGTCATTGAGCAGATTGTCGTCAACCCCGACAATAACCGCTATAGCTATTTCGGAAGATAATGGCTTTGGCACTTGGGACA
>CAMOQW010000135.1 GCA_946623195.1 uncultured Prevotella sp.
ATGACCATTGTCTTAGGCAAAGTGAATATGCTCGAGACAAAACATTTCTTATTTCTTCTCCCTGAATTGTACGGGAGTCATACCGAAGTGCTCCTTCACGTATTTGCCGAAGAAGGAGGGGTTGGGGAAGCCCAACTGGTCGGCGACCTGCGTGATGGTGAGGTCGGTCTGGCGGAGATAGTAGTGGATGTCGTCCATCACCTGCTCGGTGATCCACTCGTTGGCCGACTTGCCCGACTGCTTCTTGCAGACGGCGGAGAGGTACTTGGGCGATATGCACAGGCTGCTGGCATAGGACTCGACGGTGCGGTGCTTCACCGGGCTGGAGTGGAGCAGGTCGAGGAACCGCTGGAAATGTCCTCTGGCCGACCTGGCCTCAGAGGGCAGGTGAAGATCGCTGGAGAGTTGCTGCTTCATGGCCCCGCAGAGGCCCAGCATTGCACTGCGCACGAGCGACTGGATGACATCCGTGCGGAAAGGCGTGCCGGCATCCTTCTCGAAACAGAGGCTGAGCATGTCGTAGAAGCAGGTGTAGAAGCGCAGGTCGTCGGCGGTGAGGCTGATGACGTGGAGGCGCTGGATGTACATCACTTCGTTCCAGATGCTCATCTTCTCGCGCAGGAAACTCTGCAGGATCCGGTTGGTGAAGAACATGGCCCTGATGTTGAAGTCGGGACTGACCATCAGGTCGGTGACCACCACATTGGCCGGAATGACGGCCACCTGGTTCTGACGCAGTTCGAGGCTCTGGCCGTTCATCAGCCCCTGCACGCGCCCGCTGGTGCAGATGGCGATGGCACTCATCTGGACGTGGGCTTCGCTGACGAGGGCGAACTGCTGGATGCTGTCGACGATGACGATGTCGTCGTCGGAGTATCCGATGTGTACCGCTTCGTTGGTGGTAAGTGACTGTAGTGAAATCTCTTCTTGAGGCATATCTGGATGCAAAGTTAAGGGTTTTCCGCGAAAAAGGATGTCCTTTTTGGAATTATTTTAGGCTCATTTGGACTTTCTGAGCAAAACAGACCATATTACGACCCAAATAGAACACACCATTTATGGAGATTTCTGTTATTTTTGCACGCAAAAAGGAAAAAATGAATAATGAGATAATGAAAAGAAGTGTTATCGGACTAATGGCACTCTTGGTGCTATGCAATTGCAGTGAGAAGAAGACAGACGGTGTGAAGGCTCCTGTGAGAGTCAAGACGCAGTTGGTGTCGCCAGGTATGGTGGACAACGCCCAGACGTATGTGGGCATCGTGGAGGAGCGTGAGGCGACGGCAGTCAGTTTCACCGGCATGGGCGTGGTGAAGCGGATGCTGGTCAGCGAAGGGCAGGCCGTCGGCCGGGGGCAGTTGATAGCCGAGATGGACGACACGCAGGCCCGCAGCCTGGTGGCCGGAGCCGAGGCTCAGATGGCGCAGGCCGACGATGCGCTGGCGCGCTTCAAGATGCTGCACGACAACGGGTCGCTGCCCGAGGTGCAGTGGGTGGAGATACAGAGCAAGGTGGCCCAGGCGCGTTCACAACTGGAGGTGGCCCGCAAGAATCTGGCCGACTGCCGGCTGACGGCCCCCGTGGGCGGCATCGTCGGGCGCAAACTGGTGGGTGCCGGCGAGACAGCGTTGCCCTCGCAAGCCGTGGTGAGCATTCTTGACATTTCGTCGGTCAAGGTGAAGGTGGCTGTGCCGGAGGCGGAGATCGGCGGCATCAGCGCCAGCACCCCCACGAAAATTCGAGTGGAGGCCGTCGGCGGCAACTTCCAGGGTGGCAGGATAGAGAAGGGCGTGGAGGCCGATGCCCTCACGCACACATACGATATAAGAATAAATGTGGACAACAACGGTCAGCGACTACTGCCGGGGATGGTGGCCAGTGTGCGTTTCGTCTCTGAAGGGTCGCAGGCCGTCGGCGGCAGGATGATCCCAGTGACATCGGTGCAGAGAAGGGCCGACGGCAGCCTGTTCGTCTGGACAGTTGACGGGCAGAAGACGGCCCGTCGCACAACGGTCGCCATCGGCCATACGGAGGGCAACTACGTGCTCGTCACCGACGGCCTGAACATGGGCGACCGCATCGTGACCGAGGGCTATCAGAAACTGAGTGAAGGGACAAAGGTGATTTACTAGCCCCCTAAGTTAGGGGGGAGGGGTCTGAACAAGCAAAAGACCTCTAGCAATCAATTTATATCAAGATGGAAACAAAACAATACACAAATGCGGGTTCAGAACCCCAACCCCCTAACTTAGGGGGCTTTGCAGGATGGCTCCGATGGCCACTGGAGCACTACAGCATCACGCTGCTCATCATCACTATACTCTTCGTGCTGGGCATCTACGGCATGTATGTGATGCCGAAGGATGAGTTTCCGCATGCCACAATCCGTCAGGGGGTGGTGGTGGCCGTCTACCCCGGTGCCACGAGCGAGGAGATAGAGCAGCAGGTGGCCCGACCGCTGGAGCGCTACCTGTTCACCTACGGCGAGGTGAAGCGCGCCAAGACGACCACCACGTCGCAAAACGGCATGTGCATCGCCATGGTGGAACTGAACGACGACGTGAACAACAAGGACGAGGTGTGGTCGAAAATCAAGCACGGCCTCAATGCGTTCAAGGCGCAGTTGCCCTCAGGGGTGCTCGCCATCGTGGTGAATGACGACTTCGGCAACACGTCGGCCCTGCTGATAGCCATCGAGAGCAGCCAGCGCAGTTATCGCGAACTGAAACAATACAGCGACGACCTCAGCGACCGTCTGCGCCGCATCCCGTCGGTGGCCAATGTGAAGATGTTCGGCGAACAGAAAGAGCAGATCTCGCTCTATGTCGACCGTCAGCGACTGCAGGCCTACGGCATCGGTCAGCAGATGCTCTTCAGCCG
>CAMOQW010000136.1 GCA_946623195.1 uncultured Prevotella sp.
CGTAGGTCGTTATAAAGCAGTAATCAGAACTATTTCAGGCGTGTATTCATCAGAATCTAAGAACGATAGCGACTTCGAGTTGGCTTGCAAACTGACCGACGAGTTCGCAAAGAAGGAAGGTCGCCGTCCGCGTATCTTCGTGGCGAAGATGGGTCAGGACGGTCACGACCGTGGTGCAAAGGTTGTGGCAACGGGATATGCCGACTGTGGCTTCGATGTCGATATGGGTCCGCTGTTCCAGACTCCTGCAGAGGCTGCCCGTGAGGCTGTGGAAAACGATGTCCACATCGTGGGTGCCTCCAGTCTGGCTGCCGGCCATAAGACGCTTATCCCACAGCTTATTGAGGAACTGAAGAAGCTGGGGCGCGAGGACATCATGGTGATAGCCGGTGGTGTCATCCCTGCTCAGGACTACGATTTCCTCTATAAGGCTGGTGTCGCTGCCATCTTCGGTCCTGGCACCTCTGTGGCTAAAGCTGCCGTTGAGATGATGAAGATTCTCTTGGATGAGTAAATGAAGCGTATCCAGGAACTCGACTTTTTGAAGCTGATCATGATTCTACTCATGGTCAGCTTCCATTTGGTTTATATCGGCGACTCGTATCCGTATGCCAAACAGTTCGTCTATACGTTCCACATGCCCGTTTTTCTGCTGATTTCGGGTTATCTGATGAACGTGGCGAAGCCTGCCCGTCGGTTCCTGCTGTCAATGTGGTGGCTGCTGGTGCCTTATCTCGTGATGGAAAGCGGCTACATCATGATGGCTTCCGTGCTGCCCATCCGTGAGCACATCGACCAGTTGACGCCTCTCGTCTTCCTTGAAAAACTGCTGCTGCACCCGTTGGGGCCTTATTGGTATCTGCATACGCTCGTATTGTGCGGACTTACCTATTTTGCCATATTCCGACTGCCGCGTCTTTCCTTGCTCACACGCTATATCTTGATGGCGGTTGTGTTCTCGTTGGCAGCCCGGGCTGGCATCGTGACGCTGTCGTTGACGCTCTATTTCCTCTCTGGGGCTGTCATCCGTCATGCAAGGCTTCATTTTCTGCAGGTCGTACGTCCCTCGTGGCTAGCCATCCTGCCGTTGTGCCTGTTGGCGGCTAATCCTGCCAACCTCTCCACAGGTACGGCTGGCGGTGCTTTTATCGTTTATCTGGTGATGAGCCTTTCTCTGGCCGTCTTCCCTTTGATAGGACAACGCCTGCTGCGCCCCCTGTTGTATGTCGGACGTAACACGCTGCCCATCTTCCTGTTTTCGCCCATGTTCACCATCCTGTGCAAACAACTGGTCCCCCTATTGGATTTCGAGCCCACGGGGATGCTGTTCCTCGTGAGCTCGCTGTTGATCTGCATCTCGGGCAGCCTGATGGTGTGCCTGGTGATGGACGTGTGTCACCTGTCTCCTTACTTCTTCGGTCGCAGCAAAGGACTTCAGAGATATTAATTAAAGAACATTCATATCAAGGTAATGAAAATGAAATCTACTATGTTATTACTGATGGCCGCCCTGCTGATGGGCACTATGGCGGCAAGTGCTATCCCCGTAAGACCCGGACAATGGGCAACGCTGAAAAACATCAAGAAGAATACTGACGGCAGCATCGAGTTCGACCTCGACCTGGGTAGTGCTACAGGTATCACGTCCATTGACAACAGCCTCTTGACAACTGATGATTACTACGACCTACAAGGGCGTCGCATCAGTCAGCCAACTCATGGCATCTACATCCATAACGGGAAAAAGGTCGTCATTCAATAACATACAGCATGAGCAACGTCAAACGAATTGTACTCACAGGGGGACCCTGTGCCGGAAAGACCACCGCATTGGTGCGTATCGTCGAACATTTCTCAAACCTGGGCTTCAAGGTATTCACCGTACCCGAAGTGCCTACGATGTACAGCCAGGGCGGCTGGAGCTATCTGACCCCCAACCCCAAACTTTACTACGAGGGCGAGCTGGCTATACTGCAGACGCAGCTGGCACTTGAAGACTCCTTTTTGCGGTTGGCTGAGACCTGCACCAAACCCACCTTTGTCGTTTGCGACCGAGGCACGATGGACATATCAGCTTACATCGCACCTGAGATGTGGCACGACATTACCAGCCGCTGCGGTACCAACAGCAATCGGCTCCGCGAGCGCTACGACGCTGTGCTGCACTTAGTGTCGGCTGCCGACGGGGCCGAGCAATACTATACGGTGGCCACGAATGCCAACCGCTATGAGCAGGCCAACGAGGAGGGACTGCAACTGGCTCGCGACCTGGACAAGAAGGTGAACAGGGCCTGGACGGGACATCCGCACCTGCGAGTGATTAACAACCACGACGACTTCGACACGAAAATTCATCGGGTGCTGAAGGAAATCAGCAACGTGCTGGGCATTCCACAGCCTATCGAGGAGGAGCGTACCTATATGGTGGAGCTGACGGGCCAGTTGCCTGAGTGCGTCGAGAGCGAGATTACCCAGACTTATCTGGTGGCAGACCCTGACTGTGAGATACGCCTGCGCCGCAGAGACTGGGGAGGCGAAGTGGTCAATGTGCATAAGACGAAGAAACGCATATCGGCTACCGAGGTGCTTGAGACGGAGCGCCAGGTGACCAACGCGCTTTATGAGTCGCTGTTGCAGCAGGCCGACCCCTATCGTGCCACCATCCGCAAGACGCGCCGGTCGTTTATCTGGAAAGGGCAGTACTTTGAGATTGACACCTTCCACGAACCCGTCGACAATCTGGTTATCCTGCAGACCAAGGGCATTGCGGAACAGGAAAATGTCAACTTCCCCCCGTTTATCAGGGTGGTGAAGGACATCACCGCCAATCCGCAATATTACAACTATAACATAGCGCTGAGGAAATAAA
>CAMOQW010000137.1 GCA_946623195.1 uncultured Prevotella sp.
TTGAAATGTCGTGGCAGGTCTCTCCATTCTGACAGCAGGAAAGCCACTTGCAGTAGTAAGTTCGCCTTGTGTAAAGGAATGCCGGGAATGTCCACCAACGTCAGCGTCATAGCCCCCATCACGAGCATAGCCGCCTTCCATTCCCGCTTCACGTAGAACATCAGCAGGCAGCACACCAGCGTGACTATGATGGCTACAATCTTCATTATTTGATGATTTCGTTGATTCTGTTTTTCAACCTCTCACATTTCAGTCTTACGTAAGCCACTGGCAGCAAAAGATACGACAGCCGGTTAGATTTCAGTGTGTCATTTTTAAGTTGGATATCCTTTTTCAACAGTGCCATTTTGAGGATAAGGGTTGTGAGATGTACGCGCCGGCCTAATGACAGCGGCTTGCATTGCCCATTCATCACCAACCCGGCATAGTAGCGGTAGATATCCTCCCCCCAGTCATCGCCTTTCCTCCGCCCTGTTAGTATGATTCCGCTCTCCAATATACGGTAGCAGCCCGTTTGTTCCGGCAACCAGATGAAGTCACCCATCAAGGCGGCAGCCATAGTGGTGTTAAAATCCATCTTTATGGGACAGTTGGCGAAGGATTCAGATTTCCACACCTTATAGCGGTACATGCTGGTGAGCACCATGATGTAGTTGCCGTAACGGAGCAATGTAGGCAGGTTGTCGCCAGAATGGGAACGGCCAGGATAATCTTTTATAAATGGTCTGCTTATCGGATTTCCTTCACCATCAATGGTCTGAAAGTTGGTATAGACCAATGTCGCCTGGGGATTGGCGTCTAAGGCATCCGCCTGCTTTTGCAGTTTATGCGCGTCGGTCCAATAGTCGTCACCCTCACATAGGGCGACATAGTCTATCTCATCCGTCACTTCCCGATAATATTTCAGTCTTGGTTTCTTGATGCTGTAGTGATTGTATTTCAGCAGATAAACCGCAAAGTAGCAGTTCTTGTTCTCCTGATGGCGAGCCACCGTCAGGTGGTAGTCATCGGTTTCCTTTGTCCACTCTGTGTCAAAGTGGTCGTTCAGGTATTGTTTGATGACCTCTGGCTCCCCGTCCGTGCTGGCATCGTCCATGATGAGACAGACGAACGGAAAGCTCGTCTGCTGCATGCAAAAGCCATCCATAGTATCCTTGATATAGGATGTCTGGTTGTAAGTGTTGCACCACACAGACACCTTAAAGTGACTTATAGTTTGAACTTGTGCCATTATACTATTTTCTTTTCTTCAGAATATCTATAATCTCTTTATATTCGTTCATCTTGAACAACTTGCAGCAGGCGAAAAACACTGTCGCCCCTACAGCAATTTGCATGGGAAGTACAATCCAGTAGCTCAGGGGCAGGAACTTCAGAAACCAGACCGGCAGGGCGATGGCTATAGCCAAAGCGTAGGAGGGGGCAATGTCGCGCAACTGCATCCAAGAGCTATACCCCAACAGGCGACCAGAGTAATGGGAGTTGAGGAAGTAGGCTATAATGCCCACGGCGAGGTTCGCCCACAACATGGGCATGATGCCTACGAAAGCACCGATGAACAGGGGCAGCAAGATGATGATTTTCTTAATGACCTCGAGGCCCAGGAACAGGTCGCTGCGCCCCTGCACCTGCAGCATATTCAGGTTGATGGCATGCAGTGGAAAGAGGCTGTAATTGATGCAGATGAGCGGCAGATAGGTGGAGGCCTCATGCCATTTTGGCCCTATCATGCAGTAGATAAGCGGTTCGCTGACAGCACCGAGAGAGAACAAGGCTACGCTGGTGATGAACATACTCATACGGATGATGCGGCGGTAGGCAGATGTCATACGTTCCTTGTCGTCCTGAATACTGCTCAGCACAGGATACGTCACTCGTTCTACTACGCTTGTCAGGTTCGACGAGCACAGCCCAGCATAGTGCTTTGCTCGGGTATATTGCCCTAACGTTGCAGGGCTGTAGAATTTTCCCACCACCACCTGGTGCAGTTCTTTCCACACTGCATCCAGGAGTACACTCACCATCATTTTCCACCCGAAGCCAAAAAGGTCGTGGAAACTATCCATAGAGAAGCGCAGTCTGGGCAACCACCTATTATATATATGTAACAGCATGGTGGTCACCACTTGTGAAGTGAGTTGCTGGGCTACCAGTGCCCATACGCCAAAGTCCGTCAGCGCCATGCCGATGCCAACAATGCCGCTCAACGCAGTGGCCGCAATCGTAATCTTCGTTTGTGTCTTGAAGTCGATGCGTTTGGTCAGGCGTGTCTGCGGCACCATGCCCAAAGCTCCGATAATCAGTCCTATGGAAGCTACGCGCACCAAGACCGTCAGCTCTTCGCGCTCGAAAAAGCCGGCTATCAGGGGCGCACAGAGGAATGTAACCCCGTAGAGCAGCACGCTCATCGCGAGGTTGCAGATAAATACGGTGTTGTAGTCATCGTCGGTGGCATCCTTCTTGCGTATCAAGGCCGTGGTAAAGCCACCATTGACAAGTGCCGTGCATACCACGGTGACGATGCCTACGAGTCCCAACAGCCCATAGTCATCGGGCGACAGCAGTCTGGCCAGCACAATGCCCACCGCGAACTGCATACCGTAGCGTGCGGCATTATCCAGTGCCGACCAGCCTAAGCCCTTTACCGTCTTATCTTTCAGCGATTCTGCCATTCCTCAAAGCGTGTTCTTACCAATAACATCCGTTATCAACCTTCGAGCCGTTCTTGATTCTCTCGTTGTTGTTCGGACGTATCCAATATTCGTTGATCACACTGCTGTACTTAGGCTGCTGGCTGACCCACCGTTCGCCGTAAACGCCAAAGAGCATCTGCGTCCATCCTGCAAGGT
>CAMOQW010000138.1 GCA_946623195.1 uncultured Prevotella sp.
CCACGATGGCAATAGCCAGCAGCAGGGCCGACAGCGTCAGCAGGTTGATGGAGAAGCCAAACACGCTGAGGAAGAAGAACGTACCAATCAGCGACACCGGCACGGCAATCAGCGGGATGAGCGTCGAGCGCCAGTCCTGCAGGAAGATGTAGATCACGATGAACACCAGGATCAGCGTGAACACCAGCGTGAACACC
This sequence comes from uncultured Prevotella sp., assembly GCA_946623195.1. Next base: position 198 of record CAMOQW010000138.1, read on the forward strand.
ACCTCCTCAATCGAGGCATACAGGAACTCCGTGACGTCGTAGTTGATCTTGTAGGTCATGCCCGGCGGAAACAGCTTGGCCTGTTCCTCCAGCTCTTTCTTCACGTTCTTGGCAATCTCGTTGGCGTTGGAGCCGGCAATCTGCTGCACCATACCCATCACCGACGGGATGTTGTTGTTCTTCATCGACACCGTGTACTGCTGGCCGCCCAGCTCTATGCGGGCCACGTCCTTCAGCTTCAGCGTCTGTCCGTCGGCATCGCTCTGGATGATGATGTTGCCAAACTCCTCCGGAGTCTTCAGACGGCCCGTATAGCGCATGGCATACTCGTAGGCCACGTCCGACTGCTCGCCGAAGGTACCCGGGGCAGCCTCGATGTTCTGCTCAGCCAGCACGTTCGAGATGTCCGAGGGCATCAGGTTGTACTGCTTCATCACGTCGGGCTTCAGCCAGATGCGCATCGAGTAGGTCTTCAGACCGGGGCTTTGCACGTCGCCCACACCCTGGATACGCTTGATGGCCGGAATGATGTTGATGTTGTTATAGTTGGTCAGGAACTCGTCGTCGTAGCGGCCGTCGGAGGTCAGCGTAAACATGAGCACCTGCGAGGTCTGGCGCTTCGTCACCGTCACGCCGATGCGCGTCACCTCGGCAGGCAGCAGGGCCTGGGCCTGCGAGACGCGGTTCTGCACGTTGACGGCACACATGTCTGGGTTCATGCCCTGGCGGAACAGCACCGACAGCTGGCACGAGCCGGAGGATGACGTGGAGGTGATATAGTCCATGCCCTCCACACCGTTGATGCTCTCCTCCAGCGGCGTCACCACGGAGTTCTTCACCGTCTCGGCATCGGCACCGGGGTAGCTCGTCCAGACGGCAACGGTAGGCGGGGCTATGTTGGGATACTGCTCAATGGGCAGCGACACCAGTCCGATGAAACCCAGCAGGACGATGAGGATTGAAATCACCGTCGACAGTACCGGGCGCTTGATAAAGGTTGTAAATGTCATTGTTATTCCCTTTTTGCTTTTTACCTTTCTTTATTTCTTCATCGCTCCCACGATGTCGCCGGCTGTCATTTCCTTCACCTGCTCCTTGATTTTCTCCTGGTAGCGCTCCGGGGTGATGGGCTTAATCTCCATACCGTCGCTGAGCTTGGTGATGCCGTTGGTCACATACTTGTCGCCGGCCTTCAGACCCTCCGTCACGATGTAGTTGTTGCCGTCGTTCTGAGGGTCTACCTTGATTTCAGTGTATTTCACCTTGTTGTCCTTGTCCAGGGTGTAGACAAACTTCTTGTTCTGCACCTCTGATACGCAGGCTTGCGGAATGATGATGGCGTTGGTGTTCTGGCGGGGAATGATGATGTTGCCCGTAGCACCGCTCTTCAGCGTCTTCTCCGGGTTGGGGAACGACGCTATCAGCTGTACGGAGCCCGTTGCGGCATCTATCACACCGCTCATGCGGCTCACCTTGCCCTCATGACCGTAGATGCTGCCGTCGGCCAGCTGCAGCTTCACGAAGGGAATGCTGCCCAGTCCCTGCTTCGATATCACCATTGCTTCTTTCTCGGTGACTGAGAAGTAGACGTCCATCGACGATATGTTGGCTACAGTGGTCAGCACGTTCGATGCGCTCACCAGAGCACCTTTCTTGAAAGGCAGCGTGCCCACCACGCCGGTGGCGGGACTCTTCACGTAGCAGAAGTTCAGCGCTTCCTTGGCAGAGGCCAGCGCAGCCTGGGCCTGGGCCACCTGGGCCAGCGCAGCCTCGTAGGCATTCTTCGAGGTTTGCAGCTCATAGTCGCCTATCACCTTGTTGGCGTGCAACTGTTGCGAGTTGTCGTAGGTCAGCTTGGCGGTGTTCACCTGCTGCTGGGCGGTGTTCACGGCAGCTTGCGACTGGCGCACCTGTGCCTGGTAGGTCTCGTTGTCAACCACAAACAGGGTCTGGCCGGCACTCACCGTCTGGCCCTCCTTCACGTTAATCTGGGTCAGGAATCCTGACACCTTCGGACGGATTTCAACATCCTGAACTCCCTTGATAGAGGCGGGGTAGGTGGTCTGCATGTCGGCGCTCGAGGTACCGGCCGTCACCACGGGATACTCATTGTCGCCAAATGTGGGACGGCCGCCGCCGCCACCGCAAGAAACCAGCGTTGCAGCAATGGCTGCAAGCATCATCATCTTTTTCATTTTCATACCTATTTAATAATTAATTATTAATCCTAATCGGAAAAACTCAAAGCCGCAACCTTGGTTTTCAGCCTGCAAAGGTACGAAAATTCTCCCGTTCCCACGGATTCGGCATCTTACATTTAACAAACTTTATCTAAGCCTTGACTTCATGCAAGAGTTGAACTTCGGGGAATATACCGTTGTAAACGAATCACCTGCACATCTCCCAGCCCCGCAGCATGGCGAAGTAGTCCATGCTGCTGGTGCCGTTTTTCTGGATGGCCATGGCCATGCCTACCGCTATCCATCGTGCGGGCTGAAGCAGAGCTTCACATCGCTGCCTTTCCAGCGACCTTTATGTTATTTATTTTCTCCGTATGGTGATAAAAACCTATGGTAGTCGCCTACGGCGAGAAATTGTTCAAATTATTATCAAAT
>CAMOQW010000139.1 GCA_946623195.1 uncultured Prevotella sp.
ATCAGAAGTTCCTCGACCTCGACGATGCCCATCGCCTGAAGATGTTCGATAAGGTTTTCAACGAGGTCGAAATCAAGTCGGCACATGGGGAGAGCCTATATCAGGATGACTTATACCTTGCGCACGACGGGCAAAGCATCGTCCACCAAAAGGAAGTGGACATCCAAAATGCCACTTCCAACAGGGTGGACGGTGCAGCCCTTTTGGAGTTTAATGAGCGCAAGGGCTTTTACCGCGAGAGAGCACATGGCCGTGAGGTCGAGGTGGGGAATATTCAGGTTGACCCTACAGCGAATGGCAAATACAAGATGACCGCTGTCATCAATGGGCAGACCATTTCACATGAGATTACCCAGAAACAGTACGACAAGTTCCTCGCCGTCGATGACTATCACCGTATGCAGCTCTTCTCTAAGATCTTCAATGAGGTGGACATCAAGACCCGTCCAGGCGAAGGCCATAACCTCGGTGCTGCTCTTTTGGCCGCATTGGTCGTTGGCGGTGAAGTGATGCGCGACGGCCTGTCTGTCCCACATGAGCCGAGACCTGAGATTTATGAAACCCGTACCGGCCCCGTCTATCATAAGGCAGGAGTTGTCAGTCCGGCTGATGTAGCTGCTGCCAACTTCCGTTCAGAGGAAGCCAACCTTGGTGTTCCTGGACCAGACGAGGGTATCAGACGTGGCATGTAGACAATTTATCTTTATTAAATAAGAATGATACCATCTTTATTCTTTCATAATCGACGCGGACTACTGGTAATGGCCATCCTGACGGGTGTGCCTGCCAGTGGTTTGGCACAGGTTGGCGAGGCCAACCCGCTGCAATATGCCGCTATTGCCGAGGGAACAAGCCTGCTGAACAGCACGATAAACAGTCAGACGAAAGGTATGCAGAAGACCGCTGCTTTTCAGGGAACCATCGCGGCAGAGTTCACGAAGATGAAACAGTGGGAGGGTAAGTATAATGCTTACCTGAAAACGGCTCGTGGCTATGCCGATGCCCTCAAAGCCGGGTGTTCGCTCTATGCCGATGGTGTTCAGACCCTGCAACATCTCTATGAGATACAACGGGCCATCAATGCCAATCCTGTGGGTATCGGTGCCACACTGGCCATGAACGACCTCTACCTCGAAACAGCGACGGAGTTCATCAAGACTTATCGCCTGTTAAAGGTGTCGGTGGCCAAAGGAGGCACGGACAATATGCTGACGGGAGCCGAACGGACGGAAATGCTCTGGCAACTGTCCGACGAACTGGCCCGGCTGAATGCCAAGCTGCGCACCCTCGCCATCAGTATCGCGTATCATAATCTGACGGATGTCTGGAACCAGTACACGGCTGGGATGGTTGACAAGAGCCATGCCGAGATAGCCAGTGAGGCGTACGAACGCTGGCGAAGGGCATCAACCGTGAGTCAAATATTGAATGAGTGATGAAGAAGCTATACTTGTTAATACTGTTGTGTGTGCCGCTGAAATCGGTGGCGGGTATCGACCCGGGACGTGTGGCTGCCATAGAATTAGCCTCTGACCAGGCGAAGAAAACCATCGAGTCGCAGGAGAAGGCGCAGCTGCTGATGACCACCGGCCACGTCTGGATAAAGGAGGAGGTGGAAGCCACGACCGACTTCCAGCGCGAGTTCAACGACTACCTGGATAAGTTCCACGATGTGCTGTCGATAGCGGCTGAGATCTACGGCATCTACTACGAGGTGACGCAAACCTCGAAATGCGTGAAGGACTTGGGCCATGTCCTCGCTGACAGTCCTGAGAACGCCCTGGCCGTGGCTTTCTCCACGCGCCGCAATGTGGTCTATCGCAACATCGTGCGCACCACGCTCGACGTCATCATGGACATCCGTAAGGTGTGCTTTGAGAGCAGCAAGATGACGGAACAGGAGAAGAATAAGGTCATCTCGACCATCCGGCCCAAACTGCGCACCATCAACAAACAGTTGCGCCAGCTCACCCTCGCGCTCCGCTATACGTCGTTTCTCGATGTGTGGAACGAGCTGATGGAGCGGGCCTATTACATGAACCCCGCCACCAAGCACGACATCATCACCCGTTGCCGCCGCCAGTGGTGGAACAACGCTAAATCGGTAAGATAGAAATGGAAGAGTCGAAAGAGATACAAAGCATTTACAGCATATTCCGAGTCGTCATCTACGTCTCGCTGGTCGTTGAGTTTTTCGAGTATGCCTGCAATCCTGAGCTGCTCGACACATTCGCCGGAGTGCTGACCGACCTGCATGAGCGCATGGGACGCTGGCTGATTTACCAGCCCGGTCACCTCGCCTATAGTAAGATTGCCACGCTCCTGCTGGTCATCATCACCTGCATCGGCACCCGCAACAAGAAACAGATTGAGTTCGATGCCCGTAAGATGGTGTTCTGGCCCATTGTCATCGGATTCGTGCTGGTCCTGTTGGCCGTGTGGCTTTACTACACCGACTGGCTGCACTACCGCCTGTGGATATTCCCGCTGAGCATCTGGCTCTATATGGTGGCCTCCATCGTTGGCACGGTGTGCGTCCATGTGGCGCTCGACAACGTGTCGAAGTATCTGAAGGAGGGACTGATGAAAGACCGCTTCAACTTCGAGAACGAGAGTTTCGAGCAGAACGAGAAGCGCGTCGATACGAAGTACGGCGTGAACATCCCCATGCGCTACTACTATCACGGTAAGTTCCGTCACGGCTGGATCAA
>CAMOQW010000140.1 GCA_946623195.1 uncultured Prevotella sp.
CGGTCTTGTCGAAACCCGTAGCAGGAGCCGTAGCCTCCTGGTAGGGGGCGTAGGCAAAGAAGCTCACCCTGCCGCCGTCGGTGCCTGAGCCCTGGGCGGGATTAGAGCCGCTGTCGTTGTCCTGGTCGTCGGCGGGCTGGTTGTCGTTGGGCCAGTATTTCAGGGGGGTGTAGGTCCAGCGGTTCTGTCCTGGCGTCCACTCCACCTGCTGGTTCCACATGAAGTTGAAGGGGGCGTTTTTCCCTGCGGCATACAGGTCCGTGCCGGTGTATTGTGCAAACACGCCGAATCCTGTTGCCTTCAGCTTGCTGTCGTCCATGGTGCCGGTGGCCCCGTCGGTGGGGTAGGTGGTACGGGTGGCCTCGCGGCTGTCTTGCAGAAAGGTGTTGAAGTTGACGGCCACGGGTTGCTCGTCGTCGGTGCTGATGGTGTCGGTGCTCTTCGTGCAGGCCGCCATCAGCAGTGTCGCCAGCAATAGTGTTCCTCTCTTGAATATGATATGTCGATAGCTGTTCAATTGCTTCATCTCTTCATGTACGTATGCAGTCTTCGACTGCAAAGGTACTGATTATTTCTGAACCCGCCAAAAGTTTGACCGCTTTTTACTTGAGTCGGTAGAACACGCCGATGGTGCCGTAGATGGGGTAGAGGGTCTGCTCAACGGTCTTGAAGTCGCTGCGGAAGATGCCGGTGAGACCCCAACTGAGGTCGAGCGAGAGTCCCAGCGACTTCATCACCTGCCAGTCGGCACCGATGGCGAGGCCCATCTGGAACCGGCGCATGTCGTCGCTGAAGTCGTAGGTGGCCCACTCGCTGTCCGTGGTGCCCATCAGTATTTTGGGCCCCGTGGGATTGCCCTGGCGCAGATAGCCGTCGGAGGCGATGCCCTCGAAGGCCTTGCTGGTGAGCAGCGAGAAGTAGGGGCCGCCCTTCAGCGTCAGCTTGCGGCTGGGGCTGAAGGTGGCATAGACGGGCAGGGTGAACATCCACTGTGTCACCTCCTGGTGCACCTTGCCGGTGAACAGTCCGTCCATCAGGCTCTCGCCCTTGCGCACCTCCATGTGGTAGGCCTTGGTGGTGATGTCGGCATTCATGCCTTTGTTCTCGAAGTGCAGTCCGCTCATGATGCCCCACTTGTCTGTCAGTGGCAGCTGGGCGTCGATGCCCACCAGGAACGATGCCGTCAGCCGGTAGCCGTCCTCGCTGCGGATGGTGGCCGGCAGTCCGATGGGTGCTGTGGCTCCGATGCTCCACCCTGCGCGGGCCTTGAGTTGCAGCTCCTGCCACGTGCCGGCCGTGGTGTTGCCCGACACGAGCAGCATGATGGCTGTCGTGATGATTGCGATATTCTGTTTCATTGTCGTTGGTCTCCTCATGTTTATTGAACTTCTAAGAATGATACTTCCACATCGTCTACCAGCAGTACGCTGCCGATGGCTCCCTCGAAGCTGGCGCCGTCCTTGCTCGACGAGAAGACGATGGTCAGGTTGTAGTCGCGGTTCTTCAGCATGGTAGGGTCGATGTCCTGGCCCTCGAAGAACATCTCGAAGCGTGTCCACTCGTCGGTGGCAGGCAGCGCAGCCACCTCGGCCTTCTTCACGATGTTGGCATTGGTGAGCACGTCGTCGCCATAGAGGTAGAGCTCCTTGCCCTCAGCGTCCTTGTTCTTGTAGAGCACGCCATAGATGTGGGCCTGGTCCACCTTGCCCGCCGTCTCCTGCATGTCCTTGTTGGTGAACTTCTCGCCGGGCTTATACTTATACCATCCCGTGACGCGCACCGGCTCACGGTCGATGGGGATGCCGAAGCGGGTGGTCTTCAGCGTGTTGGTAATCACGTTCTCCACGATAAACTTGCCCAGGAAGAGCGTGCCGGCGGCGATGGGCTTCTTCAGCGCCACGCCAAACTCGCCTGCCGAGATGGTCTGCAAGCAGAGGGCCTTGCCGGTGTGGCCTTCGCTGACCGAATAGGTGGGGAATGCGTCGGGCTGCTTGTAGACCAGCGTGAGCGATGCTCCGGCATTGCCCGAGGCCCAGATGTTGAGGCGCTCGCCCTTGCTGTCCACTTCGTAGAACTCGTTGTAGATGCTGCCGCCGGCGGTCTTCTCTGAGTTGGCCACATGTTCGAAGCCAAACTTAAACACGGGCAGCGAGGCCTCCTGGAACTTCACCGTGTACTGCCGCTTCCACTGGCCGTCCTCCGAGGTGACGGTGTACACCACGGGACCCTGCGTGAAGTCCTGCGGCGTGCCGCTGGCGGGCTCCACGGTGGCCTTCGGGGTCACCTCCAGAAACAGGGGCAGCTGCTTGGGCAGCGATATCAGCGAGCGCACGGTGAACACGATTTCGCTCTCTGAGCTGCTGACATTGTCCTTCCGCATCTGGTTCGCGTCAGCGAAATATTTCTTGAATTCGTCGCCTTCTATCCACGCCTTCTGGATGTCGCACTCCTTGTTGGCTTCTTCGTTCTTGATACACGACGACATGCTGAGGATGCCTGCCATCAGCATGAGCCATCCCAATGTTCTTTTCATCATCTTTGTCTGGTCTCTTGTTTATTTTGACGCTGCAAAGTTAAGCATTTTCTACGAATTGGGATAACTTTTTGCCCACTAATTCTTTCTGAACCCGCCAAATGTTTGG
>CAMOQW010000141.1 GCA_946623195.1 uncultured Prevotella sp.
GGGTGCACATCGGGTCGCCCCGTGTGGCACGTAATAATTGTCTATTTCGCCACGATGAAATGGGGTGCCGTGTCTATGGAGATAAGGCCGTTGTTACGCCGGGCTTCCTCGGTAAGGATGCGCACCGCATTCTCGTTGTCCACATGGTCCTTGCTCTTCAGCCGCGCCGTGTTGTTCCACTTCACCAGGGGGTTATGCCGTCCCGTTGCCTTATCGACACGGTCGCCGGTGGCAACAAACTGGCTGACGGCCACACGGACGGTGCGCTCCGGCCATCCCTCCGTCCAACGCCCGTCGGCATAGATGGTAGTGCCGTCCTTCACCATCGAGCGCAGCGTATAGCTCTCGTCGGCATTCACGGTGATATAGCAGTCGATGCCCACCATCCGCGACAGAAGCATGGCACCCGTCTTGGTCATCGCATATTCCATCAGTTGCAGCAGGTCGGCATAGGTGATCTCATAGACATAGATAAGGTTGTCGAAGGGGAACATCTCGTAGATATTCGACACGGCGATGTCGCGCGTCTTAGCTCCGTGCAGGGGGAATGCCGTCCGCACTCCGCCATTGTTCACGAAGCCGATGTCGGCATTTCCAATGCGGCGCACCAGGTCGCTCATCCAGTTACCCATCGCAGAGGCCCTTCCGCCACTGCCTGGAAGCGCCAGACTGTCGTCCACATTGTTATAATTGCGCACCAGGCTGACGTTGATATGTCCTATCACCCTCTCGAGCATAGGACGGATGTAGCTGACAGCACTGTCCGATAGCGCCACGATGTCAGCTTCCAGGTCGTCGACATTCTCGCCCGGAGCAGTATGGGTGTCGCGAAGCTTATCTACAATCTCGTTCCGGCAGTTACCGGTATGTGCAAACGTCACCTTCCCCTTGCCGTCGGCATGGAACATCAGCTCGGCATAGGAATACGACAGACCATTGGCCCTGCCCTGCAGATAAGGGAGACCCCATGCCGTAGTGTCACACAGGTTCATGTGGCTATGACCGCCCAGCACCAGGTCGAACGCTGTCTGCTCGCCCAGCTCCTCGGCAGCCTCCTTAGCCACCCCGTGAACCAGCAGCACCGTGGCGTCGCAGAGGCCGTTGCGCTCCAACGAGTCGGCCAGCGCGTTCACCCGTGCAAAGTCTATGCGGACCTCGTAGCCCTTGTCGGCAAACTGGTGGGTTAACATGCTCTTGGCATAGTAGTGAGCCATGCCCACAACGCCAACCCTCACCCCCAAGCGGTGACCGTCGCCACTGCTGGCCGTCTTGTCAACGACAATATAGTCGCGAGTGGTATTCGTACGCTTGCCATGACGATACAGATTGGCACAAAGCACGGGAACCGCATTGTCGCTCCGCTGTCCGCCATACTCATAGCCCAACAGCGTGGCATCGTCGTCAACCATCGTCTCAAAGCCCCAGTCGAACTCATGATTACCCAGCGCCACGGCGTCGTAGCCCATCCGGTCGAGCGCCACATACATAGGCTCGCCACGACGGATGTTCGACAGCACCGTGCCCTGGTAGATGTCGCCGCCATCCAGCAGCAACAACCGCTTTTTGTCATAGTCGGCACCACGCCCGCGGATGTCGTTCGCCTTGTCGGCAATATACGCCAGACGGTAGTGGTTAGTACCCGACGACGTGTTCACCAACGACCCGTGCAGGTCTGTCGTCTCGATGACGGGCAGGGAATAATAGCCTGCCGGAACCACCGACTGGCCACGCTGCAGATGACGGCTGGAAGAACAGGCTGCCACCAAGAGCAGTGCCGAAATCATGCAGACCCATTGTCTGACGCTGACTTGAAAACTATGCATAAATCTTTACATGGAGAAAATCTTCTTGCCCTCGAAGTAGGTGGCTGTAGGCTTGGTGGCGTGAATCTCCATCACGGGACAGGTCAGCACATCCTGGTTCAGCAGCAGGAAGTCGGCATACTTGCCGGTCTTGATGCTGCCGCGCTCGTTCTCGATGAACATCTGCTTGGCGCAGTTGATGGTCATGGCGGTGAGGGTCTGCTCGCGGGTGGCGAGTTCCTCTGGCCACCACGGTGTGCCATTCTCAGACCAGAGCACACCCGTTACGGCTATCTCCATGATGCCGAAGGGGTCGTCAGGACTGCCACTCGTTGCAGGATAGTCGGAGTGGATGCTCACGGGGATATTATAGTCGAAGAACGACTTGAAGGGATAAGACTTGTCCTCCATGCCTGCAGGAACCATGGTCTTCAGCACCTCAGGTGCACCAGTTGGCATGTGATGCCATGTCACACCAGAGGTGACATAGATGTTGTGCTCTGCCATGCGCTTATAATCCTCATCATTGACGTTGCGCACATGTACCAGCGTGTTGCGCATCTCGTCCTGTCCACCGTTGACGAAAGCATTGACAACCTGATGGACACCCTTGTTTCCCATGACATGAATGTGGATGGTCAGCCCCTGGGCATTAGCCTTGCGGGTCAGCTCGGTCACTTCCTCTTCCGTCCAGTTGGCAATGCCTTGGTGACCGTCGGGATAGAGCGGATCCACAATGGCCGTACCAGCTTCTACTCCACCGTCGAAGAGCAGCTTGATCCATCGGGGCAAGACGCGCTTTGAAGCGAACTTCTTGGCATCGACCGCCCT
>CAMOQW010000142.1 GCA_946623195.1 uncultured Prevotella sp.
GTCAGGTGTTGCGCATCCAGGCCGTCACGGTCTGTCCCATTCGCTGCTTGAAGGCTATACCAAACGTGCTGTAACTCCTATAGCCACTCTCGGAAGCCAGTTGCCGGGCAGTGAAGGGGCGCTTAGTAGCGACGGCCTCTCGATACAGGCTCATGAAATGCTGGATGCGCAGGTCGTTGATATAGGCATTGTAGGTGATGCCCTGACTGGAGAAATACTGGCTCAGATAGAGTCGGTTGGTGCCAACGGCCTTGGCAAGCTGTGTGATAGTCAGGTCGTGCTGCAGGTAGAGCTGCGTGCCTATGCAATGCCGTTGTAGCTTTTGCTGGAGGTCGGAGGAAGGGTTATTCCTCGAAAACATTTCCTCGTTCCTCGAAACAGTGTCGCCAAGGTCGCTCAGCGTTTCCACACGCCACAACAGATAGCATATCAGCAAGCTGCAGGACACCTGCATGGCATACTGGTAAACGGGGCCTTCGCTGGTAGATGCATAAATGAAGAACGCCGTCAGCATGACGGCCAGCACCACGAAGCTCTGCCATACCTCCTTGTGTTCCAGGTCGGCAAAGTTGTCGCGCAGCCAGCGGCCATATCGCCTCAACGCGCGTACTATATATATAATTAAGCCTGTGCACATCAGCAGGAAATAGACATATACCGCCGGCTGAAGAGCATAGCTATGGGCAACCACACTCCATACGCCCGCAGCCACAATCGGCGCCATCATCACGGCAACAGGCCACAGCGGCCGGCGGCGGTCTTGCAGCATCGTGAGCAACACGACGATCGCCAAGGGGAAAAACGTCATGCTGTCGAGCAGCCCGCCTATAAGGTCGGCCACTTTAATATCATTGCCTGAGTCGAGAAAGAATATCGGCATATACCATAGGTGGTTCGTGGCAATGGAAGCAAGAAAGGCTGCTGCCCACCGGCGGAGGCGTACAGGCGGCGTGACATCAGGGGCAATGGCGTTGGCCCTACGCAGCAGCAGATAACAACTGGCCATCATGGCCATAGCCGTCACTATTGAATAACATATTATAAAGAGATGATCTTCCCGTATCTGGTCGTACATGATTTATCAACGCTGAATTCACACTTGATACTGCAAAGGTATAGTAAAATTCTGAATCCAGCAAATATTCGTGGATAAAGTTTAGCGAATCCCCATGAGGCATAGCCGTGCAACCGTTTGCACATTGTAAACCACACAATTATAGCATCGGATTAGCACGGATTAAGCGGATTTGATTATTTTTGCACCAGAAATAGAAACAAAAACAAGACGATTTATGAAGAAACTAATGTTTACCCTTGCCATCGTGGCTGCCCTGACCAGCTGTCGCCCGGCACAAGAAGCGAGACAGGAGCCCTTCGAGCTGCCCGCCGTGGAAGACATCGCCATGTATCAGGTGAACCCCCGCGTGTTTGCACCCGAGCAGTCGCTCAGCGCCGTGGCCCGTCGCATCGACTCCATCAGCGCCCTGGGGGTGAACATGATGTGGGTGATGCCCATCTACCCCATCGGCATCGAGAAGGGCAAGAACTCGCCCTACTGCATCAGCGACTACAAGGCCATCGCACCGGAGTTCGGCACCATCGACGACCTGAAGGCCCTGGCCGACTCGTGCCACCGCCACGGCATGGGCATCATACTCGACTGGGTGGCCAACCACACGGCGTGGGACCACCCCTGGGTGAAGCAGCACCCCGACTGGTACACCCGCGATGCGGAGACGGACACCATCGTCTGTCCGCAGCCCTGGAACTGGGAGGACGTGGCCGACCTGAACTATGACAACCGCCAGATGCGCACCGCGATGATCGACGCCATGCTGTTCTGGATCAGGGACGTGGGCATCGACGGCTTCCGCTGCGACGTGGCCGACGGTGTGCCCGCCGACTTCTGGCAGGAGGCCATCGACACGCTGCGGCAGGCTGCCTCGCCCCGACGTATCGTGATGCTGGCCGAGGGCAAGAACACGGACAACTTCACCGTGGGCGGCTTCGACATGAACTACGGCTGGGACTACAAGGACGAGCTGGTGAAGGTGTTCGGCGGAGCCCCAGCATCCAACCTCATCAAGGCCGACAAGGCAGAATACGACAGTCTGCCCGCCGGCAAGGTGAAGCTGCGATTCACCACCAACCACGACCACGCCACCGAGACGGAGCCCTGCGTGCAGTTCGGCAACGACCGAGGTGCGATGGCGGCCTACGTGGCCAGCATCTTCCTACACGGCGGAGCACTCATCTACGGCTCGCAGGAGGTGGGATACCCCAAGCCCATCAACTTCTTCAAATACGTGCCGGTGGACTGGACGGCCAAGCCAGACATCTGGCAGGAGTACAAGGCGCTCATCACCCTCTACAACGAGCACCCCGCCCTGCGCAAGGGCAAGCTACAGACATGGGCCGACAACGACGTGCTGATGCTGGAAAAGAGCGACGACAAGGAGCGGCTGCTCATCCTGGTCAACGTGCGCAACGAGCAGAAGACCGTCGGCGTGCCGGAGCCGTGGGTGAAGCACGAGGGCACCGACATGATGGGCAACCGCGACATCGACCTGGAACGGCAGATCACGCTCAAGCCCTTCGAGTACCTGATACTGAGACAATAATTCTCGACA
>CAMOQW010000143.1 GCA_946623195.1 uncultured Prevotella sp.
TCCATCGAGAGTACCTTCGTGATGAGCGAGGTGAAGCAGACTTATGGGATTAGTATCTAGAGAGCGGCCATACTTCGCACCAAGCGCAGCTACGCCGTAGCTTTCTACCACCGGAATCGGAGACCAACGGGCAGGGTGATTTCGAGGGGATGCTCTGTGCGATAGGTCTGGATGTCGCTGCCGTTGCCGAAGAAGTATTGCAGGCTGGGCTCCAGATAGATGCCGATGTGGGGGGCGAGATGGTATTGCAGGCCGATGCCTAACGTGGCAGACCATTGGCTGGGCGAGTCGAGTGAGCTGTGGTTCCTGAAGGTTGTGGTGCCATTGTCGATGTGGCTGATGTCAGTGGTGGCACTCATGGGCAGTTCGAGCATGGCTCCTGCCGAGGAGTATAGGCTGAAGCGGTTGTTGGCGTACCACTGCCAGCCGAGGCGGAGCGGGATGCCGAGATAGTGTATCCGCTGGCGCTCCAGAACAGAGGCGACGCTGCCCGTATGGACGGTTGAGCTCAGAAGCGTGTAGCTGAGGCCGGTCTCGAGCGACAGGCGGGCGGACAACTGGCGGCTGAGCAGGAGCTGGACGGTCAGGGGCAGCTGGTGCTCGTGACGGGCTTCCATGGCGCCGTCGTTGATGGTGGAGTTCTGTGCAGCGATGTTCATCAGCGAGCGGGTTTCTGCATCCATAAGCCCATGGGGGCTATTGCTCAGGTAGTAGCTGTAGTCTTTCCAGTTGCTGAACGCTTGTCCTGCCGGGATGAAGCTGTTGCTTGTCGCATCGAAACTGCCCTTGCTGATGGTGGCAACGGCCAGATAATCGTCGCGACGGCCCAACTGTCCGTTGTAAGCCAGCGTGATGTTCCATTCCGGCTTCTTAGGTTTGGAGGGCATGAATTGCTGTGTTTCCTGCATCTCCGTCGGGGAGGGCTGGGGGGCGAGCCGCTCATGCTGGTGGCCGATGGTGTCGAGCGGCTGCTCCTCTATCTGAAAGGAAGGTATGGAATCAGGCTCTATGACGGCTTCCGCCTGATAGCTGATGGGCTGAGGCGCCGCCGTCAGCTTGCCGACGGCGGCGTAGACGGGGCGCTCTCTCAGACTCTCGACAGCGGTCTCGCGATGATGGGGCGTGGGTGTTGGCTTATGGTCAGCCTCTGGCTTTTCCTTGGTCTTTTCTTCGTTCTGCATGAGTTTCCAGAGGGCTGTAGGAATGGCGATAAGCAACAGCAGAAGCAGCCACGAACGCCTGATGAGCAGCCGCAGCATCCGCTTGGCGTGCGACAGCTGTGAGGAAGACGAATGGGGGGCGATGCCCAGCAGTTGGCTGATCTCCTGATGCGACAGGCCCTCGAACACCGACAGCTTGAACACGCGCTGATAGCCTTCGGGCAGCAAGGCCACGAGCGACTGCAGCTGGTCGTAGTCAGGCAGTGGCGCTGTCTCTTCTGGAGCGGGTTCGTCGTGGGGAACCTCTCGGAGGGCAGCCTGCTCTTTCTTCAGCTGCTCTCGGTAGTGATAGCCCACGTGGCGGGTGATGGATGTCATCCAAGCCTCAAGCTTGTCACCCTCTTTCAGACGATCAAGTGAAGTAAGAATGACCACGAAGGCATCGTGCAAGAGGTCTTCGGCCATGTCGGCCTCACCAGTATATTGCCGGCAGACGCTGAGCAGCTGTGGCTTGTATCGCTGATAAAGCAGGTGCAAGGCTTCGCCATCGCCAGCCTTGCACCTGCTGAGGAGTTCATCAGTGTCCATCCAGTCGCCCTGATAATAGGATTCCCTGTTTGTTTGTCAGTCAGTCTCCGATAATCTTTCCTTCTGAACGTAGAATACTGATGAAGCGGTCTATGGCCGGGGCATTCTTGAGCATGAGTTGCTTGAGGCTCTCGTCGCCATCGATGATGCCTGGGTAGCCATAGCGCAGGTAGTAATGCGACTTAGAGGCGTCAGTCTCGTCAGAAGGGCCATAGAAATCGCACTGGAAGGTGAGCTGGTCCCAATAGGCGGCACTGGAGAACCATGAGACGGCCAGGGCGTCGAACAGCAAGTCGTTGCCGGCATAGAAATAGACACGATACTTGCAACTGGAGTCATAGAATAGATGGGTGTCGAACTTAACGCTGTTGAATGCCATCTCGCCCGTTTCTGGATTATAGCTCCTGATGTCGTCGAGCGTGAACAGCGGCATCTCGGCCTTGTACTGCAGGATGGCGTCAGGACTCTGGCGAGCCACGGCATAGAGTTTCTGCACTGCGCTGCTATTGCGGGTTGACACTATGTCATCGCTGTTGTCACAGCTGATGCAGATGACTGCCAGTAGGAGCATCAGCCCTGTCCAAATGACTTTGTTCTTCTTCATAAGCTACTTCTTTTATACGTTGCAAATTTAACCATTTCTGCCTATATAGTGTGAGATAGTCGGCAAAGACTGCATGCAGAGTATGCGTTTTTAGACTTTCTTAACACACTGGCGGCAACAGAAACCGTAAATTGTGTAAGCAGATTACGGTTTTTTATTCGTACCTCTGGCTCCGCCGAAGGTACTCACGTTCGGAAAAGTCCAAATAAATTTGGCTTTTCGCTCACTTATTCGTACCTTTGCAGCCGATT